>DASTBQ010000220.1:0-7024 GCA_035711995.1 Acidimicrobiia bacterium | reverse complement strand
AGCTGGCATGAGTCTCGCACGTGTGTGTACGGACGACGATCGTCTGGCCACCGCCTTCTACGAGGGTGTTGGATTCCGCGACGTCGACAGGCTCCGCTGGTGGAAACAACCCCAGGGAACCTGATCGAACGGACCGCCTATGACCCTCGGTTCTGGTTCAGGGTGAACAGGAACATCGAGCCGTCCTCACGCTCACCTAGGGTGCCCTCGATGCCCGAGTTTCGCCCTCTCGAAGAAAGGGTCGCCCTGATCACCGGTGGCAGTCGTGGTCTCGGGGCCGCTACCGCACGCCACCTGGCCCGGTGGGGCGCCAGGGTCGTCATCACGTACCGTCAAGAGGCGGAGACGGCGGCCCAGGTGGTTGCCGATTGCGAGCGGAGCACCCCTGGCGCGAAAGCAGTCCAGATGGACCTCGTCGACGAGGGGAGCGTCCGCTCCACCTTTGCCGAACTCGAAGAGGACCGGCTCGACTTCTTGATCGCCAATGCAGCGGCCACCGCCCTGAAGCCGCTGCTTGCGCTCAAGATGCACCAGATCGACAAGACCTTCGCCATCTCGGTCCGTCATTTCATCCTCATGACCCAGCTCGCCTACCCGCTCCTCGAGAAGGCTGGAGGTCGGATAATCGCAATCTCCGGGGCCGACACCGCGGGTTACATCCCGTCGCACGGACTGCTCGCCGCCGCCAAGTCATCGATGGAGACTCTGGTTCGCTATCTCGCCACCGAGCTGGGCCCTGCCGGTGTCACCGCGATGGGCGTGTTACCCGGCTACATCGACACCGACTCGATCCAGATGATGACGGGCCCGTTGTACCACACTCTCAAGCGGGCGGAGATCGAGACACACCCGCTCCGGGAAGCGGCAACTCCCCAGCAGGCAGCGGAGGCTGTGGCTTTGCTTTGTCTTCCCGAGGCGCGCTGGCTCAACGGTCAGGTGGTTCAGAACGACGGGGGCGGTCTGTACGCCATGCAGAGCCGGTTCTTCACTACTGCGGTACGAGCGAGTGGTCGCAGCGCGGGCGCCGATTCCCCCATAGTCGAGCCATAGCGACGACTCCGTCGTCCGGCGATGCTCTGTTCCTACACTCGCACCACCCATGACCAGCGACGAGGCGGAGTACACCGGCGAGACCTTGCGCGAGGAGATAGATGAGGAGACAGATGGTCTGCCCCTCCGCGAGCGTTACGGCATCGTCCTGCTTCTCATTCTCGCCGCTTACGTCGTTGCCGGTTTCGATCAAGGTCGTTGGGTGCTGGTGGTCAACTCGTTTCTGTGGGTGACGGTCCTTTTGACGACGTTGTGGTCACCCGGGATACCCCGGGTACTTCGCCGTGTCGGCCTTGCCGCCACTGCACTCGTCCTGTTCAGCGCTCTGACCGTCGGGGTCTTTGCCTCCGCGACCGCTGATGGATACAGACTTCTCCTCCTTGCGGTTGCCCAATTTGCCGCCATCCTGGCGATTCTGCACCGGATCCTCAGACACCGGACCGTGACCATCCAGACAGTGATGGGTGGGATCTCCGCATATGCCCTGATCGCTTTTGTGATGTCTTCTATCTACTTCGGGCTGGACCTGATGACAGACCAGGAGTTCTTGAACGGCGTGGTCGACAATGGTGATTACACCTACTTCTCCTTCGTCACTCTCACCACAGTCGGATACGGAGACATCCTCGCCGCTTCCAACCTGGCAAAACGTCTGGTGGTGATCGAGGCCTTCGTGGGTCAGGTCTTCATAATCACCTTCGTCGCACGTCTCGTGTCGTTGTGGGGCAAGCCGCTCAAGCCCGAGCCGGGCCGAGGATGAAAACGCTTTCGATCCCGCACGCCTCGTACTTCGTCTCGTCGGCCGGTCAACCCCGGGTGAGACGGCCTCGGGACATAACCACCGGTGTCGTCGGCCTCTTACTCGTCATCTGGACGCTCTTTGCGATAGACACCACACCGGGTTGGGACGAGTCGCTGGTCGAGTTGATCTCCGCTGCTCCCGGCTGGGTTGTCGGTTTGTTCCAGATGGGTTATCTGCTCAGCCTCATCTACGCACTGGTGGTCTTCGGGGGTCTGGTCTTTGGCGGTAAAGAGAGACGGGGAGCTCTACGTGATTTCGTGATCGTCGCCGCGTTCGCTTTTCTGCTTGCGATCTTCCTGTCGTTCGTGGTCAACGGTGCCTGGCCCTATGTCCTGCCAGAGATCGACCTGGAGGACCCCGTTCCCCGCTTCCCTGTAGTGCGGGTAGCTCTGGTGACAGCGATCCTGGTTTCGGTGGCGCCTCACCTCACCCGTCCGCTCCGACGGTTCGGCTGGTTCGCCATCCTGGTCACGGCTGTGGCCGCGATAGCCCTCAGCTATGGAACCCCGATTCACGCCGTGGGTTCTTTCGGAATCGGTCTGTTCGCCGCCGGTGTCTACCTGGCGATCGTCGGCTCTCCACGGGGATACCCCGACCCCAGGGCTGTTTCGGCCGCCCTCGAAACGCTCGGTGTTCCCAATACCGGCATCGTGGCTGCTCCCTACCAGACATGGGGTGTGGTCAGATTTCACGTTCTCGACGACTCGAATCGACAGATCGAGGTAAAGGTCCATGGCCGGGATGCCTTCGACTCGCAGCTCGCCGCAAAGCTCTGGCACACGCTCTGGTACCGCGAGATGGAGCGGACCGTCAGCTACACGCGTCTCCAGGCGGTTGAGCACGAGGCGTTGGTGACCGTGATCGCCAACCGGGTGGGAGTGAACGTTGCAGATCTCGTGGCTGTGGGCAGTGCCTCGTCGGAGATCGCGTTGATAGCACTGGAACGGACGGGGACACCGTTGAACGATCTGACTGCCGACGACGTGGACGAGGCGGTCCTCGTTCAGGTGTGGCGTGAGGTGGCGACGATGCATTCCAGGTCGATCAGCCACGGGTCTTTGGACACCTCGTCCGTCCTGCTCGGGCCGGACGCGCCCGCCCTCACAGGTTTCGCTCTCGGCTCGCTGGCCGCCGACCAGGCCGACGTGGGGTCGGATGTAGCCGAGTTGCTCTTTTCCCTGGCTGTCCTGGTTGGGGTCGACAGAGCAGTGGACACCGCCGTGCAGGGTCTGGGTCAGGATCGTCTGTTAGCGGTCTTGCCCTATCTGCAGATACCTGCGATCAGCCCGACCACCCGTCATCTCACGGACGAGCCCAAAGACTTGATGGTGAAGATCGCCACCCGTGTATCGGAGGCTACCGGCGCCGACCTGCCCAAACCGGTGCAGCTCCGTCGGGTGACGGTTCGCAACCTGGTGATGCTGGCGCTGCTTCTGCTGGTTGCGTACGCCCTGATCCCACTGATCACCCAGGTCGACTATGCGGAGATTTGGGAGGTCCTCGAGTCGGCGGACTGGTGGCTGGTGGTGGCGGCGCTCATCGTTGGGCAGTTGCAATTCTTCCCCCAGGCCACCTCCACGATGTTCGCAGTCCCGGCCAAGCTCCCCTTCTGGCCGCTTCTCACACTGCAGACGGCAAGCCAGTTCATCAGCCTTGCCATTCCCAGTTCCGCCGGGCGCGTGGCGATGAACGCAGCTTTTCTCCACAAGTTCGGAGTGACCATCACTGTCGCCCTGGCACAGGGTGCAATCGACGGGTTCTCGGGTTTCCTGGTTCAGGCGGTGATCCTTGTCGTGATTCTTCTCACCGGGAACGTCGACCTCGGATTCGACATCGACGCCGATGACGTCCCGTGGCTGTTGATCTTGGGGATCCTCACGCTCCTGGTTGTCGGGGTGGTCATCGCTGTGATGAAGGTGGAGCGCCTGCGGGAGAAGGTCGTCCCCGTTCTCCAACAAGCATGGGGCGCCCTGCTCGTCGTCCTTCGTCAACCTGTGCGTGCGATCGGATTGCTGACCAGCAATTTCGTCTATTGGAACTTGCTTGGCATAACGCTGTGGATCCTGCTCGAGGCTGTCGGCTCTCCGGTCGACTACAGCGCGGCGTTGTTCGTTGCGGCCGGAACGAGTCTCTTTGCCGGGTTCATGCCGATACCCGGCGGCGTGGGGGTGGCCGAGGCTGCGATGACAGCTCTCCTCGCCACATTCGGAGTCGATCAGTCGGTGGCCCTCGCGGTGACGGCCGTTTACCGGGCGGTCACGTTCTACATACCGGCGCTGGAAGGGTTCTTCGGGTCTCGGTGGTTGGAACGCAACGACTACATCTGAACCGGAACCGCATGCCCTACCCCATGCTCTCGCAGTCTCTTCGCCGTCCCCATCTATATGACAGGTTCGTTGACCGCCTGATCAGACAGATTTCTGTCGAACGCGAGTCGTTTCATCCCTTACGTACGATGCGGGCGACGGGCGGGAACACGAATCATCCCGTTGACTGAAAGGAAACTGTCTATGCCTTTGTTGGATCTGTTTTGGACGTTCTTGATGTTCTTCCTGTTCTTCGTGTGGCTGATGCTGCTATTCCGCATCTTCGGCGACATATTCCGGAGCGAAGACATGAGCGGTTGGGGCAAGGCCCTATGGACGATCTTCGTGATCTTCCTGCCGTTCCTCGGTGTGCTGGTCTACGTCATCGCTCGCGGCAAAGGGATGGCGGAACGTGACGTGAAGGACTACCAGGCGGCGGAGGCTGCTACCCAGCAGTACATCCGCGAAACCGTCGGAAGCAGTTCTTCGGCGGATGAGATCGCCAAACTGGCCGCTCTGCGGGACCAGGGTGTCCTCACCGACGCTGAGTTCCAGTCGCAGAAGGCGGCTTTGCTGGCCTGACGCCCGACCATTGAACGGAGAAGGCGGCTGCCGTGAGACAGCCGCCTTCTCTTTGTTTGGCGATGTGTCGGCTAGCCGCCGAGGATCTTCGCTTTCTGGGCTGCAAACTCTTCCTCGGTGAGCACGCCTGCTGCCTTGAGTTCTCCCAGTTCTTTGAGTTGGGCCAGTTGGTCGTTTCCGCTGGAGGCGGCCGGTGGCGGTGGAGCCGCATACTGAGCCTGCGCTGCCGCGGCCTGCTCCTCTTGATAGGCCTGAGCATCTGCCTGGTCGGACCACCGGTCGGCCTGACGGCGTGACACTCGGTTCGACACCGCGGTCGCCGTCCCGGCCACTACGGCCGTGCGCGCCATGGTTCTCATCAATCTCGGCATTTGAAGTCTCCTCTCAGCCCTCGGCGGCTTCCAGCTCGTCGAGGGTGGCGATCAAGTCGTTGATGGGGATGCGCCCCTGTGCCACCAGTTGCGCCCCCGTCTTGCGGAGTGCGGTGGCGAAAGGCGCCGCCCACGTGTTCTCGTAGACCATGATTGCGGCGGCCGTGCCGGGCTCGAGGACGCCACCCGCCTCCTGCTGGTCCTCTTCACCTATCAGACCGGACGAGGCCCCCTCGAAGATCGCCAGATCGTTGTATCCGTCCCCGTCGAAGTCGGCGATGTCCAAGGCGAGGACATTGCCATCCACGTCCTTCTCGACGAACGCCAGGTCGAGGATGCGGATCACACCGCGGTCGACCAAATCGACGAGGTAGGGAAATGCCTCACCGGTGGGTGGAGACTCCTTGGGCCATTCGACCACGAGATAGTCAATGGGGCCCATCTCGATTTCGTCGCTCATTGCACTCCTTTCACTAGCGCATGCCGATCGTACGCGAGTGTCGCGCAGCTCGTATCAAGGTCCATCGTCCCGATCGGATGATGATCCCGCCGTCTCTCTTTCGTCCCTGGGGTGATGGCCGGCGTAAGGTCCTTTCATGGCGCGCAATCGTCGAACAACAGGAGCGAGAAGATGAGCACTCAGAGAGAGCCCAGTGGCTGGGCGGTTGGCTGGACGATCTACGCCGCAGTATGGATGTGGATCCTCGGTTTCTTCCATGCCCTGGCGGGCTTCGCCGGGATCGTCGAAGACGGGATCTTGGTGGCCACTCCCAACTACCTTCTGCAACTCGACGTGACCACATGGGGTTGGATCCATCTCATCCTGGGCATCGTCGTCCTTATCGCCGGCTTCGCGGTGTTCAACGGTGCGGTTTGGGCCCGAACTGTCGGCGTGGTCATCGCCGCGGTCAGCATCATCGGCAATTTCGCCTGGCTGCCCTACCAGCCGTGGTGGTCGATCATCATGATTGCCGCCGGTGCCTTCGTCATCTGGGCCTTGACCGCCCACGGCCGCGACATGACGGCCTGATTCCCTTCCATCCAACGGAGATCCAATGCCCAACCGTCCTGACCATCACGTTCGCTCGTTGCTGCCCATACCCGATCGGCCCGCTCCCGGACTGACGACGTATGACGCCAAAGATCCCGAGACTCGCTACCCACCGATCGAGCCGTTGCTTCCGCCGGACGGGTCGCCGAACGTGCTGGTCATCTTGCTGGACGACGTCGGGTTTGGGGCTTCGAGTGCCTTCGGCGGACCGGTTAACACACCGAACGCAGAACGGCTGGCGGCAGGTGGGCTCATGTACACCCGCTTCCACACGACTGCCCTCTGCGCCCCGACTCGGCAGGCGCTGCTCACCGGGCGTAACCATCACTCGGTCGGTATGGGAAGCATCACCGAGACCGCTACATCGGCGCCGGGCAACAACTCTCTGCGACCCAACACCAAAGCGCCATTGGCCACGACGTTGAAGCTCAACGGTTACTCCACCGCCCAGTTCGGCAAATGCCACGAGGTTCCGGTGTGGCAGTCGTCTCCGATGGGCCCTTTCGACGCCTGGCCCTCGGGCGGCGGAGGCTTCGAGTACTTCTACGGTTTCATCGGCGGTGAGAACAACCAATGGGACCCGGCTCTCTACGAAGGGACGACGCCAGTCGAACCGCCGGCGACTCCCGAGGAGGGTTATCACCTGACCGAGGACCTCACCGACAAGGCGATCTCCTGGATCCATCAGCAGAAGGCGTTGATGGGCGAAGACAAGCCATTCTTCGTCTACTACGCCCCCGGCGCCACCCACGCACCACACCACGTGGCGGACGATTGGATCGCCAAGTACCGGGGCCAGTTCTCCCGCGGTTGGGACGTGCAGCGAGAGCAGACCTTCGAGCGACAGAAGGAGCTCGGCGTG
>DASTBQ010000219.1:0-2378 GCA_035711995.1 Acidimicrobiia bacterium | reverse complement strand
ACTGGCTCCTCTACAAGTCATCGATCGGGTTCGAGTTCAGGGCAGTGGGCGCCAATCCGCATGCTGGCCGGTACGCCGGCATGAACGTCGCCTTGGTGATCACATTGGCTATGTCAATCGCGGGTGGCCTGGCGGGGATGTCCGGCGCCAACCAGGTGATGGCACTCGACCCTTACAAAGCCTCGCCTGCGCTGGCTGGTTTCGTCGGATTCGACGCCATAACCGTGGCGTTGTTGGGTCGCTCCAATCCGATCGGGGTCATGTGGGCAGCGCTGCTCTTCGGGGCTCTGTCCGCCGGTGGCCGTGAGATGCAGGGCGCAGCTCAGGTGCCGATCGACCTCGTGGTTGTCCTCCAGGCGCTCATCGTCATCTTCGTGGCTGCGCCCGGTCTGATCAGGGCGATCTGGCGGATCAAAGGTGAGACCACCGAGTCGTACCAGGTCACTTCGGGATGGGGCGCATGACAGACGTGATGCCTGCGGAGGCCGTCGTGGAACCAGTGGTGGTGAAGACGAGCGCCGATGTTCGTCGGTCTCGCATCATCGGAGTGATCCTGCTCGTCCTTGCGGCTGTCGTTCTCGGTGTATTCGCCATCGGCGTTCCGGCGGACGCACAGTCCACGTTCAATCTGAGTCTTCCAACCGATGTCAATCAGGACATCTCGATCACCCTCAATTCGAGGTTCTTCTCGGGGCTGATGGCGGTGATCATCTTCACCCTCGGTCTCGATCGTCTCCAGGGACGACGTCTCAGTTTTACCAACACGGCGTTGGGTCTCGGGTTCCTCGCCTTCGTTCTCGCCTTCCTAACCTGGGCCGCAGCCGACGCCTCGTTCAGCATGGTGGGCATGCTCCGCTCCACGGTGATCTCCTCGGTGGTGATCACATTGGGGGCGTTGACCGGTCTGACCTGTGAGCGAAGCGGGGTCATCAACATCGGTATCGAGGGCCAGCTGCTGACGGCTGCATTCGTCGCAGTCGTCCTCTCCAGCGCGTTCGGGACCATGTTCGGGGTCCTCGGGGCAATGTTGATCGCCGCACTCCTTGGTGCACTGCTCGCCTGGCTCTCGATCAGGTTCCGGGTCGATCAGATCGTCGCCGGTGTGGTCATCAACATCCTGGCCCTCGGGCTCACATCATTCCTGGCGAGCCGTGTCCTCTCCGTGTCTCAGGACCTGAATGCTCCGGCACGCGTCAACAGCATCCGGATCCCGTTCCTGGCCGACATCCCGGTGATCGGCCCGGTTCTCTTCGACCACACGTTCTTCGTCTACGGGACCTTCCTGCTGGTGTTTGGTCTCCACTTCGCTCTGTTTCGGACCCGATGGGGTCTCCGGGTCAGGTCGGTCGGCGAGCATCCCAAGGCCGCTGACACGGTCGGCATCGATGTTCTCCGGACCCGCTATCGCAACGTGATCGGCGCAGGGCTGATCGCCGGTTTCGGAGGGGCATTCCTCGCTCTCGCACAGATCTCCCGTTTCGAGGAGAACATGACCGGAGGCATCGGGTTCATAGGTCTCGCAGCCATGATCTTTGGGAGATGGATGCCGTTTGGGGCGATGGCCGCCGGTCTGGTCTTTGGCTTCTCCGGTGCCCTCGCCCAGAGGTTGGGCATCCTCGGAACCGGCATACCTTCAGAGTTCTTGCTGATGCTGCCCTATGTGGCCACCGTCATCGTCGTAGCGGGTCTGGTGGGTCACGCCCGACCACCGGCGGCCGACGGTCAGCCCTACATCAAGCAATAGTGCGTTTCGTCCGCTCTGGGCGAAGACCCGTCTCGGAGACGGGACTTCGGTCCGGGAGGATGATCAGGGAGCCGCTGTGGTGGTGGTGGAGCCGGTGCCGGCGGGTGCCGTGGTCCCCGTGGGGGTGATGACGGGACGACCCCATACCTCGATCTCGGTGATCGCCAGCTCGTCGAAGACATTATCACCGACGACCTGGGCCTGATAGGCGTCGATAACCCTGATTGTCAATGACGTGGTCTGCAAAGCCGAGTACTGGGCGACCTGGGTCCCCTGCACGTCTTGAAGAGAGATGGTCGTGGGTCCGGCCACCGAGTCGTCGGATTCGACCGTGATCGTCGAAGCCCGATAGTTCTGCTGAAAGCGGGTGGCGTCCTCGATGTTGGTCCAGTGGATCGCAGTGATGGCCATTGGCTCGAGGAACGTGAACCTGATCTCGATACCGGTCTCTTGATTCTCGATCCAGCTGACCTGGTATTCGTCGGGTGTCCCGGACGTGAGGTTGGCGCAGATGAGACTTCCAATCCCGTCGGGAGTGCAGGTCTCGTCGAGGACGTCGATCGGGGCCGGCTCGAGTGGCGGAGCAGTGGTGGTAGGTGTGGTCGTGCTGGAATCCAGAACCTCGGGGTCTTCC
>DASTBQ010000218.1:0-5729 GCA_035711995.1 Acidimicrobiia bacterium | reverse complement strand
GACAGTCTCCGGGTTCCAGCGTCACGTAGAGACACCGAGGCTCTTGCCGACCACATGCGACCGGCATTGGTGATCCCGGACACCCAGCCACTCGACACCGTGCTCTTCGAGTTGAGGACACGCGGCTCGGGGATGGCAGTGGTGACTGACGAATATGGCGGCACCGCCGGGATCGTGACCTCTGAGGACCTCCTCGAGGAGATAGTCGGAGAGATAAGGGACGAGCACGACACGGGGGAGGTGGAGGTCTTGACGGTCCCCGGGGAGATGTCGGGGCTGCTCCATCGTCATGAAGTGGAAGCAGAGATCGGGTTCGCCTGGCCCGAGGGTCGTTATGAGACCTTGGGTGGTCTGGTCACTGCCGAGCTGGGACGACTCCCCGAGAAAGGTGACCAGGTGACAATCGACGGCTGGACCTTCCAAGTGGAGAGTGTCGACGGATTCCGGGTAGAGACTGTCAGCCTGGTTTCGGGGCCGGGGCTGACATGAGTCTCGGTGCCCTGGTCGTCGCCATTGTCCTGGTCGTCCTGAACGGATTCTTCGTGGCGGTGGAGTTCGCCTTCACCGCGGCTCGTCGCCCTCCCCTCGAAGAGAGGGCTACAGCCGGCAACCGTCTTGCCCGTTGGGCGCTCTCGGCGATGAACGAGTTACCGATCACCTTCGCCGGAGCGCAGTTGGGGGTGGCGGCGATGTCGCTTGGTCTCGGCTTCGTGATCGAGACCTCCCTGGAGACCGCGTTCCACGATTTCTTCGAATCCGTTGGCGCGCCGGCGGGGGCGATCACGACACTCTCATTGATCTCGGCACTACTCATCGTGTCCTTCGTCCACAACGTCTTCGGTGAGATGGCTCCGAAGAACGCCACAATCGCCGCACCGGAGAAGGCCGCCCTGCTCCTCGCTGCTCCATTCCGTGCCTACGTCACGATCTTCAGACCTGTGATCGTGGGTCTTTCCTGGGTGGCCACCGCCCTGCTCCGGCTTTTCGGCGTGGAGACGCGACGCAGTGTGGAGACGACTCACTCCGCGGAGGACATCGCCTCGCTGGTCAAGACGATCGGGGCAGGCAAGATCATCGACCCCTCCTCCTCACGATTACTTGCGTCCGCCCTGGGCTTTCAGAGCACCGTCGTCAGCGAAGTGATGGTTCCCCGCCCCGATCTCGTGGCGATGTCACTTGCCGAATCCGCCGCGGTCCTGGAGAGTACGGTCGTCGCCACGGGGCACTCCCGAATCCCGGTGTACGGGGACGACCTCGATGACATCCGGGGCTTCGTGCACGCCAAGGACTTGATCGCCATCGACGATGAGCATCGCGAAGAGCCTGTGCCCGCCGAACTGATCCGGACCGTTCCGATGGTGCCTGAAACGACCCCGATTTCACCTGTAATGGAGATGATGCGCTCAGAGGGTGTGCATCTCGCCATCGCCATCGACGAGCACGGGGGCGTCGCAGGGTTGGTCACCCTCGAGGACATCGCGGAGGAGATCGTCGGGGACATTCGAGATGAGCACGACATCCGCGAAGTCATGGAGATCAGACCGGCGGGAAAGGACCGCTACCTGGTCGCAGGTCAGACCCGGGTGGACCGTCTCGAAGAAGTGGGCGTGGAGGTCGCCGAGGGTGAATACGAAACGGTGGGCGGGTTCATCATGTCGGCATTGGGGAAGGTGCCGCGACGTGGCGACGTACTGACCGGGTCTGACTACGAGATGACCGTCAGACGAATGGACGGAAGGCGAATCAGGGAGGTCGAGTTGACGGTCACGCCTCACCACTCGAAGACAGCTGACGGCTGATCCTAAGTGACGTCGGCGAGAAACTCGAGGACGCGGTCGACATACCCCTGATAGTCGACGTCGAATGATTGAACGTGACCGGCACCCTGGACAGCGAGCAAATCGACCAGATCGGGTTGGGCGGCAGCCAGATCGATACTCAGCTGGCCAGGCACGGACTGGTCCTCGGTCCCGTAGATGGCGAGCACTGGCACCCGCAGCGAACGAGTCGCCTTTTCGATGTAATCGATCGACTGCCAGTTGACATCGATTCGCAGAGAGGTGAAGAACTTGGCGACCCAGACCATCGTCGGCGGGACTTCGACCGGAATCAATGGGAGTTCCTCCTGGGACGCTTGGAAGTCGACTGTGGAACCCATGTCGATGTTTGCCGAGTCGGTGACGACGCCGGCAACCTCCTCGAGCTGATGTTGGTAGATGTAAGAGAGCACGTGTGAGGCCCCCGTGCCGTACCCCATGAACACCATCTGCTCGGCGCCGTTCGCCCTGGCGTACTCGACGGCGCCTCGGACGTCTTCCCATTCCGTCTCGCCGTATTGGAAATAGCCGCTGGGATCGGTGGGCTGGCCCTCGTCGTTGCGGTAAGTGATCGAGAGCTGGGGGTAGCCGGCGTCCTGGATCGCAGGGAACACGACTTCGGGCTCGGCGGGGGTGTTGTTGAGACCGTGGACATGGATCACCCAAGTGCTTGCCGGGGCAGGCAGATACCAGGCGTCCATCGGCCCCAGTGGGGTCTCGTAGCTGATCTCCTCCAACTCGAAGTCTCCACTCGGCACGACGACAGGGGCCGGATCGGGGGTGAACCCCTCCCTGATCATCCGACCCGAGAACATCCACCCCCCGGCGACATGCGCCAACAGAACGAGTGCGATGACGACCCAGAAGACCCCGCGGAATGTGATGCGTCCGTTCACGGTCGGAGATTCTTAATCGAAGTCAGGCGACAGGCAATGACAAACCACCGACCAAGTTCTCGTCGTGATCGGTGACCGGAATGGGATCGCGGCCAAATGTGGGTTCCAACTCGCGTGCTTCGAGGATGGTTTCGTCGACCCGTACCGACACCGCATCTTTCATGACAGAGGCCACAGGAGCGCCTCCGGCCTTGATCAGACCATCGCGAGTCACAAGACCGACCAGCCGACCTTGGTCGGCCACGGCGAGAGTGTTCTCCTTGTGGATGCGGAGCGTGTCGTCGGCATGTCGGAGCGGAGCCACGTAGACGGGGTCACCCATGAACCTGAAAACCCGGTCAGGAGCGCTCCGGACGATGACAGAACCCGCCTGGGCGGTGCGCCGGAGACGGGCGCCGGGGCCGGTCCGAGAACGATTCAGCCAGGAGCCGCCGGGAGCTCCCAGGACGAGCAGTGCGCCGTCTTCGAGATCGTCGACGAGTTCTCCGATACCGTCGACCAGGACCACACGCCAACCGATGCTGGGGAGATCGGCCCCGACTTGTTCCAGGATCTCGTTGGCTGCGTCGATCTTGTCCCTGTCGACTGCGGCAGAGAGCATCTCCGCCTCGACACCGAGACTGTCTGCGATCCTCACCGCCGTCTCGGCGGCCAGGAGCGAATGGGGACCACCGGCGACGGTGGCGACGACTTTGGTGACCTTCCCGGCATCGAAGTCGACGGGGACCGCCACATTGACCAGATCGAACCCCGACGGGAGACGTTTTGTGACCAGAAAGTCAGCTCTCTCGTCGATGCAGCCTTCGGCGACATCTCCTTGGATACGGCTCGGCTCACCCGCCCCGAGAGCCTCAGCGAGCTCGAGACAACCCTTGCCCCTGGTCCAAACGACCTTCACGATCTGAACCCGCGTGACAACCCGGCCATAGTCGAACGACCCTCCCCGCAGGGACCGCCTGGTGTGAAAACCACGCTCATCACTGTAGACCTCGACCCCTCTTTCCGCAGCGAAGTTCGCCGGCACACTGACATACGACCATGACAGAATCGATATATGGAGTTCTCCGAGGTCCTCGCCCGACGTCGCATGGTCCGCAACTACTCGGAAGAGCCGCCGGACAACGGGGCCCTCGACCGTGTCGCAGCTGCTGCCCTACGGGCGCCGTCGGCGGGAAACAGCCAGGCGGTGGGTGTCGTGGTCGTCACCGATCAGAAAGTGCGACGTCGGATCGCCGAGATCGCAGACGAACCGGCATATGTGGAGGCCGGATTTGACCCATGGATCTCACGTGCGCCGGCACACATCGTGATCGCGGTCAGCGAGAAGGTGTACCGGGACAGGTATTCCGAGCCCGACAAGCTCAACGACGACGGGTCGGTGATCGAGTGGCCTGTCCCGTACTGGTGGGTCGATGCAGGAGCGGCGATGATGGCTGTTTTGCTCGCCACGGTCGACGAAGGGCTCGCTGCCGGGTTCCTTGGCGTCCATTCGGTCCCCGACCTGTCGGAACTGTTGGGCATCCCCGAGGACTACCACCCGATAGGTGTGGTGACAGTCGGCTATGCGATACCGGACCGGAAGTCGGCGAGTCTGAGACGGCCGAAGAAGACCGCCGACAACGTGGTGTTCTCGGATCGCTGGGGGTTGGCTCGCTAGTCGCCCGGTTCGAGCATTCGCTCCAGGGCCTCCATTGCTCCTGCCCGATCGTCCTCACGAACCAGCACCTGGACACCACGGACCGTGTTGAGGGTCGGTGTCATCGAACCGAGGTCGTCTGACTGGACGAGCGCGGCGATGCCCTCCGATTCGAGCCGCGCCTTGACGAGATTGGCCTCGGTGAGGGTCGTGTATGTGCCCAGCAGAACCAGTTCCACAGGTGAAGAGTACGCCACGGCTGCGATACTCCCGGCTCGTGTCGTACGACATCACCTCGCCTTCCAACGACCGTATCAAGTGGCTGGTACGTCTCCGGGATAGACGACACCGGGATGCCGAGAGGGTATTCGTGGTCGAGGGGCGACGGCTCTACGGACGGGCGATCGAGTCGGGTCTGACACCAATCGTCACCTTTGTCTCGGACGACTTCGACACGACCGGTGAGACCATCTCGGTTCTCCCCGATGTGATTGACAAGGCGTCGTACCGGAGCCGCGCAGAGGGGCTGATCGGAGTCTTCCCTCAATTCGAGGTGGATCTGGGCCGGATCGTTCTCGGCAGCGATCCACTGGTGTTGATGGTGGAGAACATCGAGAAACCGGGCAATCTGGGAGCAATGCTCAGGACGGCGGTCGCAGCAGGCACAGATGCGGTAGTGGCGGTGGGCGGTTCCGTCGATCCTTTCAATCCGAACGTGTTGCGGTCATCCACCGGAGCGATCTTCTCAATGCCTTTCGCGATGACGAGCTGGGAACAGCTCGGGCCATGGCTAGAAGCGATGAAAGTCGTGGCTACCTCGCCCGATGCCACCAGTTCGATCTGGGAAACCGACATGTCGGGACCGACAGCGCTGTTGATCGGCGCCGAGCATGAGGGTCTGTCCGAGGAGGCGTTGTCGACCGCCTCGGTGACGGTCACCATCCCACAGGCGACAGGCACGACCGACTCGCTCAACGCTTCGGTTGCTGCGGGGATCGTGCTCTTCGAGGCTGTTCGTCAGAGGGGTGGGAAACGGTGACCGGTCCGGGACGTGGGAAGAACGTCCCTAACTAGGTCGATGCCGCTCTTCGGGTGGGCGAAATCTGATCCGACGACGATCGCCGGTCGGGAAGTAGATCTCGAATCGCCGCTCATGCACAACCACCTGGTGATGGAACCAGCAGAGGACCACGAGGTCTTCTTGATTGGTCTCGCCACCCTCGGACCAGGGGACGAGATGATGGATCTGGAGACGACTACGCGAGTCGCACCCGTCGGCGCCGCACATGTGGTTGTAGTGGGCGAGTAACGCTCGACGAAGTGCCGGCGGCGCAATGCGATGCCTGCGGCCATAGTCGAGAAAACGCCCGTCGGAGGTCC
>DASTBQ010000217.1:0-3552 GCA_035711995.1 Acidimicrobiia bacterium | reverse complement strand
CGGCAGCGGCCCGGTTGGTCAGACGCAACACGTGCTGAGCCTCCTCGACAGGGAGACCCCTGACCAGATCGAGCACGCGACGCACCTTGTATGGCGACTGCCGGATGAAACGGGTGTGAGCTCTGACCTTCATCGTCTCACCGCCTTGTCGGCGTGTCCGCGGAACGTCCGGGTCGGGGCGAACTCGCCCAGTTTGTGGCCCACCATGGACTCTGTGATGTAGACGGGCACATGCTTGCGTCCGTCGTGGACAGCGATCGTGTGTCCGATGAACTCGGGGATGATCGTCGACCGTCTCGACCAGGTGCGGATGACCCGCTTCTGGTTCGAACGATTGAGCTCGTCGACCTTGTTGGCGAGATGGTCGTCGACGAAGGGGCCCTTCTTGAGGGAACGCGCCATCAGCGCCTGCCTTTCTTGCTACGGCGACGGATTATGTATTGGTCCGACGCCTTCTTCTTCTTCCGTGTGCGCGCCTCCGGCTTGCCCCACGGGCTCACCGGATGACGCCCACCCGAGGATTTGCCTTCACCACCACCGAGGGGATGGTCGACTGGGTTCATTGCGACACCGCGTGTTTGCGGACGCACGCCTTTCCAACGGTTGCGACCAGCCTTCCCCAGCTTGATCAGCTCGGCCTCGGTGTTGCCGACCTGTCCGACGGTTGCCCTGCAATCCAGGGGGACCTGACGCATCTCCCCGGAAGGGAGACGGAGAAGGGCGAGATCACCCTCCTTCGACATGAGTTGCACTGCCGAACCGGCGGAGCGGGCCAGCTTGGCTCCGCCACCCGGACGCATCTCGATGGCATGCACCATGGTGCCGGCCGGTACGTTGCGCAGCGGTAGAGCGTTGCCTGGCTTGATGTCGGCTCCTGAGCCCGACTCGAGACGATCGTTCACCTTGACCCCGACCGGCGCCAGGATGTAACGCTTCTCGCCATCCGAGTAGTTGAGGAGAGCGATACGAGCGTTCCGATTCGGGTCATACTGAATCGAGGCGACCCGTGCCGGAATCCCATCCTTGTCGCGCTTGAAGTCGATGATGCGATAGCGCTGCTTGTGACCCCCGCCGCGATGACGCGACGTGACACGGCCGTTGGCATTGCGGCCACCACTCTTTGACTTCTTGGCAATCAGCGACTTCTCCGGCCTCGTATCCGTGATCTCGGCGAAATCCGAGACTGTCTGGAAACGACGTCCGGGAGATGTCGGCTTTCTCTTCTTTATCGCCATATCTCAGACTCCGAACAGGTCAATCGAATCGCCTTCGGCCAGAGTGACGATTGCCCGCTTTATGTCCTTGCGCTTGCCCAGCTTCCAACCGGTGCGCTTGGTCTTTCCCTTGCGGTTCATCGTGTTCACCCTCAGGACCTTGACACCGAAGACTTTCTCGACGGCATCCCGGATCTCCTCTTTGTTGGAACGGGGGTCCACCTCGAAGGTGTATGTGTTGTTGTTCTCGATTAGGTCGTACGACTTCTCGGACACGACCGGCGCCAAGATGATGTCGTGGGCAGTTTTCATAGTCCATCACCCTGACTCGAGCGGTTGCGACGTTCACCGAGGGCGAACTCGTCACTTCTTCCGGAGGACGAGGCGTCGTGAGCAGTCTTCATTCCTCCTCACCTCCGTCGCCGGCGGCGGATTCCTTCACGAAATCCGACTGCGAGACCTCGTACTTGCTGGAACGACCGACCGACCCCACGGTGTGTGATGTGAACACCACCTGATCGGACCAGAGGACGTCGTAGGCGGTCAGGTGACCGGGCTCGACCATCCGAACGTCGGCCAGGTTTCGGAACGACTTGCCTGCTGACCCGTCGAGTTGGCTCAGCACCACGAGAGTCTTTCCAGTGGCCTCGATGGCCCCGAGGAGCTTGATTGCTTGCTTGGTCTTGGGCCCTGACCAGTCGATGTCGTCAACGACCTTGATGGCCGACTCTGCGGCCCGAGCCGAGAGGGCGCTGCGTAGAGCGAGACGTTTCATCTTCTTGGGGGTGCGCTGGGCGTAGGAGCGGGGCTGTGGGCCGTGGGCGACTCCGCCACCGACCCAGATCGGGGAGCGGATCGACCCGTGTCGGGCTCGACCCAGACCCTTCTGACGCCACGGCTTCCGGCCACCACCGCGCACTTCACTGCGGGTCTTGGTCTTGGCATTGCCACCGCGAGCTGCCGCTAGCTGCGCCGTCACCACTTGATGCAGGACCTCGAGGTTCGGCTCGATCCCGAAGACCTCTGGGTCGAGCTTGATGTCACCGCTGGCGGCGCCATCTGCCTTGAACAGAGGTGCCTTGATGTCAGCCACGTGCCTTCACCGCCTCCCTGACGAAGACGAGCGAACCCTTGGGACCGGGTACCGAACCGTTGAGGAGCAGCAGCCCACGCTCGGCGTCGACACCGGCGACTTCGAGATTGAGGGTCGTCACCTTCTCGCCGCCCATACGACCTGCCATGCGCATGCCTTTGAATACTCGGGCGGGTGTGGCGCAGGCGCCGATCGAACCCGGGGCACGATGCTTCTTGTGGTTTCCGTGTGATGCGCCCTGACCGGAGAAGTTGTGCCGTTTCATGACACCGCTGAAGCCTTTGCCCTTGGAGACACCGCTCACATCGGCTTTGACACCGACCTCGAACATCTCCTCGACCTTGATCTCCTGGCCGACCTTGAATTCGGAAGGGTCGTCCACCTTGACCTCGAGGAGATGACTCCCCGGAGCCACACCCGCTTTGGCGTAATGGCCTGCGGTCGGCTTGTTGACACCCTTGGAGTCGCCGTACGAGATCTGGATTGCGTTGTAGCCGTCCTTGGCGACGGTCTTCACCTGGACGACGCGAACCGGCCCAGCCTTGACGACAGTCACCGGGATTGCCCGTGACTCCTCGTCGAAGATCTGGGTCATGCCCAATTTCGTTCCCAAGATTCCGTTGAGGGAGGTCATCGCACTACTCCCCGGCTCCCACCGACAACCAGGAGGTCGCGGACGGCTGATCGAAGGGTCCTCATAGCTTGATCTCGACTTCCACTGCATTTCTGTGCGGGGGGACGACCCCCCTGCACCCCCCGCCCGAGACGGGGTTGCGGGGCTGTGGCTGAAAAGTCCTCATAGCTTGATCTCGACTTCCACACCGGCGGGCAGCTCGAGACGCATAAGGGAGTCCACCGTCTTCGGGGTGGGATCGAGGATGTCGATGAGACGCTTGTGGATGCGCATCTCGAAGTGCTCACGGGAGTCCTTGTGCACGTGAGGCCCGCGCACCACGCAGTAGCGATGGATCTCGGTAGGCAACGGCACCGGGCCCTTGATCTTGGCCTGGGTGCGCAGCACAGTCTCAGTGATCTTCTTCGAAGACTCGTCGACCACGTTGTGGTCGTAAGCCTTCAAGCGGATGCGGATCTTCTGGTCTGCCATTACTTGGTGATCTTTATGACTCGTCCGGCGCCGACGGTGCGGCCGCCTTCTCGGATCGCGAACCGGAGACCTTCGTCCATGGCGATAGGAGCGATCAGTTCCACTGTCATCTCGGTGTTGTCACCAGGCATCACCATCTG
>DASTBQ010000216.1:0-34124 GCA_035711995.1 Acidimicrobiia bacterium | reverse complement strand
ATCGAGCTCGTGACCGTCGACATCTATCTTGATCAGGCTGATCCGAGAGGAATCGAGCGCTTCTGTCTCGAGCGTGTTCAGGACATTGTCGAGCGAGGCTCCGTACGCTCCATCGGTGCTCATCGCCCGACCCATGAGTATTGGGTGGATCTCGTCTTCTCCAACTCCCCCGACCGGCCAACTCGAATAGATCCTGTCCGGAGCGGCTTCGGTTCCATCATTTAGGAACACCTGGAAAACCTCGACCCGCCGAGCCAAATCGGGATTCAAGGCGAGATTGTGGCGCAGCTTCTCGAAAGCCCAGTTCGTCGGTTCGAAGGCAATGACCCGACCATGGGGACCCACCATTTTCGCCAGGGCAAGCGTGTGTACTCCCACGTTCGCTCCCACGTCGACGGCGACTTCACCCGATCGCACGAAGCGAGACGCCACAGGTGCGAACCAACGTTCATACAGCCCCAGGTAGACCGCGAGATCTATGCCTTCTTTGAGGTCGAGGTTCCACCGCACGCCCCTCCTGGTGGCCACCACAACATGGCCCCGACCGACAATCCTCCGCGAGAGGACGACGACGCCAGAAAGTATGCGTGCCACGGTGACTTTGAATCTGGTGCTGAGCATCTCCGAGAAATCTATTGGGCTAGACCTCTGCTCAGATGTCTAGCCTTTCAGCTGAATTCGGACCGGTCCGACTGCTCTCGGAACGAAATCGGAGCCCATGCAAGGGCCCTCGCCCGCAAGCCTGATGTGTGCCGTGCCCGTACGGTGACACGGCCGTTCGGCGATGTGCAGACCCCCTCGTATGTCATCGTCTCCACCAATCGGTGTCTTGGATGATCGAGTAACCGAGAACGCTCATCGCGAAAAGGCTCAGCGACACTCGACTCATTTCGGCCGGTGGCTCCGATTTCGGGTTTGACACGAAGTTCCACACCTCGGGTCGAACTGCTTCCTCGGCCAGCCTGGCTACACGACCGCCTTCGACCTGCTCCCAGATCTCTCCTCTGAGTCGGCCACTCAGCCGACGTGTGTTGAATATCCGCCGTAAGTCCTCTTCGGGAATGTGGCCCCGGGCCAGCAGAGCCGGGTTGCGTGACTCGTAGCCGGGTCGGCCGGGCCGATCGGCACGGTAACGATCTTCGGCGAGCGGGAACTCGAGCAACTCCGGAGCCAAAGCCTCGACCACACCCATCGCCACACGTTCGCCCCGCAGGTCGGTTATGCCGTTCTTGCTGCCGGGAAGAAACCCTGCGGGCTCGATCGCGATCTGTTTACAGAGCAAGGCAAACCGTTCATCGACCATCGGTGTGACCAGGAGATTCCAGTTGCGTACATAGGCGTAGAGGGACTGGAATAGATAGTTCAAGGTGTACTGGAGATAGGCGGTGAAGGAGATCACCTGAGCCGACATGTCGCCTCCCCGCAGTTGATCATCGATCCAGGCGTTCACGATCAGATCGTTGTGCTCGGCAAAGCCGGGCAGCAAGAGTCCGCTGACAGTCCGTGCTTTTGCTACGGCTACCGCCTCGGTCTCGAGACGCACCTGATTGTTCGCAAAGCCTCCCCGCTGTAGATGGGCGTGGCCCATGACCAGCGGGGTGCCCGGAACCCTTCCTTCGCTTCGATTTGGGTACTGGGTCGAAGCCGCTGCGGGCAACCCACCGGCGAAAACGATCTTCCGTGTCGTGGCCCTGACCAAGTCCCGGTCGACATAGTCCTCGATCGGAGTCCTATCACATCGCATACCCAGCGTGGCAGCGACCCGGTCGGCCACCTGACCCTCGACCTCTTGGGGAAAGTTCTGGTTCACTGGATCGACGGGGATCCGTCGTGCTTTGATGAGAGCCGCGAGGATTCTGGAGTCCTTACCGCCTGAGAGTCGGAACTCGCCGCGGGGCAATCTTTCGAGAATCGAACCGGCTTGGAGAAGTGCCTCAGTGACCGCATCGATGCGCTGTTTGGTACTTCCCACCCGGTAGCTGCCGAACGAAGGCTCCGAGGCAGCGATGATATGGAGTCGACGATCACGGCTCGCCACAAACTCGCCCGGCGACAGCCGTTTGGTGCCCACGAACGGCGTGTGGTCGTCGATGGCAACGCCGGCACCCACTGCACGCAGGAAGAACATCTCACTGATCAGCGGCGGCTCGAAATCCCTCGATGCAGAGTGCACGATCAGAGGATGGTTACCGATGTGGAACCCAGCGTCGCCCTGGGAGTAATAGAGCGGTTCTAGGGTTGGCGTCGAATGCCCGGCCGACACCTGTCCATCGCTGCGTCGGACCGTGGCATAGCTGTAGATACCCCCTGGCGACCGAATCACGGGCCTCTCGTCGGTACTCGCCTCCGGTCCGAAGAAGTTACGCCAATTCGTGTCGCTCGCCAGGGTGTCGACGACATATCCAGAGAAGACGTAGATGAGGTCGCGATCGTAGAAGAGCATCTCGGGAAGCGGGTGGTTGCGATTTCGCCCGTACGACACAACCGTGGCCCAGTTGCCAGCCTCGACCACCGATCTGACTGTCAATTCGTACTCAGGACCCAGATGTGGTCCAGCCGATTCTCGTAGGTCTCGTATGAAGTCTCCGACCTTCGCTGTCGGAAGCCGTGAGATCAGAAATACGTCCAATGTCAGTCTGGAATTGTGGGCGGAGATGCGACCACAGGCTCGGATCCTTGGTCAGGAAACCTCGACGATAACCCTGATCGATTGGTTCAGACCTCCAAGCCTTCGTTCGTTTCTACCAAGGTGACGTCGACACACCTCGCGCCCATCACCTCCCGGATCGTCTGACCGTCCCGGGAAGTCGAAACTCGAGTGGTCTCGCCCCGATGGTCACCTCTACAGCCTCTCGGCTCTCCTTGGCGTGATAGCTGGACCGGACCAGCGACCCGATTCGACGTGGGGAGTGTCCTGCCCCTCCCCGAAAGGCTTCTGTTCAGATTCCCGCCGCACTGTCCGACCTCCGGTTCATGGAACCCTGGCGAAGCTCCCGATCGGGCCAGTGCCAAGTGCAAATCGGAAGCCTGAGTCGTCGAGGACCGTTTCAAGACGCCGAGGCTCACCCACGCTCACGTCACTTCGAGGGTCTCCCACCAAGGTGTGTCCTGAATAATCGAGTAGCCGAGAACGCTCATGGCGAACGTGCTGAGGAGCACATGATTGAATTGAGCTGGCGGCTCCGAATTCGGATTGGAGATGAACTGCCACACCTCCGGCAGGTAAGCCTCCTCACCAAGCCTGGCGACGAGGCCCCCGCTGACGATGTCCCAGATCTGACCTCTGAGCTCTCTATTCAGTCGACGCGTATTGAGAATCCGTTTTAAATCAGACTCTGGGACAGGACGAGGGCTCAACAGGGAAGGGTCTCGAGCCTCGTATCCGGGAGTGTCCGGCACATCCGCTCGAAAGCGGTCGTTAGCGAGCGGGAACTCGAGAAGTTCGGGAGCAAGCTTGTCGATCACACCCATTGCGATCCTCTCGGCGCGCAAGTCTCCAATGCCGTTGGCCCCGCCTCGGCTGTCACCCGACTCTGCGATCTGTTGGCATAGCAGGGCGAATCTTTCGTCGACCATCGGTGTGATCATGGCGTTCCAGTTCCGGACGTAGGCGTACAGAGATTGAAACTGATAGTTGAGTGTGTATTGCAGATACGCGGTGTAGGAAAGGACCTGAGGCCCCCTCTTCCCGTCGCGGAGCTGAGAGTCGATCCACTCGTCAGCGAGGCGATCGTTGTGCTCCCGGAATCCTGCCCGGAGGAAGGGGTTGACCGACCTCGACTTCACCATCGCGACGATTTCGGGATAGGTTCTGACCCGAGTGCTGGCGAAACCACCACGTTGAAGGTGGGCATGGCCCATGATCAGTGGCAATCCGGACACACTCCCTTCGGCCTTGGTCGGATAGCCTTGTGAGGCGACCGCGGGTAGTCCCCCTGAGTATGCGACTTTTCTTGTCGTGGCCCGGCCCAGGTCGCGGTCTACGTACTCCTCTATCGGGATACGCCGGCACTCCTCGTTGAGCACGGCTGAGACCATGTCGGCGACCTGTCCTTCGACTTCTTGCGGAAAATTTTGGTTGATCGGAATCGAGCCGAGACGCGCTGACTTGAGGAGAGCCGCGATCATGCGCGAATCCTTACCCCCCGAAACACGGAACTCGCCCTTCGGCAGTCGCGACAGGATGGAGCCCGCTTCAAGTAGGCCCTCGCTCACCGCATCAACCCGACGCGCCAATGTCTCCACCCGATACCTACCAAACGATGGCTGAGGAGCGGGGTGTACGTGGAGGAGATGCCTCCGGCTCGACACGATGGCGCCGGGGGCGAGGCGACGCGTCCCTACGAACGGAGTGTGATCATCGATCGCGACGCCGGCGCCGGCAGCACGTAGAAGGAAGGTCTCCGAGATACGAGGCGTGCCGAATTCGTTGCCTGCCTGGTGCACGAAAAGCGGATGGTTTCCAAGATGAAAACCGTCATCGCACTGAGTGAAATAGACCGGCTCGAGCGTCGGAGTCGAATGCCCTGCGCACACCTGACCATCGCTGGTACGCACCGTCGCGTACGAGTAGATGCCACCCGGAGAAACCCGCATTGGTCTCTGATCGCGATGAACAGAGTCGAAGTAGGCCCCCCATCTCGTGTCTTCGTCGATCGGATCGACGACATAACCCGAGTACACGACAACCAGATCTCTAGCCGTGAAGATCCCTTCTGGCAGAGGGTTGTTCCGATTCCTCCCGTATACGACAATTGTGGTCCAGTCGCCTGCGGTCAAAACGGATCTCACGCTCGGTTGATACTCGGGACCGATGTAACGATTGCCCGACTCTCTCAAAGACTCGACAAAGTGTTCAACACGCTCTGATGGCACTCGCGATATGAGAAAAACGTCCAAGATCCACCTCTTGTGCACGCCGGAGAAAGCCGAGCCTTCAACCTACGTGCACCAGCCCCCGTTCTGACTGATTGAGGCTGTCAACCCCGTCGTCGGTACAAACCACAATGTCCTCGATCCGCACTCCGAACTCGTCAGGTAGATAGATCCCGGGCTCTACCGAGAAACACATTCCAGGTTGGAGAATCGTCTCGTTCCCATCCACGATGTAGGGATGCTCGTGCACTTCGAGACCGATGCCGTGCCCGGTGCGATGGATGAAGTACCCCCCGTAACCGGAGTCTTCGACCACGGCCCGGGTGACGTTATCTATGTCCTGGCAGAGGACGCCAGGCTTGATCGCTGCCCTACCTGTCTCATTGGCTGTGGCGACGATCTCATGGATCTCCCTTCGCCGCTGGTCTGGCGTCCCGACACTGAAGGTGCGGGTCGAGTCCGAGTAATACCCACCGATTCGGCCCCCGAAGTCGCAGACGACCAGATCTCCCTCCTCGATCCTCCGATGACCGGGATGATGATGTGGTGATGCCCCGTTTGGTCCCGAGGCCACAATCGTGAACTCGGCGACATCGTGTCCCTCCTCGATCGTCATCTCGGCAAGATCCCGGGCCACTTCCAACTCGGTGCGGCCGGCGAACGGGACTTCGGTCGGAACTCTGGCCATCACCCGGTCGACGCCGTGGGCGGCGCGACGGAGCAGATCGATCTCATCAGTGTCCTTCATCAGCCGCAACGAAGACGTGATCTCCGATGCCGGTCTCCACGCGGCTTTGGTCCAGATCGCTTGGAACCGAGTGAGGAAGACCGACCACATGTGGTCACCCACTGCCACGATCTCAGGAGTCGGAGTCGTGGCGGCGGCGAGTGCCACCGGGTCCTCGACTTCGGTCCAAGGTCGGACTTCGAATGCCCCGGGGGGAACCCCAGGGGCCTCGAGGACCGGAACGTACAACACCGGCGAGTCGTCGACCGGAACCACCAACACGGTGAGACGCTCCGACGGTTTGGCTTCGTAACCGGTGAAATAAGGAAGGTCGGCTCCGATCGAGAGTAACGCGACGTCAATGCCGTCGCGCCCCATCACCTCCTTGAGTCGGGCGACTCTCCCGTCGAAGTCGAAACTCAAATCGGTTTAGCCCCGATGGTCACCGGCACCGCCTCTCGGGCCTCCTTGGCGTGATAGCTGGAACGGACCAGGGGGCCTGATTCGACGTGGGGAATGCCCGCCCCCTCCCCGAAACGCTTGTACTCGCCGAACTCGTCAGGATGGACGTATCTATGGATCGGACGGTGGCGCGGGGTGGGCCGCAGGTATTGCCCGATTGTCACGATGTCGATACCGATCGTTCGCATGTCTGCCAGGGTGGCGAGCACCTCTGCCTTGGTCTCCCCCATTCCGACGATGAGACCCGACTTGATCAGACCCTCGCGATGCATCTGCTTGGCTCTCCAAAGCAGCGCGAGGGAACGCCCATAGTTCGCAGAGGTCCGAATGTCACGTTGCAGACGGATCACAGTCTCGGTGTTGTGGTTGAGGACTTCGGGCCTGGCATCCATGACCGTTTGCAGCGCGTCCCGATCGCCCTTGAAATCAGGGATGAGAACCTCGATCTCGGTCCCGGGTGAGCGACGACGGCTCTCACTGATGGTCTGGGCGAAGATCCCCGCACCTCCGTCGTCGAGGTCGTCCCGGTTCACAGAAGTGATTACAGCGTGTTTGAGGTTCATCGCGGCAATGGCCTCCGCGGCCCGGAAGGGCTCAAAGATATCGAACTCTGTTGGTTTGCCCGTCGTGACATTGCAGAACGAACATGCCCTCGTGCATTTGTCCCCGAGGATCATCAAAGTCGCGGTGCCCATCCCCCAGCACTCGTAGATGTTGGGGCAGTTGGCCTCCTCACACACTGTGTTGAGTTCGAGACCACGCATCAGTTTCTTCAGTTCGAGGTAGTCCGCGTCCATGCGTGCGGTGACGCGCATCCAGTTGGGTCTGATCGGCTCTCCGGGGAGCCGCCCGCGGATCAGAACCGGTTCCTTCGACCGAGCTTCTGGAGAAAAGGTCCCGGCTTGGAGAAGACGGTCGACTTCGAAGTCGTCCCGACCCTGGCCGCGAACAAAGGCGGCCTTCTGCGACTCCGATGCCTCGTATCCAAACACCGCGACGAAGTGAGGCTCCAGGGCTTCCACCGCCTCCTCCAGCGAGATCCTCCTGCCCACCAGGTCTGACAGGCTGGTGACTGACCGGTCGGTGATCCCACAAGGGTTCATCATCCCGAAATAGGTCATGTCGGGGTGCAGGTTCAGGGCGAAACCGTGCATCGTCACCCGACGTGACACTCGCACTCCGATCGCTGCGACCTTTCCCCGTGCCGTCCAAACACCTGTGAGGCCTTCCTCCCGCCAAGCATCCACGCCGAAGTCGGCCACCGTCCTGATGAGCACCTCTTCGATCTTCCGCACATACGGAACGATCTGCTTCGGATCGTCGAGACCGAGGATCGGATAGCCGACGAGTTGTCCGGGACCGTGGAACGTGATGTCGCCGCCTCGATCGACATGATGGACCTCCGCCCCGCGCTCGTGGGCCGCCGCCATCCCCACCAGCAAGTTTGATGAGTCACCGTTTCGTCCAATGGTGAACACCGGTGGGTGTTCCAGGAGCAACAGGTAGTCGTCCGACGACCTGCCGAGGACGCGCCCTTCGTGGAAGGCGCGTTGCAGATCCCATGCCTCCGTATACGGAAGTCGGCCGAGCCAACGGGTGCGGAGCATCGTCACGCCAGTTCTTGTTCCCAGTCCCAGGTCTCGATGTTCTCTTTGATCCTGTTGAGGAAGAGCACCGCCGTCGAACCGTCGAAAGCCCTGTGGTCCCAGGACAGTCCCAGATACCCGATGTGACGGATGGCGATCATGTCCTGCCCGTCGGGCGATGTCACCACCGTGGGCCGCTTCGTGATGGTGTCGGTGGACAGGATCGCGACGTTCGGCACGTTGATGATCGGAGCAGACATGAACGATCCGAAGGGTCCAGGGTTTGTGATGGTGAAAGTCGAGCCGGTCAGGTCGTCGATCCCGAGTTCCCCCTCACGTGCCGTGTCGGCGAGGGCCGCGATCTCCCTGGCGATGCCCACGAGGCGGAGACCGTCCGCATTACGGACTCTGGCAACAACCAGACCCTCCTGATTGAGGTCGATGGCGATTCCCAAGTCGACTTTCTTGAAGAAGGTTGCGGTCTTCTTCTCGAGGTTGAATGAGCTGTTGACAACCGGATAGGTCTTGAGTGCGTCGATGACCGCCCGCGATATGAACGGCAGATAGGTGAGCGAGAAGCCCTCCTCGGCTTTGAAGGCTTCCTTGTGCCCTTGACGGACCCGCTCTACACGTTCGAAGTCCACCTCGATTGAGGTCCAGACGTGCGCCGCAGTCTGCTTGGCCTTGATGTTGTTCTCGGCGATCCGGACCCGAAGACGGTCGAGCTCGACCTCCTCGCTTCCGGTGCCTGCGGCGGAAGGAGCCGGCTTCGTAGCGGGCTTGGGCTCTTCGATGGCCTCTGCGGCGGGTGGCTCGGCGGCCGTCCGCTCCTCTGCAGCCGGTGTCTCTGGCTCGTCTTCGGTCGAAGCTGGTGCGGTTCCTCCCTCTTCGATGAAAGTCTCGACATCCCGGCGTGTGATCCGGCCGCCCTGTCCACTGCCGGAAATCTGACTGACGTCGAGATCGTTTTCCCGTATCAGCTTGCGCACCACAGGTGAGAGCAGCATCGGCTCCTTCTCGACCTGGGATGGCTCGGCGAAGAAGGCGTCGACGTCGTCGTCGGGGGCGGATGCCTCTGTCTCAACCGGGCTCTCTTGCTCATCAGCAGCTGGAGGAGTCTTCGTTTCGGGCTGGCTCTCGGCAGACTCCTGACCCGTCTCTTCCTGGGGCGATTCGTCAGAGTCATCAGTGCGGGAGGTTTCTCCGACCGGAGCCTCGGTGTCGGCACCTGCGGTGTCGGCGCTCGATCCAGAGTCGATGGACTCTCCTTCGTCCCCGATGACCACGAGGCTGGTTCCGACCTCGACCGTCTCTCCTTCGGGCACCAGAATCTCGAGGATCGTGCCCGCCACAGGGGAGGGCACTTCGGTGTCCACCTTGTCGGTGGAGATTTCTACGAGGACCTCATCCTCGGTGATGTTGTCACCCACCTGCTTGGCCCACTTGAGGATGGTTCCCTCAGTGACCGTCTCACCCAGTTGGGGCATGGATACCGTCGTGGCCAAAACTTCCTCCTATTCGCAGCTAATGCAGGCTCTTGCCCGCTGCCGACATCAACGTCTCGCCGATTGTCTCCGAAAGCGTCGGGTGGGCATGGATGAAGGCGGCGGCCTCCGCGGGCAGGGCCTCCCATCCCACCGCGTACATCAGTTCGTGAATCATTTCACCCGCCTGTGGGCCTACGACGCTGGCCCCGATGATGGGCCCGTCCTTCAGGGCGACGACCTTCGCATGTCCTTGATTCTGCCCGATGATGATCGCCCGGCCCACACCGTTGAAGGCATGCTTTGTCACCTCGACGTCCAGACCCTGCTCAGCCGCCTGGTCTGCTGTGATGCCCACCTCAGCCACTTCGGGATGGGTGTATGTCACCCTGGGGATGGCCTCGTAGTTCACCGGCTGTGATTGGCCGGTGGCGATGTGGGTGACTGCCGCAATTCCCTCTGCGAAACCGACATGGGCGAGCTGGGGAGTGCCGGCGACTATGTCACCCACTGCATAGACACCTGGCTCCATCGTCTCCATCGTTGCGGCATCGACACGAACGAAACCACGATCGAGCTCGATCTTCGTGTTCTCGAGACCGACACCTTCTGTGTTCGGGCCCCGCCCGACCGAGACCAACGCCACATCTACCTCGACCCGCTCATCACCCACCGGGATGACGACAGAGTCGCCCAGTTCTGCAGGTTCGACGCCAACTCCGACGTGGAACTTGATCCCGCGCTTTTGGAGTTGACGCTGCAGCATCTTGGCAGTCTCCGAATCGGACCCCGGGACTATCTGATCCATCATCTCGAATACGTGGACCTCGCTTCCCACGTCGACCAGGAACGAGGCGAACTCGCATCCGATGACACCGCCGCCGATGACCCCAACGCGGCGGGGCTGCGACTCCCAGTCGAGCGCGTGGTCTGATGTCACGATTCTCTTCCCATCGATCTCGTATCCGGGAATCGTCCTGGCGTATGAACCGGTGGCGAGGATGATCTTGTCTCCCTCGACTGTCTTCGAGCCATCGGCGGTGTCGACGGTGACCGCTCCGCCACCGGCCAGCTTCCCAAAGCCGGTCACTACTTCGACACCTCGGGACTTGAGCAAGCCGCCGAGACCTCTGACCAGCCCTTCGACTGTTTGGTTCTTACGGGCCAGCGCAGCCTGCCAGTCCAGTTCGGGCTGAGACGTGTTGACCCCGAACTCTGCTGCGTGAGCAACAGTGCTGTACACCTCGGCGATGTGAAGCCACTGTTTGGCCGGTATACAGCCACGGATCAGACAGGTTCCACCCGGCCGTTCCTTGTCGACGAGCGTGACGTCGAGACCGAAGTTGTGTGCGTAGAGTGCGGCGGCGTAACCGCCCGGTCCGCCACCGACTATGACTATGTCCGCAGATCCCTCTGCCAAGTGTGCCCTTTCCTACTCGGACGGCTGAGCCTAGTGAGCGGTCGAATTACGCTCGACCGTGTCAATGCAGACCCGTCTCCTATTGATCGCATCGGCGCTCCTCGCCGTACTAATCCTGGTCGCCGGGGGTATCTGGCTGATCCGGCTGCTGACATGACCGAGCGACTCGAGCTGAGCACCTCCGATGGGGAAACGCTGGAGGCCCGGATTGATTCCCCTGACCAACCGTTACGGCTGACCGTCTTCTGCCATCCCCACCCACTGGAGGGCGGATCGATGAATGCTCCTCTCATGATCGCAGTGGCCAAACGTTTGGTGGAGCGCGGTCACGTCGTTATGCGCTTCAACTTCCGAGGAACCGGCGCCAGTTCGGGGACACACGACCACGGCAATGCAGAACTGGATGACGTGGCTGCGGCGGTTTCGGCCGCACGCGATCGGGATCTACCGCTCGGTCTCACCGGCTGGTCGTTCGGGGCGGGGACAGCCCTGCGTTGGCTTGCCCGTGACGGCGACATGATGCCCTACGTCGGGATCGCGCCAGCGACCAGCGACCTACCCCAAACACTTCCTTCGGGCCCGAAACGGATCATCCTCGGCACACGGGATCAAGTAGTGGATGGCGAGGCGTTGATCACATACGCCAAGGAGCAGGCTTTGGACCTCGTTCTCACCCCCGGTGACCACTTCTTCCACGGACGAGGGAAACGGATCGGCGATCTGGTGGGTCAGGGTCTGGAGGACGTTTAGGACCAGAGTTAGGCTGGCCCGACATGAAGCGAGCACTGATCACGGGGATCACGGGACAGGACGGGTCTCACTTGACCGAACTCCTGGTGGGAAAGGGGTATGAGGTCCACGGCATCATTCGTCGCGCTTCGACGTTCAACACCCAGAGGATCGACCATCTCTATCGAGATCCTCACGAGGGTGGCGCCCAGATGTACCTCCATTACGGCGATCTGACTGACGGATCCCAAATCGCCAGGGCTATCCGGGTGATCGAGCCGACCGAGATCTACAACCTGGGGGCACAATCTCATGTCGCCGTCTCGTTCCAACAACCCGAATACACCGGCGACGTGGACGGTCTCGGTGTGATTCGTCTTCTCGAAGCCATTCGAGGGGCCAACATCGACGTTCGTCTGTATCAGGCAGGAACTTCAGAGATGTTCGGGAACTCGCCACCTCCTCAAAGCGAGACGACCCAGTTCCGACCCAGATCTCCCTACGCCGCGGCCAAGGTCTACGCCCACTGGCTCGTCACCAACTATCGGGAGGCATATGGGCTGTTTGCGTCCAACGGCATCCTTTTCAACCACGAAGGCGAACGACGTGGCGAGACCTTCGTGAGTCGCAAGATCACACGGGCAGTCGCTGCGATCGTGGCTGGGAAGCAATCTCACTTGTATCTGGGAAATCTGGACGCAAGGCGGGACTGGGGATACGCCAAGGACTACGTGAACGCGATGTGGATGATGCTCCAACAGGACAAACCAAACGATTATGTGATCGGTACCGAAGAAAGCCATACGGTGCGCGAGTTCTGCGAGCGGGCCTTCGCCGAGGTGGGTCTCGATTGGGAGCGGTTCGTCCAGATCGACCCCACCTACTTCCGCCCCACCGAGGTGGAGCACCTCGAGGCAGATGCTTCCAAGGCGCGCTCCGAGTTGGGGTGGAAGCCGGAAACCACGTTCACCGAACTGGTCTCGATAATGATTGCCTCGGATCTGAAGGACGCCGGTCTCGATATCGACCAGGCACGTGAGACGGCGGCCAGTCGCTTCCCGGAGGCGGCTCTGTGACAACGGGCAATCTGTACTCCCTGGACTCGAAGCGCGTGTGGGTCGCCGGCCATAACGGAATGGTGGGAAGCGCGGTAGTCCGTCGCCTCGCGTCTGAGGGCATCGCTGAGCTGATCACATCACCGAGTGCGCAGACAGATCTGAGACGTCAAGACCAGGTCGAGAGATTCGTGAACGAGACAAGACCTGAAGTCGCGATCATCGCAGCCGCACGCGTCGGCGGAATTAACGCCAATCGCAGTGCACAGGCAGACTTTCTGTACGACAACCTCATGATCGCGGCCAACTGCCTCAACGCCTGTCTCACCGCAGGCGTTGAGAAGGTGGCAGTACTGGGATCCTCATGCATATATCCAGCCGAATCGCCCCAACCCATGAAAGAGGAGTACCTCCTCACCGGTCCTCTCGAGGCCACCAACGAGGGATACGCGATAGCCAAGATCGCCGCACTGGAGTACGGGAAGATGCTGCGGCGACAGCATGGGCTCGACGTCATCTCGCTGATGCCCACCAACCTCTACGGTCCGGGCGACAACTACGACTTGGCATCGTCGCATGTGTTACCGGCGTTGCTTCGCAAGACCCACCAGGCGCGGGAGTCGGGTGATGCCACTCTTCCCATCTGGGGAAGCGGACGTCCTCGTCGCGAATTCCTCCATGTCGACGATCTCGCCGACGCCGTCGTCTTCTCGCTCGAGAACTACTCGGGTGAGATCCACCTCAACGTGGGGACGGGCACTGACGTGTCGATTGTCGAACTCGCCGAACTCATCGCCTCCGTCGTCGGTTGGTCGGGGACCTACATCTTCGACCCGACCATGCCTGACGGAGTGATGCGCAAACTTCTCGACGTGAGCCGACTCAGAGAGATCGGATGGCAGGCTTCGATCGAACTCAGCGAGGGGATCGAGATGACATACGAGGCGTTCCTGGCTGAGCTCCAACGAGACTCGATTCGCATCTGAGAGATCAGGTCGCGGGCCGAAATCCCCGATTGCGTGCCTCGTCGAACGTGTCAGGTGCAAAGGTCTGGATGAGCTTGAGTTCCACCAGTCGGTCGGCCACAACCCTGTCCCGTAACACGGAGAATTGCTCGTCGTCATCGCAGTCGTACACCCGCATGGTGTCGCGGGTACCTACCAGTCGGTAGTGCTCGAATCGGGTGAGGCGACTCACTCGACGTCCTCTTCTTCGATGCCGGTAGAGACTTCCGCCATGCAATTCGGGCAGGTCACCGTGGGCACCAAGCCGACTATGAACCTGAATCCACATTCGGGGCAGTCGATCTTCGGCATCGGCTGCTCAGGCGGCGGCGGGGGCGGGGTGGGCGGTGGAGCCCCCTGACCTCCCGGAGCAACTCCGGGAGCCGTCTGATAGCCGCCAATCGTGCCCGCGGTTTGACCGGGCTGGTCCGCTGGTGGTTGTCCGGCCGCACCATTTCTGACAACGTTTATCGACCCGCACACCGGGCATGCGAATCGTCCGGCGCCGCCAACCTCGAATTGGGTGCGGCATGCACCGCAACGAACCCTCATTCCTCTTCTCCTACTGGCTCTCCCACCGCCCCGATCGCCGACAGGTAGTCGGCCTCGAGACGGAGCACTTCTTCGATCTGAGTATGAGAGTAGGACACAGCGTGCTTCTGTTGTATCTGGTCGGCGATGTAGCCGACCGAGAGGTCGTGTCCACCGGCCACCGTCTCTACCGGGTTCCTTCTATCGTTCTGGGCGAGACCCTGGAGATAGAACACCTCCCACTCGATGATTCTGCGGATGTCGGAGTTGCGCAGTCCCGACTCCTCAGAAAGACGCTCCGCGATGTGTTTCACCGCATCATTGACGACATATTCGAGAGGCTCGTATGAGGGGCGTCGTTTCGCTTCCTGCCACACCATCAACCCCACGATGACTAGCAGCACACCCACCAACAGGGCCACGAACGAGATGATCTCGAATGTAGACAAGATGTATTGGAGATTAAGGCTGAGTCAAGATCAGAATGCCGCGACCGGAATCGACATGAGGTGGCCGTCTTCCGCCTCTGCGCCGGAGCGGCGGAGGGTGGCTTTGGGGGCGGTGTGCCTCACGAACCAGCGAGCCGACTCGACCTTGCCTCGGTAGAAGGGGTCTTCGTCGATCTTCTCGATCGCGATCTCTGCATGTCGAAGAAGGAGCCATGCAATCACAGTCTCAGCCATCGACTCCAAAAGATGGTTGGTCTGCAACCCAACCTCGTAGATCGCCTCGCTCCTTCCACTCAACGAAGCCATCAGATCTTCCACCATGGAGCCGAGGTGGGCCTGGGTGTCGTCGAGCATCCCTCCAAGGAGCCCTCGCTCCTCGGTGAAGGGGTCTCCGTCTCCGCCACCTTTCACGAACTCGACGATCTCTCCGGCGAGCGCTGCCAGGGTGGCTCCCTGATCGCGTGCGATCTTCCTGAAGAAGAGGTCCAGCGCCTGGATGCCTGTGGTCCCCTCGTAGATGCTGTCGATGCGGGCATCGCGGATGTACTGCTCGAGCGGGTAGTCCTGGGTGTACCCCGACCCACCGAAGACCTGCAGGGCAGTGGAGAGGAGCTCGTAGGCCTTCTCCGATGAATACCCCTTGACCAGCGGCAGGAGGAGATCGTTGCGATTCTCCCATCGCTCGTCGTCGGGATGGAGACGCGCCTGGTCCTGAACCCACGCCGTGTACATCAAGAGCGCTCTCATCCCTTCTGCATGGGCCTTCTGGGTGATCAGCATGCGACGGACGTCGGGGTGATCGATGATCGGGACACGGGGGGCGGTCTTGTCAGTCGACTCGGTCAGGTCGGCGCCCTGCCTGCGTTCCTTCGCGTACTCGAGGGCGTGACGATAACCAGTGCTGAGCGTGCCCATCGCCTTGGCTCCGATCATCATCCTGGCGTACTCGATGACCCGGAACATCTGCCTGATGCCGTCGTGACGATCACCGACCAGGTATCCGACCGCGGGGACGTCGGTCCCAAAGGTGAGCTCACATGTGGTGGATCCCTTGAGACCCATCTTCTTCTCGATGCTGGTGGCTATGACCCCGTTCCGGGCACCGATCTCGCCGTTGTTGTCGACGAGATACTTGGGGACCACGAACAAGGAGAGCCCCTTGGTCCCTGGTGCGGCACCTTCGGGACGAGCCAGCACCAGATGGATGATGTTCTCGGTCACGTCGTGCTCGCCACTCGTGATGAACCGCTTCACGCCTTCGATGTGCCAGGTGCCATCGCCCTGGGCGGTCGCCTTGGCGATGCCAGCACCCACATCCGAGCCTGCGTCCGGTTCGGTCAGCACCATTGTCCCGGCCCAGCCCTTCTCGACCCAGAGTTTGGCGAAATCCTTTTGAACGTCGGTGCCCTCCTCGAAGAGAACACGGGCGAACAACGATCCGCCTGCATAGAACTGGACCGTCGTGTTGGCGGCGAGGAGCATCTCCGACATAGCCCAAATCAGAGATGGCGGTGCCTCCCTCCCACCCATCTCCTCGGGAAGACCCAGCCGATCCCACCCGCCGTCACGGAAGGCAGCCACACTCGCCTTCACCGAGTCCGGGAGGGTCACCTCACCGTCGACCAACTCGAGGGGCATCCTGTCCTGATCCACATATGAAGCCGAGTAGTCCTCGCGAGCGAGACGCTCGATCTCGGTGATGATGTCGGTGATCGTCTCCCGGTCCAGGTCCGTCCAGTTGGCCTGGTAGTCCTGGATGCGGTTGACCTCGAAGAGGTTGAATTCGATATCCCTGAGATTCGACTTGTAGTGACCCATCGTTCCCTCCTGATGGTCTCTATTTGAGCATACACTCTAATTTGAGTATCCACTCAAAACAGGTCCAGATCACGAGGGAGGGCTAGCGTCCCGGCGATGCGGTACAAGGCGGGTCTCGAGACCCGGGACAGAATTCTCCAGGCCACCAGGGTCCTCATCGCCAGCGAGGGACTCGACGGCACCACGATCAAGGCGATCTGCGAGCAGGCAGGCGTACTTCCCGGAAGCTTCTACAACCTCTTCGACTCCAAAGAGCAGGCGATCCTCTCGGTGGTCCGCCAGGCGATCGATGCCGTGGACCCGGACCCTGAGCATCAGGGGAAGGACACCCTTGCCGACCTCGTGGAGGCATATATCAGGTTCGTGACCGAACAAGGCGACCTGGCGCGGGTCTACATCCGCCTCGCCATATCGGGGAGCGCCAACAACCCCGAGATCAAGGGGCGGACCATGCGACATCATGAGGGTCGGGTTGTGCGATTCGCTGCTGCCCTCTCCCGCGAGCATCCGATGATGAGCGACGCAGAAGCGGAACGGCGGGCAGAGACACTTGTCATGGCCCTGAACGGGATCACCATGCACAAGGTGATGGACCCCAACTTCGACGTCGCCGTCCACGCTCGTTCCCTACTCAGCGACGCCCTCGCAGGGGTCTGATGGAGTTCGGGATCCAGACCCGGGGAGACTGGAACTTCGTTCTCGCCACCACACGATGGGCCGAGGACCGGGACCACATCGCCGCCGTTGCTCTCCCTGACCATTATCTGCAACGCGGCGACGATCTCGAGAAACCGGCCTGGGATCACCTGGTACATCTCGCCGCATTGGCAGCGGAGTCTTCGAGCATCGATCTGGTGGCCATGGTCTCCCCTGTGACATTCCGCCACCCGGCAGTTCTCTACAAGATGGCAGTGACCATCGACGAGATCTCCGGGGGGAGATTCACGCTCGGTCTCGGCGCCGGATGGCTCGAGGAAGAGTTCACCTTGTTCGGGCTGCCTTTCCCCGACCTGGGCACCCGGATGGGTCTGCTGGAGGAGGCAATGGCGTATCTCAGGGCGGCGATCACCCCTGATGCTGTCGGCTTCAAAGGCGATCACTACCAGCTGGCTGAGTTCGACCCGAGACCACACCCGGTCCGGCTGCGGCTCCTCGCCGGTGGAGCGGGTGGCCCCAGGGCGAGACGGATCACAGCCCTGTACGCCGACGAATACAACCTCTATGCCACCACTCCCGCCAAGTACTCAGAAGTCGTGCAGGCAACCCGTGATCTGGCACGTGAAAACGGTCGTGATCCCGACGAGGTCTCATGGTCGTCGGCCGGTCCTGGGGTCGCTGCGGTCAAAGAAATCGACTACCGCCGCATGTTGGATGGGATCGCTGAGCTCACAGGGACGAGCCCGGAGCACATCGAGACGAGATGGGAGGAGCGGGGTTACCCTCACGGCTCGGGGAGCAAGGCAGCCGAGATGATCGCCGCACTCGAAGCGGCTGGTTGTCAAAGGTTCTACGCACAGGTGTTCGCAGCAGGAGACGACCCTTCGGAGTTCGACCTCGTCTTCGAGGCGCTGATTGGCCGATAGGGTCGCGCTGATGGAGTTCAGCCTGATGACCGAGCCACACATGGGCGGCACTTACGTTCAACAGTTGAACGCAGCGCGCTGGGCCGAGGCCGAAGGTCTCGTCTCCTTCGCTCGTTGTGATCACTATCTGTCCAGCGTCGACCCCACGCCAGCAGCAACGGACGCTTTTGCGGTGCTCGCCGGTCTGGCCAGGGAGACGACAGACATCCGGCTCTGCGTCCTGGTCACCCCGATCACCTTCCGACACCCTGCGGTGATCGCCAAGAACGCGGCGACGATCGACCAGATGTCGGAAGGCCGGCTCGACCTCGGCGTTGGTACCGGCTGGATGGATCTGGAGCACGAGGCATTCGGAATCCCCTTCCCGGACTGGCCCGAGCGCTGGGACCGTTTCGAGGAAGCCCTCGACTACCTGGACGCCGCCTTCGGTGACGGCAGATCTAGCTACTCAGGCAAGCACTACTCGTTGGACGCACAGGTGACACCGAAACCGACGGGCCTCAGGATGATCATCGGAGGCAGCGGCAAGACCCGAACTCCCACCCTCGCCGGAAGCCGGGCCGACGAGTACAACTTCTTCATCTGTTCGGCAGATGAGGCCGCAGGGAAAGTGACGACAATGCGAAACGCGGCCGGGGGACGGACGGTCGAGGCAACGGTCATGGGTCCGGCAGTGGTGGGTCGCGACGACCAAACGTACCGGAACCGCCTTTCGGCTGCCGCCTCGAAAAGGGGCACCTCACCGGATGACCTCGAACAGCGTTGGGCCAGTGCGGGCATACCGATCGGAACCCCGAGTCGCGTCGCCGATACTGTCGCGGCCCTCGAGGACGCCGGGGTGCAGCGGATCTACGTCCAATGGCTCGACCTCGATGACCTCGACACCATGAAAGACACCGTGTCCATCGTCCGCGGTGACTGAGCGGCCTCGGGCAAGCCGACGACTGCTCGAAGCGGTCGGTCTCGACGTGGACGTGAAGGTCTTCCCCGAAGGCACCAAGACTGCCGAGGACGCAGCCGCCGCGGTCGGCTGTCCGGTAGCGGCGATCGTCAAGTCGCTCGTGTTCACAGTCGATGGACACCCGGTGGTGGCACTTGTCCCCGGCGACCTGCGACTCGACACCACGAAACTCGCCGCAGCCGCCGGTGGAGCGCTCGCAGAAAGGGCCAGTCTCGATCAGGTTCGAGCCGCTACTGGCTTTGTCGCGGGTGGCACTCCCCCATTCGGTCACATCACGTCGCTCCGCGTGTTCGCCGACCCCTCACTGAAACGCAATGACCCGGTTTGGTGCGCTGCAGGCACCCCCAACTCAGTCTTCGCCGTCTCGATCGAGGACCTAGGTCGTCTCGCAAAGCCGGCGTGGGTCGAGATCACCTGACTAGAGCCGTCCTGGGCGTAGAAACCGCCGGATTTTGGCTGTTCCTCCACCCAGAGCGGAGGGATTTTCGCTAACCGGACCCATCCCAAATACCATTGGGTTGTGAGCGAAGCCACAACCCCCCTCCTCGCCATCGAGAATCTCTATGCGTCGGCAGGTGAACACGAGATCCTCAAAGGCGTTGACCTCACCGTGAAGAGCGGTGAGGTGCATGCGCTCATGGGACCCAACGGCTCAGGCAAGTCGACCCTGGCCAACGTGCTCATGGGCAACCCCGCATTCCGGGTAACCGAGGGGACGATTCACTACAAGGGCGAAGACATCACCGCGGCCCCACCCACCGACCGTGGTGCTGCCGGAATGTTCCTCGCGTTCCAACACCCCGAGACGATCCCGGGTGTGTCGGTGATCCAATTCCTGCGCCAGGCGCTCTCGAATCGGACGGGCACCAACCTCACCGTGCTCGAACTGAGACTGAAGGTGATGGACGCGATGAAGGAACTCGGTATGGAGTCGACGTTCGCCGATCGTTACCTCAACGAGGGTTTCTCCGGGGGTGAGCGAAAGCGCAACGAGGTTCTGCAGATGGCGGTCCTCGAACCCGAACTGGCGATCATGGACGAGACCGACTCCGGTCTCGACATCGACGCACTTCGCACAGTCGCCGATGGTGTCAACAAGCTCGCCACACCGGAGCGAGGCTTTCTCATCATCACGCACTACCAGCGTCTCCTCGATTACGTCACACCGGATGTGGTCCACATCTTCATGGACGGCAAGATCCTGGAGTCCGGCGGACCGGAACTCGCCAGGAAACTCGAGGATGAGGGATACGAATCGTTCCGCACGGTGTTGACTTAGACACTGTGACCGATCTCTCCCACCTGAAGGCCGACTTCCCGGTCCTCGAGTCGGGTGTTCACTTCCTCGATTCCGGTGCATCCTCGCAGAAGCCGATTCCGGTACTAGAGGCGATGGACCAATTCGCGAGGACCTCCTACGCCAACGTCCACCGCGGGGCCTACAAGCTCTCGGTCATCGCGACGGACGCGTACGAGGCCGCCAGAGCACGTGTGGCCTCCTTCATAAACGCAGCCTCACCCGAGGAGATCGTGCTCACGCGCGGAGCCACCACCTCACTCAACCTCGTCGCTTTCGGATGGGGCGGCGAGCACCTCAGCGAGGAGGACGTAGTCCTCGCCACCGAGATGGAACATCACGCCAATCTCGTGCCCTGGCAGATGGTTACACGGAAGACCGGGGCGCGACTCGACCACGTGGCGATCACAGAGGACGGTCGACTCGATATGGCCGATTTCGAAGCGAAGCTGTCACCTGCGGTGAAAATCGTGGCAGTCACGGGGATGTCGAACGTTCTCGGGACAATTCCCGACATCCCGGCCATCGCCGAGAAAGCGCACCGGGTTGGTGCCCGGGTCGTCGTCGATGCGGCCCAACTCGTACCTCATGCGCCTGTGGACGTGCAGGCGCTGGGAGCCGACTTCCTGGCCTTCTCCTCACACAAGATGCTGGGACCGACGGGGATTGGTGTGCTCTGGGGTCGTATGGATGCCCTCGAGGAGATGCAGCCGTTCGAAGGTGGGGGCGAGATGATCTCAGACGTCACTCTTCATGACGCAACTTGGGCTGCCATCCCACACCGTTTCGAGGCCGGGACCCCACCCATCATCGAGGCTGTGGGGTTCCACGCCGCCATCGACTATCTCGAGTCGATCGGTATGGATCGCATCTTCCAACACGACCGTGAACTCACGTCGATCGCGTTGCAACGTCTCAGCGATGTCCCCGGCGTGGCAATCCAGGGTCCGACTGACCTCGAGAGTAGAGGCGGCGTCGTATCGCTCACGATGGACGGGATCCACGCCCACGATCTGGCCACCATCCTCGACGAAGATGGTGTCGCGGTGCGGGCCGGTCACCACTGTGCCAAACCGTTGATGAGATCCCTAGGCGTGGCGGCAACGACGCGGGCCAGCTTCTACGTGTACAACGACGAGGCCGACATAGATGCTCTGGTGTCGGGTCTGCGCCGGGCAGCCGATCTGTTTGGAGTTGGCTGATGGCCCTCGAAGAGCTCTACCGCGAGGTGATCCTCGATCACTACCGGAATCCGAGGAACCGGGGGCGACTCGAGTCTCCGGATGCCACCGCGGAAGGTGTCAACCCCATGTGCGGGGACGAGCTCACACTCGACCTCGTCATCGAAGACGACGTGGTGACCGGAGTCGGGATCGAGGGTCAGGGATGCTCGATCAGCCAATCGTCGGCCTCGATGATGACCGAGGCGATCAAGGGAAAGAGCCGTGCCGATATCGAGGACCTGGTTGCCAAGTTCCGGACGATGATGTCGCTCGAGGATTCGAACGACCCCGGGATCGACCCGGAGCGACCGGGGGCAGTACTCGGAGACATCGAGGCTCTTCAGGGCGTTCGTCAGTATCCGGTGCGCATCAAGTGTGCGAGCCTCGGCTGGAACACATTGATGGAGGCGCTCGGGACCGAGTGAGAGTTCAGCTCAGGTAGTTCCAGTACCACGTCTGAGTGGATCTGGACCCGCCCTGGGTGAGAGTGCGAACGATTTTGACCTGACCGGGCGCCGAGCCGGTGACCGACGCACCCACACGTTTCGCTTGAGAGCCACCGGCGTCGAGAACCCCGATGTTGGAGCTTCGGTTGCCCGGTGGATGATGTCCCGACATCTGCCATCCGCCCTGGTAACCCCATAGTTCGACTGTCACCGAAGTCGACGTCGAAGACGTGCGAATCGTCACAGGTGTGACCGTGTCATTGGTGAAGCGGTAGTCGATAGACCTGTAAACCAGCGTTGCCTCGATTCCCAGGGGATATCGAGACAGCCAACCGGTGTGAGGCCGGTGGAAATCGATTTGATAGCCGCCCCAGAAGACCGCATTGTGGATCGTGGTCCCGAACTGACTCACCCCGCCGCCCACCGCACAGCACTGACCTACCCCTCCGACCAGATAGCCGGCCGGCACATAGCCCTTCTCCGCCGTGCGTGGCCCCACGACCTCATCGATCGAGAATGTCTCTCCGGGCAATACGACCGTCCCGTTGACCGCGGCCGCGATTGTTCGGATGTTCGTGACCCGTGGCTCACAACAATTGAAATAGGTGGTGAATCGGGAAACCCGCTCTGTGGGGTAATCCCCCTGGAGATTGATGGCGGTGATCGACGACCATCCGGTGGTGTAGTTGGAGCCCGCGATGAGAGGCGAACCGATCGAGCCATCGGACGCCACGTCGTAATAGCGATACAGACCATCTTGCCGGTAGAACAACATTTCGTCGCGACGGTCGCCATCGAGGTCGATTCCGGTGATCGAGGTCCAATCCGAGGTGTAACCGTCACCGGCGAGGATCGGCGTACCCAGAGCGCCAGTAGCACTGACGTTGTAGAACCGATACAGCCCGTCGTCCCGGTAGAAGAACATCTCATCTTGACCATCGCCGTCGAGGTCGATTGCGGAGATGACGTCCCAGCCACCCGTGTAGCCGTCGCCCTCACGGATCGGGATCCCGACCTGGCCGTTCGGTTTCACGTTGTAGTAGCGATAGAGACCATCAGAGCGATAGAAGAACATCTCGTCCTGACCATCACCGTCGAGATCGACAGCTGTGATCGCAGACCAGTCTTCGGTGTATCCCTCACCTGCCAGGATGGGTTGACCTATCTGCCCACCGGGCTTGATGTTGTAGAACCGGAAGAGACCGTCCTCGCGATAGAAGAAGATCTCGTCCTGACCGCCACCGTCGAGGTCGATCGCGGTGATCGCGGACCAACCCTCGGTGTAGCCGTCGCCGGCGAGCATTGGAGACGGAAGGCCACCGTTTGGTTTGATGTCGTAATAACGGAAGAGACCGTCCTCGCGATAGAAGAGAACTTCGTCGGCGGGGTCGTCGCCGGCTGCGGCCGCAGGGTCCGCCGAGCCGAGAAACACGGTCATGAAGCCAGCAACTGCGAGCAACAGCCAAAGAGCTCGACGCGACGAGTCGGAGATCACTTTCGCCCGAAACACGTCGGTCAAGTTAGCGGGACGTGGTCTCTAGCGCAGACCGCCCTCTGTCATTCCCCTCAAGTCGAGAGCCTGGTCGAGTTCGGCTTCGGACATGAGGCCGGCTTCGAGCACGAGTTCCCTCACAGATCGTCCTGTCGCCACTGACTCCTTGGCGATTCTGGCGCCGTTGTCGTAGCCGATGTGCGGGTTGAGCGCGGTGACGATTATCGAATTCCTCTCCACCAGTTCTCGGGCCCGTTGGTCGTTGGCCTCGATCCCGTCGACGCAGCTCTCCGCGAAAACACGAGCGCCATTCGAGAGGATCTCGATCGACTCGAGGAGGTTGTGGGCGATGACCGGCATCATCACGTTCAACTCGAAGTTCCCGCTCGCCCCGCTCACCACGATGGCCGCGTCGTTGCCGATCACCTGTGCGGCAACCATCATCATCATCTCAGACATGACCGGGTTGACCTTGCCCGGCATGATCGACGAGCCGGGCTGAAGAGAGGGAATCCTGATCTCAGCCAGCCCCGAAGTCGGGCCCGACCCCAGAAAGCGGATGTCGTTGGCGATCTTGAAGAGCGAGGTGGCGACCGTCTTCAGCACTCCCGAGGCCATGACGGTTGCGTCCTTGCCACCTTGCGCCTCGAAGTGGTCGGTCGCTTCCTTGAAGGGGTGGCCACTGCGCTCCGACATGAGGGCTATCACGCGTTCTGCATATCCCTCCGGGGCGTTGATCCCCGTACCGACCGCGGTACCACCGAGTGCCAATTCCTCGAGTTCGGGGAGCACCTTCTCAACTCGATCCACGCCCTTCCTGACCTGAGTGGCATATCCGCCGAACTCCTGACCGAGGGTCACCGGAGTCGCGTCCATCAGGTGGGTCCGTCCCGACTTGACCACGTCGACGAATTCAGCGGCTTTCGTCTCGAGCGCGCTCGCCAACCGATCGAGGGCGGGCAGTAGATCCTCACGCATCGCTGCGGCCGCGGCGACATGGATCGCGGTCGGGATGACGTCGTTTGATGACTGACCGAAGTTGACGTCGTCGTTGGGATGGGCGTTGCCGTCGCCGAGCAGTTGGTTTGCTCGGGCGGCGATCACCTCGTTTGCGTTGGTGTTGGTCGAGGTCCCTGACCCGGTTTGGAAGATGTCGAGGACGAATTGGGAGTCGAGGCTCCCACTCATGACCTCGTCAGCGGCCTGACGGATGGCGTCTGCCTTGGCCTGTGGGAGGTGATCCATCTCGGCTGCGACACTCGCCGACGATCCCTTCTGCAGACCGAGGGCCCATATGAATCGTCTGCTGAACCGGAGACCGGAGATGGGGAAGTTGTCCACCGCTCGCTGCGTCGACGCTCCATATAAGGCGTCGATGGGCACTTTCACTTCACCCATCGAGTCTTTCTCGATGCGATAGTCCATGTGGTCAGACGCTAACGCAGATAACCCACATTCGACTCATACAGTCGATCGAGAGATTGCCGTATCGGGTCGTCCTGATCGACTGCCACCGCGGCCACCAGGAGTAGCTCGACCAGGCCATGAAAATCATGGATCGAAATCTCCTCGAGCATGGGGACAGCGGCCGAAGGATCACCGGCCTCCACGTCGGCGAGGTTCCCCCTGTTGTGCCAGTTGCCGAGGGCGAGACAGAGACCCGTGGCGGCGTAGCCGTACACCCCGAACGCCGTGGCCTCACAGCCACCCCCGTCCATGAGTCTGCGCCGGTGCCGGATTCCGGCTGTATCAGCGGCGCGGCCGATCCGGTTCGACATCTCTCTGTCGAAGACGGTGGACCTGTCACCGATCCGGAGAATCGGACCGTCTCCGATCAGGGCATTGGGCATCTCGCGAGAGGTCTCTATCGACAGGAGACGGGCGTTGTCGGGGATGGTCCCCTCTTTGGCGGCGTGTATGGCACCGATCAATCCAACTTCCTCGGCCCTGGTGAGCATCACCCCGAAATGCCGCCGCGACCCGTCCTGGCGTGCCCGATCCAAAGCAGCGAGGGCTGCGGCGACTCCGGCCAGGTCGTCACAGGCGGGGGCGGCGAACCGGCCCGTTCGAAGACGGCGTTTCCGAAACCGCCACATCGCGATATCACCCGGAGTCACCGCGGCATCGAAGCGAGCCGTACCCGTGCCCGAGTCCGGGTCGTATCCGGTGACCCGGCCCGTCGGACCATCCACCCGTGACACGACGTCGACACGAGCGTCGTCGAAGTAGGGGGCATCAACCCCGCCCCTGAACTCGAACGACCCGTTCTCCCGTGTGATGACGAAGGCTGGATGATCCATGTGAGCGACCGCGTAGACGGGTGCAGTCGTCTTTCGCCCCTTTTGGGTGACGAACAGGTTGCCGCCTGAATCTTTGCGGACTTTCAAGTCGGGGCGACGCTTCGCCCACCGTCTGACCCAGGTGATCACGGCGTCTTCGAGACCGGGGGCAGTCGGGAGACCGGTGAGCTCGGCCAGCCACTTCTCGGCGGTGGCCCGGGAGGCCATTCAGACGTCGAAAGGAGTGTCGGTGAAGAAGTCCGCCGGCTTCTGCAGAGGACCGTCAGTCCGCTGCCTCTCGATCCCGAGACGATCGCGGACGGCCTCGTAACCACCGGCGTCGAGCTCCTCAGCGAGTTCGCTCCCACCGCTGTCGACGATCCGCCCGTCGATCATCACGTGAATCCTGTCGGGCGTTAGATAGCGAAGGATTCGGCTGTAGTGGGTGATCATCAGGACCCCCAATTCGGGCGACCTCATCTCTTCCACCGCCTCGGCCACCTGACGGACCGCGTCGATGTCGAGACCCGAGTCGATCTCGTCCAGGAGCGCCATCCGGGGGCGGAGAACGGCCATCTGGAAGATCTCCGACCGCTTCTTCTCCCCACCAGAGAGATCGTCGTTCAGCGACCGGTCTAGAAAAGGCAACACTCCGAACCTGTCGGCCTCGGCATCGATGCGTTCGGAGATGTCATCGTCGCCGATACCGCGTTCGGCGGCTGCTTCGATCATGAATTCGCGCAGTCTCACGCCGGGCACTTCAGTCGGGTACTGGAAACTCTGAAGAAGCCCGAGACGGGCTCGATCGTCAACCGGCAGACCCATGATCTCGTCACCGTTCACCGATGCGGACCCTTCGGCTTCATATCGAGGATTTCCGGTGAGCACGTGACAGAGGGTGGACTTACCCGAGCCGTTGGGCCCCATGATGGCGTGCACCTCACCAAACGGGATTTCAATGGAGAGTTCCTCGAGGATTTGCTTGCCGTCGATAGCCGCCGACAGGTCTGTCACTTTCAGCGCAGAGCTCATGCGTTCTCCAGTTCCAGATAGACGATTCCGTCCTCGATCGAGACCGGGTACACGGGCACCGGGACAGTGGCCGGCAGCGCGCCGGGCTCGCCAGTGCGTAGGTCGAACTCCGATCCGTGACGGGGACACTCCACGGTCATATCCCAGACCTCACCCTCGGCGAGTGAGGCTTCGGCGTGTGAACAACGGTCAGCAATCGCGTAGACCTCGTCGCCGATACGGAACATCGCGATTCGGTTCTCCCCGATCGTGACTCTGACACCACGATCGCGCGGTAACTCGTCGAGCTGGGTGATTTCGACCCTCACTCGAGTCTCCCCTCTTCCTGGGCGGTGACGAATCTGCGGAAGACTTCCTCCGAGATCGGGTCGGCTATGACACCGATGGGGAGCCTGTCGATGACTTCGGTGAAGAACCCGCGGATCAAGAGACGCTCGGCGCGGGGCTTGCTGAGTCCCCGGCTCTGCAGGTAGTAGAGGTGGTCTTGCTCCAGCGGTCCCACCGAGGAGGCATGTCCGCAGATGACGTCGTCACAGAGGATCTCCAGGTTGGGTACCGAGTGTGCCTTGGCATTGCCGGAGAGAACCAGGTTCCGGTTGGTTTCGAACGTCGAGGTCTTCTTGGCGTCCTTCTCGATCCGGAGCAGTCCCGTGAACACGCTCTGCGAGTCGTCCTCCAACGCTCCTTTGAGGAAGACGTCCGATGAGGTGTTCCGGCCACTGTGGTTGATGATCATTCGGTAGTCGAGCGTCTGAGCACCTTCACCGAAGTAGAGACCCACGACGTCGGATGAGGCACCGTCACCTTCCAGGGCAACGACGAGGTCGAGACGACCGAGATCTCCCCCGAGCCCCACCTCTCCAATCCTGGAAGTGGCGTCCCGGCCGATCCTGACCCGCTGATGTACGACGTTGGAAGCGGCGTGATCGAGACCTTGCACCGAGACGAAGCGCAGGTTTCCGCCATCGCCGATGTCGATGCCGACTTCTGGAACCATGAGAAGCCGTGCCCCCTCGGCACTCCGATAGACCACCAGAACACTTGCCTCCGCATTGTTTCCGACAGAGATCGAAATGTGAGGGAACGAAGCAGTTTCAGGGGTGGCGCCTTGAACTTCGATGACGAGTGGCGCCGCGAGGTGGCCCCCGTCGGGCACGTGAATCCTGATCCCGTCGTTGGCAAACGCAGTATGGGCTGCGGCCAGCTTGTTGTGATCGGACGGCACCCTCGACTCACCCTCGTCGGCGTCCGTCAGCCTCACCAGCTCGGCACCGTCCGAATCTGCGGCAGTCACGTGGCCATCCACGATCACGACCCGACCCGAGACTTCGCCGATTGAGTCGACAAAGGGGCCGGGAGGGAGCTGCTCGCCCGGCGTCAACGCTGGACTCAGCGTTGAGAAGGGGAGGTCGAAGTCGACGTAGCGCCAATCCTCTTCGGCGCCACTCGGCTCCTGGAGAGACTGGAACACGGCGAAAGCTGCGTCCATTTGTGAGGCACGCCACGCCGGAACGCTCTCTTTGATCTCCTCAAGGGTTGCGACGTCGAACGCGGTCAAATAAGGCTCCGGATCGGGATCTTTCGATCGTATTTCACCTATGCCGGTAGTGCGAATTACGTGATCCGTCACTGTTCGGCGGGCAAGAGAGCGTCAACTGATACGTCAGAGGCGGCATTCCAGAGCATCCAGCCCAGCCCAAAGCTCTCCACCGCAGCTATCTGCTCCCTCACCTGGTTGGAGTCGTAGTCGAAGTCCTGGAGCCAGGGGCGAACGACCACCTTCTTGGTCAACCGGTCGATCCCATCGGCCAACGAGCGCTCGACCATCGTCCCGGGGTGGGCGCCGGGATCTTCGAAGCCGTCCCAGCCAGGGTCGAAGTGTGACGGGTAGAGCATCGGCGATACCACGTCGACGATCCCCGACACCTCTTCCCAGAGTTGGCCGATACCACCGTCGTCGGTGGCGGTTGTCAGATAGCCGAAGATGTCGGCGCCCACGGCGCATCCCAGTGGTCTCAGAGCTGCCACCGCGTCACTGAGCATCGTGGACACCGTCGAGACCCTGACTTCAGGGGTGACACCACCGTCGAATGTGGCGGAGTCACCACGAGAGTCGGGGAAGCGGACGTAGTCGAACTGGATCTCATCGACCCCGCGATTGCATGCTTCGACGGCGAGATCGATCCCGTACTGCCGCGCCGCGGGGTCCGTGGGATCCAAGAAGTACTGGCCGTTTGCCTCGTAGGGGGTGTCGGTTGTGGTGTCCCACACCGCCATTTCGGGGACACCCACCGCAGCGATCGGATCGTTGAAGAGGACGATCCGTCCTATCACGTACAGGTCGTGGTCGTCGGCCCGTTGCACAGTGGCCTCGAGGTCGAAGGTGTCCTCGGGAATGGAGCCGGCCTGTGAAGCTATCTGGTTTGCCGTGTTGTAGAAGACGTGCCCGGTCTCGTCCTTGAGATCGATCATGAGAGCGTTCAGCTCCGTGTCGACGGCCATTTGCAGGAAGGCGTCGAATTCCTCGACCACCTCGTCGCCACCGATATGGACAGCCCTGACGATGCGCGGGTCGAGCGTGACCACCGAATCTCCGGTGCCTCCGTCCCATTGAAACGAAGTTGGTTCCCAGGCGGCGCGTTCGACAGTGACCGTCCCCTCCTCGGCTCCCCTGATCTGGAAGTAACCCTTTTGGTCGGAGACTGCCTGCGCCGATTGCGCGTCGACCAGCGCACCCTCGAGCCCTTCCCCGTCGGCATCGACCACCCTCCCCCGCAAGACCTGTGCCTTCAGTACGACGTCGAGTGTTTCCTCCGGAAGGTTCCCAACGGTCACGGTTCTCGGGACGTGCCCGGGTGCAGATACTTCGAGAACCCTCGTCGACCTGTCCCAGACCACGTCGACACGACCGTCGGACCCCGTGGTGCCCAGTTGTGTCCCTCCCGAATCGACCAGTGCCGCAGCAACCGGTGTCCCCTGATCATCGAGGACGCGCAACTGGTACGGATGGGTACGTCCGATCATCGACCAGGCAGCCCAGCTCAACCAGACGAGTGTGAACGCAACGAGCAGACGAAACAGAGTTCGACGCGTCACTGTTTCCCCAGGTTACCGGGGGAATTGTCGTACACCGATATCGGGTTGCCAGATTCCCCCAGGATGGTTAGGTTTTCCACTGGGGGTTTGATTGGAGGCCGAATTGGGGAAGGCCATCAGGGCCAGACAAGCGAGAGTAGATCGAGGATCCAGCGCCTCCGACACGGTCGGGCTCTACCTCGACGAGGTCTCGGAACACGAGCTTCTCACTGCCGAAGACGAGGTCCACCTCGCACGCGCCATGGAGCAGGGCAAAAAGGCCCAGGCTCTGCTGGAATCTGGCGATTTCAAGAAGACCGAGCGCCCACAGTTGATGCGGGCGATCGCAGCCGGCGAGGAAGCGAAGATGACATTCATTCGCTCCAACCTCCGGCTCGTGATCTCCATCGCCAAGCGGTACACCGGGCGCGGGCTCGATCTCCTCGATCTGATCCAGGAGGGGAATCTCGGTCTGATCCGCGCCGTGGAGAAATTCGACTGGCGCAAAGGCTTCAAGTTCTCCACCTACGCCACCTGGTGGATCCGCCAGGCCATCACGAGAGGGCTTGGCAACAACGGGCGGACGATCCGTCTTCCCGTTCACATGGTCGACGTGGTCAGGACAGTCCACGACACCAAGCAGAGTCTCCACGATCAGTTCCACCGGATCCCTACGCTCGAGGAGATCTCAGAGGCATCCGGACTCGACCAGGAGCGTGTCCTGGCCGCCCTCGAGGCGCCGGCTGAAACGGTTTCCCTGGACCGCCCGATCGGTGAAGACGGCGACGCGTCGCTCCAGGACTTCGTACAGGACCAGGAAGCAGCAGATCCAGTTGACCACGCCGCCTCCGCATGGAGACGCGACCGCCTGATCGCAGCGTTGACCTACCTCGACCACGAGGAACAGCAGGTGCTCTGGCTCCGCTTCGGTCTCGATGGCGATGAACCATGGACCCTCTCCGACGTGGGGAAAGTGGTGAACGCCACCAGAGAACGGGTCCGCCAGATCGAAGCCCGCGGACTGGCCAAGCTTCGCCATCCCTCTTGTGAGATCGACCTGAAGGGCCTGGTCTGATTCAGCCGATCGTCCTGAGATATCTGAGGAACAACGACCTGTCGCCGTAGAGAACACAATCGAGCCCCATATCCACCGGCTCGTCAGGTGACGGACCGTGGGTGATCCTGGGGGAGACGCCCGAGACCAGCATCGGGGCGACCGTGAGCGCCATCTCGTCGATCAGGTCACTGGCGACCAGACCTCCCATCAAGGTGGGGCCGCCCTCGCAGAGAACAACCCGGGAAAGCCGCATGTAGTGGATCAGATCATCTGCTCCGGTGGAGTCCAGCCTCACCACATCGGCCACCTCAGACAATTCGGCGAAACGACCCTGGGACGAGTCAGGACAGGTTAGCACCGTCACCCGATGCTGCGGGTCAGAGAAAACTCGCTGCGTCGGCTCGAGGTCGAGTGAACCGGAGACCACCACGAGGTGAGGATTGGGCACCTTTCCGACTGCGACCCGAGAGCTCTGAGCGACGTCGTCGAGCACCAGGGGTTGATAGTTCTCCGCCCGCACCGTTCCCGCTCCCACCAGTACGAAATCGGCTACCGCCCGCATAGCCGCGAACATCGCTTTGTCGTCATCGTCGTTGATCGCCGATGAACCGCCCTGGACTACTGCTGCCCCATCGATGGTCGCCACGAAGTTGGCCATCACCCAGGGGCGATCGGAACGGCCTCTCGAGTAGCCGGTCTGCAATTCGAGGGGGTCGACAACCGGTCCACCCGGCTCGGTCCTGATCATGACCGGATGAACTTAACGGGTAGCCTCGGTCATCACCATGAGGCGAGGGCTTGCTGGCCATGTCATCGCCACACCCGACCTCACCGGCTCGTACGGTCGCTAATGACTCATGACTAAACGCCGAAACGTTTCCGGGCAGTGGCCAGTTCGCCTTGCCAGACCCGGGTCAACAGGACCTGCCGGAATCCCATCGCGGTGTTGATGTTGAGCATCGACTCATTCGACCCGGCGTTGTAGGTATCGACCCGGGACAGCTCCGGATAGTCGGAGACGACCTTCTCGATCATCGCCGCCTTGATCCATCGCCCCAAACCCTTGTTGCGGTGCTCGGGGTGCACGCCTGTATCCCACTGCCAAGCCAGGTCCGGCTGAAGTCCTTGGGTGTTCATCACGGTGTAGCCCGCGTAGTCGCCAGTTGGTTCGTGGATAGCGATGATCACGTGGATCTGGTTCTCGGAGTCGGCTGCACTCCTTTCCATGTCACGCCACATCTGCGGAGTGAGGACCTCATCCTCCTCCTCGAAGTCCTCGCGTGGTGCGGTGTTCATCACCAGTGTGAGCTCGCAGAATTGCTCGATCATGTCATCGGGCAACGGTGACTGGAAGTACTCGATGCGATAGTTGGAACCTCTCTCCGCCGCTCGCTCCATCCATTCGCGCATCAGATCGTGATCGAGGTCTTCGATTCGGAGACGGCTGCGCTTCTCCCCGTAGACTGCCTTCATCCCGAGACGGGCTGCGAGATCCTCTGCGGGGGCATCGTTCTTGATGTAGGTGTCGATCCGTATCCGACCAGCACCCTCCAACTCGTCGAAGAGCTGCTCGGCAAGCCGGCGAGCGTGACCACGACCGCGGTGCTCGGGGTGGACGTGGAGTCTTCCGAAACCATTCTCCAGGTTTTGCTGGAGGTCGTATGCGGCCACCGCTGCCGCTACCACCCGACCTGCGTCACGCACTACCCAACGCTTGACCGGCTGGTGCGGGAGGAGATTCCGCCAATGTGCGTACTGCATTGCATGTGGTGTGGGTGGGTCGCCCGGCCGCTCCTCGGCTTCGACGACTTCGTAGTAGTCGGCCAGGTCGCGCAGAACCGACTCAGGTGCAGTCGGCGTATCGATTCGGTCGATCTGGATCCCCATGACAGACCGAGGGTATGACCACCCGCGGACGGGTGCCGATCAATTAATCCGAGGGCGTCACCTGCTCCTGTTGAGCGGTGGGTATCTGATTCAGTCCCCCGTTCGAGGCCCAGAATGCGACAACGAGGATCGTGATGACCACGAGCACAATCAGGACGCGATTGGACCCACGGGCAGAATGCCCTTCGTAAGTCAAGTTCCTCCCTTGAAGCGACCCGGGTCAGACTACACGCAGAGTGGCCGCTGACCACCCATCAACGAGTCAGTCCTTTGTCACCTCTTCAACAGCTTCGGAGACCTTGTCGCCAGCGTTTTTTGCGGTGTCCTTGGCCTTGTCAGCAGCCGTCTTCGCAGCGTCACTGACCTTGTCGCCGGCGTCTTTTGCAGTGTCCTTCGCCTTGTCAGCAGCCGTCTTCGCAGCGTCACTGACCTTGTCACCAACGTCGGTTGCAACATCCCCAGCCTGGTCGGCAGCCGACTTCGCGGCGTCACTCACTTTGTCGCCGACATCCTTGGCCGCATCCTTGACTTTCTCGACAGCCTCACCCATGGGGTCGGCTTTGAAGAAACCGCGGTCCCTCAGTTTCGGGATCACCTGCTCGGCGATGTCCTCAGCCGTCTCCTCCCCGATCTTGGGACCGATCGTGTCGACCAGTTTCTGTTTCGCCTCACTCTCGGTGAGACCTACGTACTCGCCTCTCTTCTGGGCCAGAAAGCGCCCGGCCAGGTAAAGGAGACCTGCGAGCACTGCGAATCTGACCAAGAACCGGATCGGGTGCCTCTCTTCGGCGACATCGAGTTCTTGTTCCATCACTTCACCTCCGTGGTCAGATGAGTGTATTCGTCGGGGAATGGACGTTTTCGCGGTCTGCGTCCTGGGCCTTCACCAGACAGTACCGATCCCGTAGGTTCGGACAAATGCGACGGATGTTCGTTGTCCTGATCGCAATGGCCCTCGCCATCGGGGTATTCGTCTTCTGGCCCCGGTCCGATGGCGACGACCCACCGGTGACCATCGCCGAGGCGACCACAACCACCACCCAAGCTCGCACCACCACAACCTCGGCTCCACCCTCTACCACAACCTCCGACGACGGGACGCATGTCGTCGAAACCGAAGCGGAAGCCGAGGAGATACTGCGCGAGCTCTGGTTCGGCTGGTTCGAGGGCATCTACAACCAGGACGAGAACCGGATACGAGAGGTCGTCGCGACTCAGCAAATGTTGGACGCTGCCAAATCAGCATTTGGTGGATCGTTCTCGAGTGCTCCGACTCGGAACGGAATCGATCTCGACCTTGAGATTCTTCGAAGCGACAGCGACTGTTTGGTCGTCTACGGAACCCTCGACGTTGGTGCCTTCAGAGGACCCGATGCCGAATCCACCACGGTCCAAGTGCTTAGGAACGTCGACGAGTCCTGGCGGTTCGCGACCTCTTGGATACACCCGGAGGACTTGTGGGAAGCAGACTGCGACGCAGATTTGTTGCCGTTGTCGTAGCTGCATGCGTGCTGCCGGCCGCTCCAGTTCAAGCAGCTGAATTCGCTTCGTGTTGGGTCACCACAGTGGTGAATCCCGTCACATTTCAAGAAGACCAAGTCACGCGTTGTCGCATCTTCGGTGGTGACACCGTCGATTACGCATCGGACAGC
>DASTBQ010000215.1:0-12553 GCA_035711995.1 Acidimicrobiia bacterium | reverse complement strand
GGGCGCACCCGACGTCCTCATCACCCGTGCTGGGTTCTATTGGCAGCCGGGTGGTTCCGAGACCGCCATCGACGATTCGAACCGTCAACTGGCACTTGCGGAGAACGATCGGATGGCGGCCGGTGGTGAGCGGGTGATGGTGGTGGCCCGCCGCGACTTCGATCCGGCAACCTTCGACCCCTCGGCGAACCTCATAGAACAGGTTCGCGACCTCACGTTGATGGCAATGGTTGGCATCGTCGACCCCCCGCGAGCAGAGGCCAGGGACGCCATCGCGAGATGTCACAGCGCCGGTATCCAAGTCCGCATGATCACCGGCGATCATGCGGTGACGGCGGCGGCAATCGGCAAACAACTCGGCATCGAGGGCACCGCCCTCACCGGCGCAGAGTTCGCCGCCATGAGCGACGCCGAACTCGAGGCAGATCTCGACGAGATCGGAGTGGTGGCGAGAGTGGCGCCCGAAGACAAGATCAGGCTCGTCGACATGCTCCAGCGCTCCGAGCACATCGTTGCCATGACCGGTGACGGGGTGAACGATGCACCGGCGCTCAAGAAGGCAGACATCGGCGTCGCCATGGGGATCACGGGCACCGAGGTGTCGAAGGGCGCGGCCGTGATGATCCTCACCGACGACAACTTCGCCACCATCGTGAAGGCTGTCGAGTTCGGGCGGGCGATCTACAACAACTTGTTCAGCTACATCCGCTTCCAGATGACCGCACTGGTCGCCTTCATCGTGGCCTACCTGCTGGCTGCCATCTTTCTGATCCTCGGTGGTGTTCCCTTCACACCCCTTGTCGTGCTCTGGATCAATTTCCTCATCCAGGTGCCGATCGCAATCACACTCGGCTTCGGCGAGGCCGCTCCTGGGTTGATGGACAACAAGCCACGACCCCTTCGTCAGCCGATCCTGTCCCGATCTCAGTGGATCCGAGTGGTCCTGATGGGGATCGTGATCGCTGTGGCCACCATCGCCGTCGAGTCGGCGTATGAGACGGAGGGGGCGGCGATCGCAGCCACTATGGGTTTCGTCGTCTTCAGTCTCTTCAACATCGTGCTCGGGCCGATGTCGCGCAGTGAGACCGAGACTCTGTTTACACGAGACACGATCTCGAGTAGCCGTCAGCTGATGCTCGTCGGGCTCGCATTTCTGTTCACCGTTCTCCCCACCCAGCTCGACTTTCTTCAGCGCTGGCTCGGTTTGACCGAGCTGAGCGGGAACCAGTGGCTGGTCGCGATGGGCATCGCACTGGGCCTGGTCTTGCTCGATGAGGTGGTGAAAATCGTTCTCCGGGGCAGAAATCGCGACACCGACGTCCCGTCTCCCGTACGTGCGGCGGTGGCAGCGTGATCGGGGTGGAGTCGTGAGAGTGGTGGTTGCCCTGGGGGGAAATGCATTGTTGAAACGAGGCGAACCGATGACCGCGGAAGCACAGCGGTCGAACGTCCGGATCGCCGCACCGTCGCTCGCCGAAGTGGCCCGCAACCACGAACTTGTGCTTTCCCATGGCAACGGCCCCCAGGTTGGGCTGCTCGCTCTCCAGTCGGCCGCCTACGAGGAGGTCGAGTCTTATCCACTCGACGTTCTCGGGGCGGAAACCGAGGGAATGATCGGTTACGTCCTGGAACAGGAGCTGGGCAACGTGCTGCCGGTGGAGGTTCCCTTCGCCACCTTGCTCACGATGATCGAGGTCGACCCGGCTGACCCGGCATTCTCCAACCCGACCAAGTTCGTCGGACCGGTATACGACAAGGCCAAAGCCGACGAGCTGTCCGCGGAGAAGCAATGGGACTTCAAGGCGGACGGTGACTATTGGCGACGCGTGGTTCCTTCACCGAAGCCCAAGCGGATCTTCGAGATCCGGCCGATCCGATGGCTCTTGGAGAAGAACGTCGTCGTGATCTGTGCCGGAGGGGGTGGGATCCCCACCATGTATGACCCTGATGCCGCGGGCACCCTCGTAGGTGTTGAGGCGGTGATCGACAAGGACCTGGCCAGCGAGCTGTTGGCACGAGAGGTCGATGCCGACCTGTTCGTCATGGTGACTGACGTCGACGCGGTGTACACCGACTGGGGGACGGCTGATCAGCGGCGTCTCGAGGAGACAACCCCTGCTGAGCTGCGGACCATCGACTTCGCCGCCGGTTCGATGGGGCCCAAAGTCGATGCCGCGGCGAGGTTCGTCGAGGCAACCGGGAAGCGAGCCGCCATAGGCGGGCTCGATCAGATCGTCCAGATAGTGGAAGGCAAGGCAGGGACACAGGTAGTCCCGGGCTGACCTGTCGCATCAAGGAGGCAGTAGAGAAATGGCACTAGGAGTCCACTCGGAGGTCGGGAAGCTTCGCAAAGTGATGGTGCATCGACCCGAGCTGAGTTTGCAGCGTCTCACCCCAACCAATCACGACGACTTGCTGTTCGACGACGTGCTCTGGGTGGAGCGTGCCCAATACGAGCACGACCGATTCGTCGAGAAGATGCGAGATCACGGAGTCGAGGTGTTCTTGTTTCGTGATCTCTTGTCCGAAGCGCTGGCCGCAAGTGACGAGGGGCGCAATCGGTTGATCGAGGTGACAGTCTCCGAGTACACGGTGGGGATTTCCTTGGTCGACACGATCCGGGAGACCTTGGCCGGCTATGCCCCCGACGTCTTGGCAAAGCACCTCATCGGGGGTCTCACTGTTGCTGAGGCGGACATCGATCTCGATGAGTACAGGAAGACATCGCTGCCAGCGGCAGCGTTGGACGACACCAGTGCTTTCGTTCTGCCCCCTCTACCCAACACACTGTTCACCAGGGACTCTTCGTGTTGGATCTACGGCGGGGTCTCCATCAACCCCATGTACTGGCCGGCGCGTCGTCTCGAGGCGTACAACGTTGCGTGCATCTACCGGTATCACCCGATGTTCGCCGATGCCGACTTCGAGTATTGGTATCCACATCTCGGCGACGACGGTCATTTCCAGGCAGCTGACTTCGGGCGCTCCTCTCTCGAGGGTGGCGACGTCCAGCCGATCGGCAACGGGACCGTTCTCATCGGTCTCAGTGAGAGGACCCAGGCACGGATGATCGAGCAGATCGCCAGGGCGTTGTTCGACAAAGGTGCCGCCGAGCGGGTGATCGCGGTCGTGATGACGAAGGACCGTGCCCACATGCACCTAGACACCGTGTTCACCCTTCTCGACCGGGACAAGGTCACTGCCTATCCAAAGGTCGTCGGCAACGTCCGGGCCATCAGTCTCCGTCCCGGGAAAAACGGTGCTTTTCATGTCACCGAGGAGGAAGACTTCATCTCCGCCGTTGCTGATGCGCTCGGTGTCTCCTCCGTTCAGGTCGTGGAGACCGGTGGTGACGTCTACCAACAGGAACGCGAACAGTGGGACGACGGGAACAACGTGGTTGCCCTGGAACCGGGTGTCGTGGTCGCCTACGAGCGGAACACCTACACCATCTCGGAGATGCGAAAGGCCGGTGTGGAGGTCGTGACGATCGAAGGGTTCGAGTTGGGCAAGGGTCGCGGCGGCGGTCACTGCATGACGTGTCCGTTGGAGCGTGATCCGCTGTAGAGGAGGTGAATGGATGAAGTGGCTCGTAGTTGCGCTGTGTGTCGTCCTCGTCGCTTTGTTGCTGGTCTACGCCCGTGGTGAGCGTCAGCGTGGGGAAGAAGTACCCGTGACATCGGGAACTGTGCTCGTCGTCTAGGCCCACCTGAGTTGAAGAGAGAGGAAATTCCATGAGTGGACCGACCGATATCGCCCCCCCGGAGACCGCGGAGCCGGAGAGGAAGCGATTCACTCTCCCATCGGCTTACACGATCCTGTTCGCTCTCATCGTCCTGGCGGCCATAGCCACGTGGCTGGTCCCTGCCGGAACCTATGAACTGGACGACGAGGGGGCCCCGATACCGGGGACCTATACCGAGGTAGAGCAGAACCCACAGCGGATCTTCGTCGACTCGGTGACCGCTCCCATCAACGGTCTCTACGGCATCGAGGACGAAACCGGCAACATCAACTACTACAACAGCGGGACGTTGTTCGGGGCGATCGACGTCGCCCTCTTCATCATCGTCATCGGCGGTTTTCTCGGTGTGACCATGAAGACCGGTGCGATCCAGGCCGGGATCGGGCGTCTGGTGAGGCGTTTGCGTGGGCGGGAACGTTGGATGATCCCGATCCTGATGACGGTCTTCGCCATAGGGGGGACCACCTACGGCATGGCAGAGGAGAGTCTCGCGTTCTATGCCCTGGTGATCACCGTGATGATCGCAGCCGGGTACGACGCACTCACCGGCGCAGCCATCGTGTTGCTGGGCTGCGGGATCGGAACGCTCGGGTCGACGATCAACCCGTTCGCCACCGGCATCGCATCGGGGTTCGCCGACGTGCCGATCAGCGAAGGCCTCATCGGCAGGTTGGTGATCCTCATAGTCGGATTGGCCATCGGGATCTTCTTCGTGATGCGTTACGCGGCCCGGATTCAGCTGGACCCGTCGAAGTCTCTCGTGTTCGACATGAAGACGGACAACGAAGCGCACTTCAAGGCTCAGGACGACTCGGGTGGCGAGATGACCTCGACCCAGAGGACCATTCTGATCGTCTTCGGCCTGGCCTTCGCGGTGATGATGTACGCGGTCATACCCTGGGCCGATCTGGGCATCGGCTTACCCACCCTCTACTGGTGGTTCCCGGAGATGACTGCCTCGTTCCTGGTGTTCTCAGTGATCATCGGGCTCATCGCCCACATGAAGGAGGGCGACCTGACCTCCACTTTCGTGACCGGCGCGGGTGAGTTGCTCGGGGTGGCGCTGATCATCGGGATCGCCCGTGGTGTCACGGTGATCATGAACAACGGGCAGATCACCGACACTGTCCTGCACTGGGCCGAGGTGGCCCTCGGAGATGTAGGACAAGCCGCCTTCTCGATCGTGATGTACTTGTTGTTCCTCCCGCTGTCCTTTCTGATCCCCTCTTCGTCGGGTCTGGCGACGGTGGCGATGCCGATCATGGCCCCCTTGGCCGACTTCGTCGAGGTTCCTGCCCAGTTCGTGGTCACCGCATTTCAGAGTGCGAACGGATTGATGAATTTGTTCATCCCGACATCGGCGGTTGTGATGGGTGGGCTCGCAATCGCCCGGGTGCCCTATGGTCGGTATCTGAAGTGGGTGTGGCCGCTGCTGATAATGCTCGGCCTCGTTTCGGTCGTGGTGCTCGGCGTCGGCGCACTGATCGCCTGACCCCAAATGAAATCGAAAGGAATCTGATGTCATACAACCTGAAGGGCCGGAGCTTTCTCAAAGAGATCGACTTCGAGCCACACGAGATGCGCTATTTCCTCGACCTGTCAGAGTCGTTGAAGACTGCGAAGTACTCGGGCACCGAGTCCAAGAGGCTGGCCGGCAAGGAGATCGCCCTGATCTTCGAGAAGACTTCCACCCGGACCCTCGCCGGATTCGAGGTCGCCGCCTACGACCAGGGAGCACACGTCACCTACTTCGCGCCCTCCGGGTCACAGATCGGTCACAAGGAGTCGATAGCCGACACCGCACGGGTGCTAGGTCGGATGTACGACGCCATCGAGTACCGGGGCAACCGGCAGGCGGATGTCGAGGCATTGTCCGAGTTCGCCGGGGTCCCCGTCTACAACGGCCTCACAGACGAGTGGCATCCCACCCAGATGCTCGCCGACTTCCTCACGATGCATGAGACCAGTGGAAAACCCTATGACCAGCTGTCATATGCCTTCGTCGGCGATCTCAGGTTCAACATGGGCCGGTCACACACCGTCATGGCAGCTCTCATGGGAGCCGACCTGAGATTGGTGGGCCCCAAGGATCTCGGCCCCCCGAAAGACGTCCTCGACATCGCCACCGAGATCGCCGGTCGGACCGGTGCTTCGATAAACGTCACAGAGGACCCAGAAGAGGGTGTCAAAGGCGTTGACTTCATCCACACAGACGTCTGGGTCTCGATGGGTGAGGCGAAAGAGGTGTGGCAGAGCCGGGTCTCCGAGCTCAAGGAATACCAGGTGAACACCGACCTGATGAAGGCGGCCGGCGACAACACGAGATTCATGCATTGTCTCCCGGCATTCCACGACACCAACACCACGGTCGGACGCGAGATCATGGAGCTCACGAACATGCCCGACGGTCTCGAAGTGACCAATGACGTCTTCGAGTCGCCGAAGAGCGTGGTATTCCAGCAGGCAGAGAACCGACTCCACACCATCAAGGCGCTTCTCGTCGCCACATTGGCCTGATCGGGTGACCTCAACCTCAGGATCCGAGGTCGCCCACCGCTGGGAATGGCGCGTATTCGGCAGCCGCCTCGACCCCGGGGCGAAGGTCCTGTCGCAGATGACACCGATGGGGGATTCTCAGGAGACCGACGAGACCTACCTGTTGGGGCCCGAGCACGCCAACCTCAAGGTCAGATTCGACCTCCTCGACATCAAAGAGCTCGTTGAAGTCGACGAGAACGGTCTCGAACTGTGGGCTCCGATCTCCAAATCGGAGTTCCCGATGAACACAGTGGACATCGAGGCGGTGCTCGATTCGGTAGGCGTTTCCAGACCGCTGACACGGCGCGATGTGTACACCATGGACCAATTCATCGGTGAGCTGATCGACCCCCATACGGATCTCGAGGTGGTGCATGCCCACAAACGACGTGTCAGGTTTTCACTGGAAGGATGCATGGCCGAGCTGACGACTTTGATCGCGAACGGTCGTGAGACGTTCACGATCGCAGCCGAGTCTGAGGACCCTGACGCAGTCGTCGCCGCGGTGGAGCGGCTGGGGATGACAGGGCATACCAACACCAGCTACGGCAGGGGTCTGAGCTGTCTTCTCGGATTCGCACCCGTCAGGTATGCGGTGATCGACATCGGGACCAACTCGGTGAAGTTTCACGTCGGCGAGCAGCACACAGACGGATCGTGGACGAGGGTCGTAGACCGAGCCGAGGTGAGCCGTCTCGGAGAGGGTCTCGACGAGAAAGGTGAGATCCAGCCGGAACCAATCGAGAGGACGGTTCGGGTTGTGGAGTCCATGTTGGCCGAAGCGAAGGCGAACCAGGTCCTCGGTATCGCCGTGGTTGGCACGGCAGCGCTTCGCATCGCGTCCAACTCCAGAGTATTCACCGACAGCATCCACGACACTCTGGGTCTCCACGTCGAGGTGATCACCGGTGAGGAGGAGAGTCGTCTGGCATACCAGGCGGTCGCCGCGGGGGTCGGTGTCGCCGACGGTGAGGTAGTGGTGTTCGACACCGGTGGTGGCAGCAGTCAGTTCACCTTCGGGCGTGGAGGTGTAGTCGATGAGAGGTACAGCCTGGACGTTGGAGCGGTGTCCTACACCGAACGATTTGGCCTCGACGGTTTCGTCGACTCGTCCGTCATAGACCAGACCCGTGCAGCCTTGCACGAGGATCTCTCCAGTCTCGATGGCAGAAGTCCGCCCGATGCCCTTGTGGGGATGGGTGGCGCAATGACCAACATCACCGCGGTGTCGCTTCGACTCGATCCGTACGATCCTGACGTGGTTCAGGGTGCGACAGTGCCTTTCAAGGATGTGGAACGTCAGATCGGGATGTATCGGTCGATGGACCAGGAGGAGCGTCGCAGCATCGTCGGACTTCAGCCAAACCGCGCCCCGGTGATACTGGCCGGGGCCTTGATCGTCGCCACGATCATGGAGAAGTTGGGCAAGGACTCAGTGACGGTGAGCGATCGAGGGCTTCGTCACGGTCTGATCCGGGAACGTTTCGGGATGTTCCCGGCCTGAGTTCCATGCCCGATTCGAACCAGGTCGGCCTTCAGGAACGAGACCGTCTGGCCGAGCGCGTGAGTGCCGCCTCGTACGGTACGGTTCTCATCATCGCTTCGCTGTTGGTGGTGAACACAGAAGACGTCGAATCGGGCTGGGGCTGGGAACTGGTCGTCGGTGTTGGCGTCGCCACTTGGCTTGCTCACCTATACGCAGAGGTCTTGGGCAACCATGTGAGGAATTCGGAGGCGACCCGGTCCCACGAGCTTCGCAAGGCGATGGCCGATGGTCTTCCCATCCTTCTCGCTGCACTATTGCCCGCGATGGCTTTGCTGCTGGGCCGGATTGGCATCCTGAAACCGCCTCAAGCGCTCTGGGTCGCGGTGATCGTCTCGATTCTCCAGCTCGTCGCCATCGGAGTCTTTGTCGGGATCACATCAGAACAGACTTCGAACTCGTGGCGCTACGCCGCAATGGCGGCCGGCTTTGGATTGGCAGTTGTCGCTCTTCTGGTCGCCTTGGGTCACTGACAGACCGGATCCCTGTCACCCCCCGAGCAGACCCTCGATGTCCGCGGACGGAGTCACGTCGGGGAGCCGCATCATCCGAAAGCCATTTACGAAGCCAACGAGCGCCGCAACCAGAGGGATGAGCAGGGCTGCCTGAAGTGCTCTGGGTCGTGACTCGGTGTTGATGCGCACGACCTCGTCGGCTATCACGTCTGGCTGCTCGGCCAGTAGCTCCTCGAGTTGGGTGTTGCTCATAACCTGGGCGTCTTCCTCCAAGACGGTGGCGACCCGCTCCTGCTCGGCTGCCGGCAGGACGCTGCTCGCTTCGGTCATCGACACGAACGTGAACGACAGGGTCGCCAGCATCACTCCACCGGCAAACGCCAGACCGAAAGAGAGCCCAAACGACCCCGCGGCCGAGTTCACTCCCGCGGCCTCGCTGACCCTTTCCTCGGATATCGGGGCCAAGGCGTAGTTGTTCAACTGGGAGACGAGGAGACCGAGACCCAGACCCATGATGAAGAGGGGGATCGTCAGCCACCAGCCCGAATCGGTCCGGGGAACGATCGGGATCATCACCAGTATGCCCAGTGCGAGAAGCCCAAACCCGGCTCGGATGATCCCCGCTGGTCGACGTTTTCCGGCGCGTTTTCCTGCCAGCATCGCCACGAAGAACATCGTGAGAGACAACGGGGCCAGCGTGAGCCCTGTCTGCATCGCGTCGTATTCCAGGACCATCTGCAGGAAGATCGGTACCACGATCATCGATCCACCCAGAGCGATCTGCTGCAGCATCTGACCGGTGATCCCGAGACGGAACATCTTCGAGCGGAGAAGGTCCGGATCGAGGAGTGGCACCTTCCCCTCCCGTTTCCGTTTGACCAACCAGAACCCAAGGGCGGTGAGTGAAGTCAGACCCACTGCGATGAGGAGGCCGACCCGCTCGCCACCCTCCTGCCAAACCAGTATCCCCATCACCAGTCCGCCCATCCCCAGGATCGAGAACAGGGCTCCGACCAGGTCCATGCGGCGATCTCCGGTGAAGGGAACATCCTTGACCATCCCGATCCCCAAGAGCACGATGCCGATGATGACGACTTCCATGGCGAAGCCGATGCGCCATGACAGGTAGGTGGTGACGAATCCCCCGATCAGTGGTCCGACCGCGGCTGCGATTGCTGCCGAAGCACCGACCAGGGCGTACACCCTTCGCTGGGCAGTGCCCGCGAAGTTGCCATGGATGAGAGCTTGCATCGCGGGAAGAAGCAGCGAGGCCCCGAGACCCCCGAAGATGCCCCAGAAGAGGATCATCGGCCCCAGGCTCGTCGTGATGGTCATGGTCAGGGCGCCGATCGCATAGGCGAGAAGCCCGATGACATATGCCTTTTTGCGGCCGATGAGGTCGGCGACCTTGCTGCTGATCAGGATGAATGCCGCTGACACCAGGGCCTCGATCGCGATCGCCGCTTGGACTCCGCTGACGGTCGTGCCGAGGTCTTCGACCACGGCTGCGATCGACACATTCATGAGAGTGGTGTCGACGACCAGGACGAACATCGCCATGGCCAGCAGCAAGGCCAGCTTCGGATTCCACTCACCTGTTCCCGTGTCGGGGAGTGGTGCCTTCCCCACCGCTTCTCCGTCCTGGGTCACGTGACCGCTTCTGTGGTCCGGCGTCCCTTCCAGAGGAAGTCGAGGAGGACGCTCAGCACGACGAAGACCACTATCGCAATCGCAGTCCCAGGCTCGTCGACCAAGGTGGTGAGTGCGAAGGCGATGAGGACGATGCCCGAACTGAGCACACCGAGGAGGAGGAGCCAAAGCCTGGCGCCTGTATCCGAACGTACCCTGATGTGTCCGGCGGTGATGAGTGTGAATACGACCAGGGCAATGGCACTACCGATCGAAGCTACTGCGGACAGGTCGAACATGAGCACGAGGACTATCGACCCCAACGCCGTGAACAGCAGACCGTTGGGGATTCTCCCGGTTCGGGCGCCCATGAGAGGTGGGAACTGACGGTCCGCCGTCAGCTCGTCGGCCAGTCCTGTCGCCGGATAGAGCCCGGCATTGGTTGCTCCGGCAGTGGCGAACAGCGCCGTGATGCTCATCATCCAGAACCCCACATTGCCCAGGATTGGCTCGGCTGCGACAGCGATCGCGGTGGCTCCGGCATCGATGACTTCGTCTACGGGGAGGGTCCCGAAGACGCCGAGAGCGATCGCAACGTAGATGGTCGTCGCGATTCCGAGCGCGAGGTAAACGGCACGGGGAAGCTGCCGCGCTGGATCGGCGAGGTCTTTGGCCGTGAAGGTGATCACACCGAACCCGAGAAAGGCAAAGAACGTCAGGGCGACGCTGGCGATGATGTCCGTTAGAGAAGGGTAGGCCGAGGTGTCGAGGAGCCCCGGCTCTATGTTGGCCAGGGTCGCCACTGCGAACACCGTGAGTGAACCGAGGACCACGATCACAACAACCGTCTGGGCTTGGGCCACGGCCCTGGATCCCGCGACGTTCAGAAGCGTCATCACCACGACGACCAGAACTGCGAAGCCCTTCAGCCAGCCCGAATCCCCATCAACGAACATCTCACTCGCGTAGCTACCGAACGAGATGGCGACCATTGCAGTCACCACGATGTTGGTGGCATATATGAGCCAGGCGATTATCCCGGTGAAGTGGCCGTCTCCGTACGCTCGCTGCACGTACTCGAGGAGACCACCTGCAGATGGGTAACGGGCGCCGAACTTGGCGAACGAATACCCCTGTAACCCAGCGATCGCGCCGGCAATCAGAAACGAAACCCAGACTGCAGCCCTCGCCACTTCCCCCGCAGGCCCCAGCAACGAGAAGATGCCGGCGCCAACCATGGCGCCCACTCCGATGAACGCCGCCTGACGCACCGATAGGTGTCTTGACGAGCTGTCTCCCGAGGACATTTGACTCTTTCCTTGGCCGACCCGAACGTACAATCGTATCCGTCTCGGCGAATCCTCCAGTGTGGGTGAAGCCATGATGCCCCCATAGGAATAGCGTCGGTTCCTAGCACTTCCGATCGGAGCGAGTCAATGGCCGGTTCATCGATATTGGAGAGCCCGGAGCGTCTCGCCGAGATGATGAAGCTCATTGGCGGAGCTGACTCCGTGGAGCTCAAGTTGACGATTCCCGATCACAGGCAACGTTCCGCTGCCATGGCGCTGGATCTAGACCCGCTGCAAGCGGAGATCCGTCAGGTTGTCTTCTTCGATACCCCGGCATTGGACCTCAACGGTGCCGGTCTCGTGGTCAGGGCGCGACGGATGCAGGACGGTTCGGGCGACACGGTGGTCAAGCTGAGACCGGTGGTCCCCGACGACATCGACGCCAAGATGCGTGAATCCGGAGCGGTGAATGTCGAGGTCGACGCGATGCCCGGTGGCTTTGTCTGCTCGGCTTCGATGAAAGGGACGACGACCTCCAAGGCGGTGCGCAGGGTGGTGAGGGGCCACGACAAGGTGGGTTCACTGTTCTCGAAGTCACAGAAGAAGTTCTTCGGTCTGTATGCGCCGGAGGGGATGAAGATGAGTGGGCTTTCGGTGCTCGGGCCGATCAACATCTTCAAGCTGAAGTTCGCACCCCCCGACTTGGGTCGTCGGATGGTCGCCGAGTTGTGGCTGTTCCCGAATGGGACACGGACCCTCGAGCTCTCCACCAAGTGCGGCACTAAGGAAGCGTTCCAGGTCGGGGTTGAGGCCCGGGCCTTCCTTTCCGAGCGTGGCATCGATGTTGGCGGTCTCCAGGAGACCAAGACCAAGACCGCCCTGAAGTTCTTTGCTGCAGGGCTGACTGAGGTGAGTGCCTCTTAACCCATGAGCGCCCACAGACTGGTTGGGCGGAGTTGATGGGCCGCACCGCTGATCGGTCTGCGACTCTGCTCGAGTTCCTGGTGGCACTCGGTGCTGCGATGAACACCGCCGGGCAACCCGTGTACGTCGTACAAGACCGGCTGTCCAACGTGGCCCGGGCATATGGTGCTCATGACGCCACGATCAGCGCGTTCCCCACCTATTTGATGATGACCATCGGGCGAGGGGAGCCTGCGACAGTCGAGTTGACCACGACGCTCTCCGGTTCACCTCGCCTCGATCAGATCGCAGCGCTCGACCGGCTCATCGAACAGGCAGAGAACGGCGATGTCACTCCTGAGCAGGGATTGCGGCTCCTCGACGAGATCCGAGAAATGCAACCGCGATTCAGCTCGATTCTCGGCGTGTTGGGTTACGCATTGGTGGCGAT
>DASTBQ010000214.1:0-2920 GCA_035711995.1 Acidimicrobiia bacterium | reverse complement strand
GGTGCCCTCGCCTACGTGTGCCGTGATTTCGTCTGCGAGCTCCCGACATCGGATCCCGAGGTGCTGGCCTCCCAGTTGGAATGATTCCTGTCCCACCCATGTCCTACTTTCAGGACATGGGGAACACGTGCCAGATCGAAGGGTGTCAGCGCCGCGCGATCACACGCGGCTATTGCCATGCACTACCGCAGGGTTCTGAAGACCGGAGACCCGGCCAAACCGGTCCGTTGCGGGTTCGAGGGACTTGCATCGCTCCCGGCTGCGACAAGCCGGTGGATGCCAAGGATCTCTGCCATGGCCATTTCCAACGACTCGACCGTCACGGAGCCACCGATTTGAGCCCGCTACGTAAGGGGCGTGTGCAAGGTCGAGGGATGTGAACGAATCGCCAAACAGCGCGGGTATTGCCCAGCTCATTACAAACGGGTCCTCAAGTACGGTCACCCTCGGGCTGACATACCCATCAGAGAGGTCTCGGGTCGGGGCTACATACATCACGGCTATCGGATCGTCTCGGTACCTAGACGCCTACGTCATCTGAGCAACGGGGATACGTCTCTGCCCGAGCACCGTCTGGTGATGGCGAAGAAGCTGGGACGCTCGCTGCGAGGTGACGAGAACGTCCATCACATCAACGGAGACAAGTTGGACAACCGTCTCGAAAATCTGGAGTTGTGGTCGACTTCACAGCCGAGCGGGAAGCGTGTCGAAGATCTGCTGGAATACGCCCAGGTGATCTTGGAGCGCTATGAGGACGAGTTCGGACTACATCTCTCTACTGGGTAATGGCAGTCCCGAGGAGATTTGAACTCCCGTTTCCGGCTTGAGAGGCCGGCGTCCTAGACCCCTAGACGACGGGACCATTACAAGAGGCCTCCTACTGGACCTCTCTGGCTCGGGGGGAAGGACTCGAACCCTCAATAACAGGGCCAGAACCTGTCGTGTTGCCTATTACACCACCCCCGAACGCGCACGCTCAGATGATCGTGCGGGGTTGGGGACAGGATAATCGCGCGACCCGGGATGTGTGAAGTCGCTAGCGATTGGCCAATCGGTCGAGCCAATTGCGGAAGATGACCTTGCCCTGGGTGTTCCAGGGGTGGGGATCTTTGGGGAGGAGTCGTCCCTCGTCGAGACGGGGCGGCTCTGAGCCCTCAGTCTTGGCCGCCTCGAGGATCGGCCGATACGCCACCAACTCGGCAACTGTCGCATCGTCGAAGTAGTTCTCCGGAACAGGTGGGTAGTCATCCCGCTCTCCGCGCCAGAACCGCCCTAGCTCACGGCGATACTCCTTGAGCAGACTGACCAGGTCGTATTCGGGATGACCTTGGAAGAAGACCCAGAATTCGTCGGGATCGACCACCATGTGCACCCCGGCTTGGTCGCTCTCCAGCAGCACCCTCAGACCGAGCGACTCGAACTCTGGGCGGGTCACGTTGTACCAATGCGAGTGGGGCGCCTCGACCGAATCCCCCAGACCGTCGAGCAGGGCGTCATCTGCGAGCGGTTTGTGTTCGTACACACCCCACTGTTTCTCGGGGAGACGGGTGCGCGTCAACCCCATGTATCTCTGCAGCACGGCATGTGTGGCCAGACAGCTGCACAGGATGGACCCGGTTTCCTTGCGACCCCAGTCGAGCACGTCCCCCAGCCCTGGCCAGAACACCTCGTCCTCCAGGAGATGGTGTGCCGGGTTCGCCCCGGTGACGACGAGGGCTTCGAGACCCTCATCCTGGAGCGACTCGAACGAGAAGTAGTGCTGTTCGATGTGATTCCTGGCCTCTGCCCCGCGCGCCTCGGCCGCAACAGTGAATGGATAGACCCCGATGTCCCGATCCTGCGCGCCGGCGGCGATCAATCTCATGAACTGTCGGTCCGTGGCACGAAGTGCGGCATCGGGCATGAGATTGAGAAGACCGACTCGAATCTGCGCGGGAGACGCCTCGGCAAGCTCAACTCCCTCGGCGGCCATCATGTCGAATGCCGGAAGACCTGAGGTTCGGATCAAAGCCATCAGCCTGAACCGAGATAACCGACGAGATGCTCGGTGATGTCGATCGCATCGTCTTCGGCACCGTGGATGAAGCTCGACTTGCGGCGCCGGAGGAAGTTGAGACCGATCCGGTATAGACCAGGCGACTCGGTGACCACCCCACCGTCGTGCTTGATCTCCCCCGTGCGGTCGAGGACCGGTATGTCGAGCCAGGAGTAGTCGGACACGTACCCGGTCGCCCACAGGATGGTCTCGATGCCCGCGTCTGCGAAGTCCAGCTGGGTGATCGGATCGTCGTCGACGACCGTGTCAGTAAACCGCTCCGGTGGCGCGACCTCGCCGTTCATCCCGTTTTCGGCGACCCACTCGTCGATCGTTTCGAGAAGACGCAACATCTTCAGATCCGCCAGCGCGCAGACGTTGCGAAGTGATCCCGAGAAAAGCGCCCGACCCTCCGAGACCGCGGTCAGGCGCCCCACCAGACCAACACCCTGTGCGGTGAGGGCGTTGAGGTCGAGGGTGCGACGGTCGGAAGTTCCCACGAGTTGTGGTGATGGAATATGACGTGCCCGAACGATGTCGTCGACCTCGTCGTACCTCTCGTCGAGCCGTCCTATCGCCTGCAGCCACCACTGGATGTCTCTCCCCCGATAAGTTCGGGGCATCCGGACGTGCTCACCGACGGCGAGCGTCACCGGCCGCCCCGAGCGATGGACCTCCTCTGCGATCTGGATCCCGGTTGCTGACGCCCCCACCACGAGCACGCCGCCCGGCCCGAGTTGATCCGGACGTTTGTAGTCGAACGCCGTCATCGACAGCATCCCTCCGGGAAGGTCGGCGGCCACCGCAGGGACCTTGGCGAAGTTGAAGCCTCCAGTGGCCAGGACAACCGATCGTGCTTCCCAGACCTTGCCGTTTGACACGATC
>DASTBQ010000213.1:0-2691 GCA_035711995.1 Acidimicrobiia bacterium | reverse complement strand
GGGCTGATGCCTGGCGAGGCGATCGGGGCGATAAAAGAACAAATCAAGAAGACCTACGGCAAGAGAGGTCACGTGGTGGTCAGTCGAAACGAGGAAGCCGTCGACCGGGCGGTGGCCGGTCTCGCCCGAGTGGACGTTGGGACTGTCGGGAGTGGGAAACGAGTCATAAGCCCGGTTCCCGCGTTCGCGCCCGACTTCGTCACCAGAGTCACCGCCACCATCATCGCCGGGAAGGGCGACCTCCTACCCGTTTCGGCGCTGCCAGTCGACGGCACGTTCCCCACCGGCACCGGGAAGTGGGAGAAACGGTCGATCGCCTCGGAGATCCCGATCTGGGACTCCGATTTGTGCATCGACTGCGGCCGATGTGCCCTGGTCTGCCCTCACGCTGCGATCCGATTCAAGGTCTTCGACGCCGATGTCGACATCCCCGACGGATTCTTGTGGAAAGAGCCGACCGGCAAGGACTTCCCCGGGAAGCGGGTAGTGATCCAGGTGGCACCCGACGACTGCACCGGTTGTGGGATCTGTGTCGAAGTCTGCCCTGCCAAATCCAAAGAGCAGGTCAAGCACAAGGCGCTGAACATGGAGCCAAAGAGCGGTCATCTCGAGAGAGAACGCCGCAACTTCGACATCTTCCTCGACCTTCCCGAGCTCGACCGGTCCTCGGTCAATCTCAGCTCGGTCAAGGGATCGCAACTCGTCCAACCGCTCTTCGAGTTCTCCGGAGCCTGCGCCGGATGTGGTGAGACCCCCTACCTCAAGCTGATCACCCAGATGATGGGTGATCGGATGATCGTGGCCAATGCCACGGGGTGCTCGTCGATCTACGGAGGAAACCTCCCGACAACACCCTGGACCGTCAACGACGAAGGCAGGGGGCCGGCATGGTCCAACAGTCTCTTCGAGGACAACGCCGAGTTCGGGCTCGGAATGAGGATGGCGATGGAAGCCCAGCGTCAAGACGCAGTGCTGCTGGTCACAGCGCTCGCACCGGAGCTGGGGCAGCTGGCGGTCGACATCCTCGAGTTGGCGGAAAACCCCGACCATTCGGACCTCGAGGCTCTGACCTCACGTCAACGTGACCAGGTGGCCCGTCTGAGAGACCAGCTGGGCTCGATGAAAGGAGCTCTGCCGAGGAGACTTGAGGGAGTCGCCGACTCTCTCATCGAGACCAGTGTCTGGGTCATCGGCGGTGACGGCTGGGCCTACGACATCGGATTCGGCGGTCTCGACCACGTGCTGGCGTCGGGACGCAACATCAACATCCTGGTCATGGACACCGAGGTCTACTCCAACACAGGCGGCCAGGCGTCCAAGGCGACACCGAGGGGGGCGATCGCCAAGTTCGCCGCCGGTGGCAAGACGACCGGAAAGAAAGACCTGGGTCAGATCGCTATGTCATACGGCAACGTCTACGTCGGCCAGATCGCAATGGGGGCCAATCCCACCCAGACCGTCAAGACCATCGCCGAGGCAGAGGCACATCGGGGTGTTTCGCTGGTGATCGCCTATAGCCCCTGCATCGCCCACGGATACGACATGAAGAACCAGCTGAGCCATCAGAAAGCAGCCACCGACTCCGGTTACTGGCCGCTGTTCCGCTACGACCCTGCCCGGGAGGCGATGGGCGAGCCGGGTCTCCGTCTCGACAGCCGGGCCCCCACTATCCCCTTCAAGGACTATGCCAGCACCGAGACCCGTTTCGCCATGCTGGGCAAGGTCGACCGGGAGGGAGCCGAGGAGTTGCTCCATCACGCCCAGGCCGACATCGACAACCGATGGCACCTTTACGAGCAGATGGTCAACGTGCACAGAACCGCCGAGTACTCGGAGATAGAGGAATGACCACACCCGACCTTTCCACCCGATATCTCGGTCTGGACCTGGCTCACCCCGTCCTGCCCTCCGCATCACCCCTGACCGGTGACCTCGACCACATCCATGCCCTGGTCGAGGCGGGGGCGCCCGCCCTGGTACTCCCCAGCCTCTTCGAGGAGCAGATCGAGCACAACGCAATGGCCGTCCACCACAGTCTGGATTTGGGAGCCGACGGATTCGCAGAGACTCCCGAGGGGTTCTTCCCCGACCTCGACGACTACAACACCGGCCCGGAGGACTACCTGCGACTGGTGCGCGGCGCCAAGAGGGAGGCGGGTATCCCCGTGATCGCCAGTCTCAACGGGACCACTCCCGGTGGCTGGACGCTCTATGCCCGGATCCTCGCCGACGAGGGGATCGACGCCCTGGAGATCAACACCTATCAGATCGCGGCGAACATCGAGCTCACCGCGGCGCAGGTGGAGGCCGGCTACTTGCGTCTGGTCGAGAGCATCAAGCAGGCGATCGACGTCCCTCTGGCCGTGAAGATCGGGCCCTTCTTCTCCTCACCTGCCCACATGGCACGACGTCTCGTCGACGCCGGTGCCGACGCACTGGTGATCTTCAATCGCTTCTATCAGCCTGACATCGACATCGACACCCTCGAGGTGGTGCCCAGGCTGGTCCTGTCGGATCCGTCCGAGATGAGGCTCGTGTTGCGCTGGCTGGCGATTCTCCATGGGCGGGTCGAGGGTGACCTCGCCGCCACCACGGGTGTTCACACTGCAACCGATGCCGTTAAGGCGATCCTGGCAGGCGCCACCGTCGTGATGATGGCCTCGGCGTTGCTCCGCCACGGTCCGACCCGGT
>DASTBQ010000212.1:0-13002 GCA_035711995.1 Acidimicrobiia bacterium | reverse complement strand
CCTCCGGCGACGATGCACTGGAATCGGCCCGTCAGTTCGAGGAAGACCTGACGACCCTGGAGAGTGGCTTGGACCGTGTTCTGACGATCGAGCCCGAACTCCTCGTGCGGCCATTCGGGGTGAACGTCGAGGACATTTCATCGCTGCCGAACACCCCGGCGCTCTACTACGCACCGGGCGCCCTGATCATCCTGATCCAACACCTCTCGATCACATTCGCCGCGCTCTCCCTCGTACGCGAGCGCCAACTGGGTCTCACCGAGCTGTTTCGGGTCTCTCCGCTGAAACCGGTAGAGATCCTTGTCGGCAAGTTCCTCGCCTTCCTGGTGATCTCGGGGACGGTGGCAGCGGTGCTCACGGCGGCCATGTACGCCTTCGGCCTCACGATCAGGAGCAATCCGGGGTTCTTCCTGCTCACGATCGTTTTGGTGATCGCGGCATCGCTGGGGCTCGGTTTCATCCTCTCTTCGGTGTCCAGGACCGACAGCCAGGCGGTCCAGTACACGATGATGGTGCTACTCGCCTCGATCTTCTTCACGGGGTTCATGATTCCCCTCGGTCAGCTCGTCCCGGCAGTCAAAGTGGTCTCCTATCTGATCCCCGGTACCTACGGGATCGAGGCTCTCGAGGACATGATGTTCGGTGGGCTGACTCCCAATCTGTTGGTGCTCGCCGGGCTAGCTCTCTACTCCCTGGTCGTGCTGATTGCGTCTTGGTTCGTCCTGCGTCAACACGTGCGGACAACGCCCGCGTGACCCACCTGTTTTCGCAGCCGAAGAGTTGGGTAATGAGACAGCTACGCAAACTGACCCCAAATGGGGTGGAGGAGAAATCATGAAACGGCTAATCGCCTTGTTGTTCGCCGGACTGCTCGTCTTCGTTGGTTGTTCGGGTAACGGTCTGGAGGACGTTGCCAGCGATCTCGAAGACGCCACCGACGCAACCGTCTCAGACGAAGTGGAACAGAACGCGTTGGAGCTCGCTGCTGATGTCGAAGAACAAATGGACACCCTCACCGAGGAGATCCAGTCTTCCGGCGCAGCCGAGGAGCTTCAGAGTGCATGGAGCGAAGTGCAAACCGAGATGACCGCGGCAATTGCTTCGATGCAGGCCGACGGCACCATGACAGTCGAGGGCATCGAAGAGGCCCTGGACGACTTCCAGACCGAGATCGAAGCCGCCGGGGATGAGATCGCCCCCGAGCTGCGGTCAGCCTGGGATTCGTTGCGGACGAGTATCCAAGAACTGATCAGCTGAGACCGTCGATGCAAGTGTCAGGGTTCGTCTTCGTGATCGTGCTCGTCCTTGCCGGCTTCCTGGTCGTGTTTATCGCTCGCGCGGGGCGGGGCAGCGTCGAGCCGCCCCACCCCGGCGACGAGGGGGGGCCCACAGAAGAGCCTTATCCGCCAGGGTCGAGGCCCGCGGGTCCAGGGGCGGAGTCGATGGTGGCCGAACCCTCTCCGGTCGATCCGTCTGAGCCCATGGAGTCAGACCCCGCACTCGACCAACGGGGCGACGACGACTGATCTCGACTTACGCCGGCGTCGGTGAGCGGTAGCTGCTGATCCGCTCCCGGTTTCCCCAGGCGCTGCCCGAGTAGGACGCAATGTCGATGATGAAACCGATCACCAGCCAGAACCAGTCGAAACCCGACACTCCAAGCGGAGACACGGCCACGTACATCAGAGTTGTCCAGGGGAGGAACAAGAATCCGAGAAGCGGCCACACGAAGGTGGAGAAGGCGGCTTCCCAGCGCGCCGGCTGAATCAGACCCCAGACCAGGATGGCGAACCGGGGCCCAAGCAGGACCAGTGAAGTGAACATACAGCACATGCTGGGGTTTCCCTCTCGTTGTTGATCGACCTGAGGACGCTACACCCCGGGAATCGAAGACGACGACGTGATGTTCCCTCCCTCCGATGACTACACGCGAAGTCGAGCGCTGGTCACCGCTTTTCGCCTGGTTCTACGCAATTCGGTATCGGAACCCTAAGAGCAATGTTGCGGTGATCGACATGGCCACCCTGGATGCTGAAGACCGTTTCCTCGACGTCGGATGTGGTCCCGGGGCCGCCATCGAATATGCGGCCGCCACCGGTGCAGAGGTAGCTGGGGTCGACCCGAGCCCCTCGATGGTGGAGCGGGCTGCGCGGAGGGTTCCGACTGCGGACGTACGGGTGGGCTCGGCGGAGGAAATTCCGTTTCCAGATGACCAGTTCACCGTGGTGGGCAACGTCTCATCCTTCCATCACTGGGCCGACCGGGACGCCGGTCTGCGTGAGGTGCTCAGGGTGCTGGCACCGGGCGGCCGTCTCCACATCATGGAGCTGATGATCAAGGAGGGGAAAGATGGCCATGGTCTCAACCCGACCGAGCTCGAGTTGCTCGAGGCCCGGTTGCTCGAGATCGGCTACGACACCGTCGAAGTGGAGACGGTGAAGACCGCCTGGCGGCATCACTATTACGTCGTGACCGCGTCGGCGCCGGTGTAGTTTCAGAAAGGTCACATGAGCAAACGGATAGAGCAGATCACCGCGGCCAATGAGACGCTCCTCTCCTTCCTCGTTATCTGGGAGGAGCAGCGTCACCGGCCCGGGGTCGCCAATTTCGCCTTTGGAAACCCTCAGGAGATGGTGGTCGATGGGTTCGCCCCCGCCCTGGCGACATCGACCGTGCCTAGAGACAAGGACCATTACGCCTACAAGTTCTCCGAAGAGGAGTCGCGTCGGACCGTGGCCCTTCATCTCAGCGAGTGGAGAGGTCGTCGTTTCGACCCCGAGGACATCGCGATGACACCGGGCGCCTTTGGGGCGATCGCAGTTGCCCTGGGCGCTCTGGTCGACCCCGGTGACGAAGTCATCTACTTCGACCCCTGCTGGTTCTTCTACGAGTCGATGATCATTGCGTCTGGAGCGGTCCCGGTGAGCATCCCGGTGCGGGCCGACGACCACGATCTCGACCTGGAAAGACTGGCGGCGGCGATCACGGAACGGACCCGTCTGGTGATCGTCAACACGCCGCACAACCCGACGGGACGGATCTACCCTCCCTCCACGCTCGAGGGTCTGGCCCAGGTGCTCACCGAGGCGAGCGAACGTTTCGAGGCGCCGATCTACCTGCTCTCCGACGAGCCGTACGCACGGCTCGTGTTCAGTGACGCCAGCTTCACGAGCCCGTCTCAGTACTACCCCAAGACCCTGATCTCGTACAGCTACGGCAAGGTGCTGCTCGCCCCGGGACAGCGGATCGGTTGGCTTGCCTGGACCCCGGCGATGCTCGACCGGGAACAGCTGCGTTCCGACGTTTTCATGGCCCAGGTCGCCGGCGGCTGGATGTTCCCCAGCGCAGTGATGCAGTATTCGCTGGAGGCCCTGGAGGGTCTGTCTATCGACCTGATCGAGCTTGAGCGGAAACGCGACCTCGCCGTCGCCGAACTGGGCGAGGCCGGCTATGAGCTGTGGAAACCCGAGGGCACCTTCTATCTCTGGGTTCGCTCCCCCGACCCAGACGACGTGGCTTTCGTCGAATCACTCGCCGAGGACGGAGTCCTTGTGCTCCCCGGCAGCACATGTGGGGCGCCCGGATTCTTCCGGATCTCGCTCACCGCCACCATGGAGATGCTCGAGGACGCTCTCCCCGTCTTCCGCAAGGCGATCGGTGGTTAGCCGGAGCCAACAAGTCTCCGCAAGGCTCGGGCTAGAGCCGGGGCACCAGGTTCGTGATCGCAGACGACCAGTAGGGCCGGGCAATCTGAGGGCTGACTACGTGCTTCCCAGCAAGCCTGCAGATCCGGAACGCCGGCGTCTTCTGGCCAGCCGACAGCGACCCGCTGACGCGTCTCACGGGCACCGGCTTAGTCGGTGACCCGGTGCCGAGTTCGGATCACCGGCTGGTCTGGGTGGACGTGAGTCACGGGCCTTTCCCACGGATTGATCGGAGTCTCGGCGGAGGGTCTCGGACTCGGCGATCGCCTCGCGATGGTCGCCGGTCAGATCAGCTGACTTGAACTCCGCGGTGTTCGGAGTCGCGATGACGATCGATGTCTCGGTCTGAACTCCGACCTCGAGCCGGGCTGATGCCAGGTCGAGGACATGACCACCAACAGTTCGGTCATCCGAGATGAAGTGGAAGTGGTACCCGGCGATCGCCACCTGGTCGGCATAACCGGGCGTCCAGAAACCGACGATGGTTCCGGTGAGGTCGGACATCGCGAACTCACTCTGATGCCGGGTCGCCTGGAGCAGGCCTTCGCTTGGAGCGGCCCGACACGCGGCACGCATCGCCAGGGTGTCGAATACGCCGGCGCCCCGGATCGCCAGGAACATGTTGTCAGAAGAGCGGGTCCGGTCGAGCTCTATCTCCAGGTCGGCGAGGGTGGCGACGCCGTCGAAACGCATTGTGGTATCGGCTGAGAAGCGAGTGACCACCGCGTACGGGACCTTCCGTGTCGGGTCGATCTCGTTGATCTCACCGCCATAGGTGGCCCGATAGCAGCGACCGTCGATGAGGATCAGCTCCCCGTCGAGACCGTCGAATGTGCCGAGACCGAAGTCGCCATGTTCCTCGAGTGTCGCCACCGTCATCACACCCCCGAACACTCCCTCGGCTAGTGCGCCGGCGGTGGACACTTGATACACGGTGTGCCCGTCCAGCTCGAAGGCCTCGGCGAGAGTGCGGTCGACGATCGTGGAGAGGTCGTCGCCGCCCCCCCGACGACGCTGCAGTTCGTCCCAGACCGCAGCAGAGATCTCGACCTCGATGCGGGCCATGCCTACCCGTGGCCGAGATGGCCGATCACGTGGAATACCGAGTGCTCGGGATCGACACCACATGCAGCGAATACGCCGAAGGCTGGGTGCGTCTCACGATCGGACAAGGCTCGATCGTGTGACTCGGCGGTGTCCCAGAGCGAGACCATCTGGAGAACGTCTTCGGTCTTGGACAGGTAGCAGTCGACCAGCCCGGCGGGGCGTTCGCCCACCATCATGTCGGACCATGCGCTGTAGATGTACTCGGCGTCAGGCTCATCCACAGCTGCGGATGCAATCGAGATAATCACTGTTCGCCTCCTCGTGACGGCCCGGATTGCCATTGTCTACACCGATGCCGTGGCGTGCGCAACGCACCCCGCTTCACGTCGGGCTGGTTCATGGTTCGCAGGGGTTCCAGAGCTCGGTTGAGAGATACTTCATCCCAGAGTCGGCCACGACAATTGCGGCAGTCGCACCTGCATACTCATCGGAGAGGAGCTGTTCGGCGCCGGCTATGCACGCTCCGGCTGAGAACCCGGCGAAGATCCCTTCAGTCCGGGCCAGCCGACGGGTGGTTTCGATTGCGACGTCGTCGGACACCTCGAGCATCCCGTCGACGAGGTTCCGATCTACTCCGGTCAGTTCGCTCATCGCGTATCCGCCGCCCTGGATGCGATGGCTCGCGTCCACCACTTCTTTGCCCGCCATGGACGCCGCACCAGCGGGTTCCACCAGGAAGCACTTGATCGCGGGATTCTGGGCCTTCAGATAGCGGGCCACTCCGACGAAGGTGCCGCCTGTTCCCACGAATTCGCAGAACAGGTCCAGGGCGCCCTTGGATTGCTCCCACAGCTCTCTTCCCGTCCCGATCTCGTGGGCGTTTGCGTTTCCTGGAAGATGGAACTGATCGGCGCGAAATGCATGCCGCTCTGCGGTGATCACCCGGGCAGCCTCCTCGACCAGAGCCAGGTCCTCCCCGGTCACGTGACCCGATTGCGACCCCGCCATCTGATCCACGAGGACGACTTCTGCGCCCAGAGCAGTCATCATCAGCGCCCGCTCCTTGGTGTTCCCTTCAGACATCACGGCGACGAACGGGTAGCCCTTCACGGCGCATACGATCGCCAGACCTGTTCCGGTGTTGCCACTGGTGAGCTCGACGACGGTCTGACCCGGTGAGAGCTGGCCGGCTCTCTCTGCCTCCTCGATCATCTGCAGCGCGATTCTGTCCTTCTTCGATCCTCCTGGGTTCAAGTAATCGAGCTTGGCGAGGATCTGGCCTGGACCGGGCCACAACCGACTCAGGCGGACGAGAGGTGTGCCGCCAATGGCGCCGAGAATCGAATTCGAGACCATTGGCGGAAGCTAGATGATCGCCGTGACCAAGACGAAGTCTCGACGTCGCACTCTGATAGAGACAAATCATCCAGATCGGAGTCGATAGACCTACGCGGGAAACCGCGGCAAAGCCCGAAACCCTTCTGTGGCCACGTTGCAAGCGAGATGGGACATGGACGTGCCGCGCTCCGAGGGAGGGGATGATGCCGGTGACGTCGAACGCGTCCCCTTGGGTGTGCGACTCGCCCGGGCCCGCCAGTCTGGCGACTATCCGGGACAACCTGAGCCCGCCTCGCCGGGCAGACACGTCGCCCGACCTCAGCCAGACCGCCCCTCGCCTGCGGAGAGTTCACACAACTGACGGTCCCCTTCCGTCAGGCTGTTGTCCAACACGGACTTCAGCTCTGTAATGCGCGTATGGCGCGATTGGCGTGGTCGACCCGACCAGCCAGCATTCGTGCGACGAAGAAATGGAGCTCGGCGGCAACGGCCGGATCGTCGATACGGATCGAGTCGAACGCATCCGGGGTGAGGTGATGCACCAGACATTCGGTCTCGGTAACCGCTGTGGCGGTGCAGGCCTCACCTGTGTAGAGACTTATCTCGCCAAGGGCGGTGCCTGGAAGGACGGTGCGGAGACGCACTTCCTCCCCCTCAATCCCCTCCACGGAGACAGTGACCCGACCCGATACCAGGAAGTACACCCCGGCGCTCGGCTCACCCTGACGCATCAGCTCGACCCCGGGCGCAATCGTCGACTCGGTCAGATATGGGGCGAGACGTTCCATCAGGAGGTCGGGCAGAGCCTGACGGCCCGTCGCCTGTGGCGCATCGGCGAGGAGACGCTCCTCACACCACGCGAGGGCATGGTCGAGATCGGGGTCGACCCGAACGACTTCGGGATACTCGCGACTCAGCTCAGCGAACTGAGCCGTCATATTTCCCAGGCCGCTTAGAAGCAGCACGATCCCGTTGTCACGAGCGACGATCGCCACCCGTTCGAATACGATCACCGCCGAGGAATCGACGCCGGTCACCAGTCTGAAATCACAGACTACGAACCTCGTTCCCTCGCTCGACTCGAGATGGGTCTGGAGCCGGCCCAGCACCCTGCTGGCGGTCCCGAAAAAGATGTAGCCCTGAAGTTCGAGGATCAAAACCGACTTGCCTTGTCGGATCAAGTGCTCGATCTCGGCCGGCGCGCGTTCGATGTTGCTCTGCATCTCAGCCGAGCTCACCGCGTGTTTGACCACATCGACCCGGCTGTAACGGATCACGAACAGAAGGACGGCAGCGCCGAGACCTACAGCGACGCCGGGGATGAAGCCGACGAAAGCGACGACCACTGCAATGGCGATCAGCAGCAAGTAATCCAGGGTTGCCATTCGCCGTCGGGACTCCCACAGCCACTCCAACATGAAGCTCATTCCGACGAAGGCGAGAAGACCCCCTATCAAGAACTGGGGCACCCACTCGAGGATGGCTCCACCGGCCAAGACGACTCCGAGTACGCCGAGGGAGGCTATGACCGCGGAGCCCCGACGTGAGCCGACGAGGTTGTGGGTGATCACGGTGGGACCGAGATACAGATAGCCGGGAGGGCCGCCGACGAGAGCTGCTGCCAGGTTCCCCCACCCGGTGGCGCGTAGTTCGTCGACCATCCTGAGATCACGTCTGGTCTCGACTTCGATCGCACTGATGTACATGAGGAGCGTGATGGGGACGATGATCAGGATGGTGACGACGCTGGCCAACTCGCCGCCGATCGCTGCCCAGTCGGCGCCTGCGAGGGCGTCGATCATCGAAGTCGGGAGGAGACTGCCTTCAGGAAAAGGGCCTAGCAGCCAGCCGTTGGCCAGCGCCTCGGCACGATCGACACCTGCGATCGCGATGACGACGTGGAACCCGACGATCGATCCCAAGAGGAAGACCAGATAGGTCCACGATGGCCAGCGGCGCTGCGAGGCGATGAGGAAGAGGACGGCCAGGACGACCCCGGGCCAGAAACGCCCGACCGAACCTGTTTCGGTGATCACCGAAGGTGTGACGCCGCCGAGGATGTCCACGCCGGCGACAAGGATGAGGTATCCGGTGCCGGCGAGGAGGCCACCGATGACGGGAACTGGCACAAACCGTGCGATCTCCCCCAGTCCCAGATAGCCCATGAGGAGGAGCAGGATCCCGGTGGCCAAGGACGTCCCTGCCATGAGAACGATCACCGTGTCGACAGATCCGGAGATGGCGAGCACTGACACCATCGATGCGGCGCTGAGCCCGAGAATGGCGGCCGGCGCATCTTGGATACCACCGAACATCCCGGGGAGACTGCTCCCCAGGGCCAGGATCACCCCGATGACTGCAGATGTGGTGAGCACGAACCCGATCCCGACCGGCAGGGAGACAGCGGCAGGGCCAGAGAAGATCAGAGAAGCCAGCGCCAGGGCTAGGAGCGAGTTGACCAGGGCCAGCACCAGGCCGGTGGAGATGGTTGTGGTCAGCCGGGACGGGGCGAAGTCGGCGCCAAGCTCGGTGAGACGCGAACGGACCTGACTCTTCTGCTCCACGACCTCGGAGTATGCCCTCTACGACGAGCGGCTGATCAGAGTCGTCTTCTCGAGACGTGCCAATTTGTCGGGGTTGCGTACCGCATAGATGCGGGCGATCCGGCCCTCCTCAACGCTCACAGTCACCGCGGTGTCGAGAATCCCGTCCAGGTCGATGCGAATCGCGGGGGCGCCGTTGAGCCAGGTGACCGCAAGCCGGGCGCCGGGTAGGGCCCTATCCAGACCGGAGAGGAACGATGCGACCCGTGCCGCTCCGTGCAGTGGTTGACGGGTCGCGGCGGCACGGCCGCCACCATCGGCCACCAGAACGACGTCGGGAGCGAGCACGTCGAGCAGGTTCTGGACGTCACCCGATTCGACCGCGGCCAGGAACCGTTCGACCACCGTCTGCTGCTCTGCGGTGTCCACCTCCACCCGGGGGCGACGGGCGGCCACATGCTGTCGGGCCCGATGTGAAATCTGTCTCGTCGCCGCCTCTGTCTTGCCCACGGCGTCGGCGATCTCGTCGTAAGGGGTCTCGAAAACCTCACGCAGGACGAACACTGCGCGCTCGATGGGGGTGAGTGTCTCCAGCACGGTGAGCATCGCCATCGAGACGCTGTCGGCGAGAACCAGGTCGTCGGCAACGTCGGGACCGGTGGCCACCGGCTCTGGGAGCCACTCCCCAACGTACTCCTCACGTCGGCGCGCCAGGCTGCGCAGCCGATTGAGGGCCAGGCGGGTGACGATCTGGACCAAGTAGGCGCGTGGGTCTCGGACCCCGGTCTGGTCGACGTCGGCCCACCGCAACCAAGTCTCCTGCACGACGTCTTCGGCGTCGGCCGCGGACCCGAGCATCTCGTAAGCGACCGTGAAGAGAAGGTTGCGGTGGGTGACGAACGGTTCGCTCACGAGACCGAGGCTACGGCATTCCCGGGTTCTGCAAGCGGGGCCAGGCCGCAGGCGGCGGCGAACTCTTGGGCTTCGATGCCGAAGGCGATATTGGTCCGGGTGTACACGTTGGCCAGGGCGATGTATGCAGCCAGCTCGACCAGGGCTGGCGCCCCCAGTGCTTCGAGCAGCCGGTCCGACAGCTCGTCGCTGACTGTTGGCGGGGCCTGGCTCATCGCTTCGGCGTACTCCATCACGTCCCGCTCCAGAGGAGCGAACACGTCTGACTCACGCCAGCGGGGCACCTCGCGGGCCTTGGCCACGTCGAGACCCTCGTTGTGAGCCATGAAGTAGCCGAAGTCGAGACACCAGCTGCATCCGAGCATCGATGCCACCGCCATATGGGCGTAGGACTTCAGGTTCTCGTCGCACTGGTCCCATTTGGCCGACTTTTGCCCCAGACCGAGATAGAACCTGAGGACCACCGGGTTGTGCCAGTAGATGCCGAGCGGCTCGGGAACGTCGCCGAGGATCTTGCGGCTGAATCGCTTGACCATTGCCCCGTAGACACCGGTGACTTCGGTCGTAGGGATGCGGGTTTCCATTGGGTCTCCTTCGTTCGCTTAACCATGGAGACACCGACCGACTCGGGTTTGTGACAGATGTCGGAAAGTACCGGCTCTAGTCTCGGGAAATGCGGGAATCGTTCGTGAGGACAGCGCGGGTCGAGGCGTCTCCAGCACGGGTCTGGGAGGTCCTCCACGACACCAACCTGCTCTCCTCGCTCTCGTCACACCTCGGGGCCGTTCGAGTCGTCGAACCGGGGCGCGCATGGGAGGTCTCCCTCAAGGATCGAGTGGGAGTGTTGACCCTGTCGGCCCCGATGCAGGTCGAGATCCTCGAGGAGACAGACGAGGCGACGATATCGGTTCGGGCTTTCGGTCAGGACCGCGGACCGGGTACACGTCTGATCGTCGAGGCGACTATCCGTCTCGATCAGACTGATGCCGGCACAGAACTGAATATGAGCGGATGGTTCGAGCTGATCGGAAAGGTGGCGATGCTCGGTGCTGGCGTCGCAAGACGGCAGGCCGGAAAAATGATCGACGAGTTCTGGTCGAATCTGACAAAAGGGCTTCAGACCTAGTTGGGATCGATCAAGAAACCCGGGGTTCAAGCCGATGACGTCCCCGTGCTCTGGATACACGACTCTTGGGTGGACGGTCCAGTGGACGCGGGTCACGAGCTGATGGAGTATGAGCTCGGGCGTCGCGCCAAAACCGACCTGCTCCACCACGACCTCATCCTCTTCGGCGCTTTCGTCTAGTCGAGGGAACAGCCCGACATCCGAGCGACCGCGGGCCCATCGCGGCGCGAGGGGCTCGTACGACGCCCCTCGCCAGATCGTCGACTGCGGAATGTGAAACCTGGACCCGATTGGCGATCGACGACCCCTTCCCCAGCCTGTATACAGGTGGCGTGGCGCACATGAGCGATCAGCCCCTCGAGCCGATCGACCCGAGGGATGCATTCACTGTGACACCGAGGCTCGACGCGGAGTCGACCCAGTCGGTCGCCGCATCCCAAGCCGCCCTGCTCCTCGCCACACGCGCCGGGGTCCTCGGTCAGGAGGCTGAGCTCGCCGAGCTCGAAGCGGAAGTGGCTCCGGCTCCTTTCGAGTTGCCCGAGCTCAGAGCGGTGCAGAGACCACACCGGATTCCGGTGGCCGAGGCGGTCGCACCTTTGTCGTTGTCGAGGACCGAGCTCGCCGTCGAGCCACCCCCGACGGTGCAGGACGAGATGGCCAGGAAGGTCCACGACCTGTATCAGAGACCAACGTTCGAGGACGCCGCCGCACTGTTTGAAGCGGCGCTGCACAGCCCTCACCCGCTGGTGGCGGTGGCGGCTGCGGCGGGTGCAAGGGAGACCACGAGGCTACGTCCCGAGATCCGGGTCGTCCTCGAGGAAGGTGCGGGATCCGACGATCCCCTTGTCGCGGAACTGGCACAGGCGGTGTTGAAGCTCATTGAGCCCAAGAACACTCATCTTCAGCAGCGGGTGGTGAAGCCTCCCCGACCGAGAAGACGTCGTCGTGCCTCACGCACCGCTGCCCTCACCCACGGGACGTGAGCGGCGCAACAGGCCTGGTACAAACCGGGTGGGGACTTCTTCGGGGCTCTCAACAGCAACCGACCCGATCTCGACGTCCACGACGAGAGCTTTGTCTGGTCTGGCAACTACACAGACGGGGCGAGACGGGTGGCAGCTCGGGCACTGAAGCAGTGGATCGGCGACCAGGGGCTGAACATCCCGGACTTCTTCGCCCACAGTCACGGTGGGACTGTTGCAAACCTCGCCACGCGTGAGGGTGTCGAGTTCGACAAGCTGGTATTACTCGCCTGGCCTGTGCACGATCAGTGGCGACCAGACTTCGCCAGGGTTGGTCGAGTCCACGACATCCGGGTCAGGTACGACCTGGTGATCCTGGTAGATCGGGGCGGGCAGCGGTTCAATCACCCTGAGGTCATCGAACACCGCAACGGGTGGTTCGACCATGCTGCGCCCCACGAGCCGGCGTATTGGGACGCCCACGGTTTGTGGGATTTCGACTCGTAGGCTGGGGCCATGAGTTTCGGGAGCTCGCTCAAGGTGATCGGTGCCGGTGTCGCGTGGCGCACCATCGGCATGGAATCGGCCGGACAAGAGTTGCTCCAAGCCTTCAGATCAGATGACGAACAGAACCGAACTCTGGCGGGGATCTCACTGGTCAAGGCGGGTGAACGCTCGGTAGACCTCATCGAGAAGACAAGGGCGGCAGGGGAGATGACCCCTGAACTGACTCGTCTCCTCGCCGACATCGGTGGACCAAAGTCGCAAGTACTACTGAGCGAAATAGCCGCCGAGGAAGGGCCTATAGCGAAAGCCGCTGTGGAGTCTCTAGAGCTGCTCGATGAGATCGACCAGCTGGGCTCATCGGACTGACCAAGGTGGGTTCTCGGCCTGGGTAACGCTGGCAAGGAGAAGCTCGAGTTGTTGAAGCGCTGGCGACGTAGAGTCGGAAACCGTGTCCTACGACATCGAAGTCGCTGACCGGATCAGAGTCCGGATCGGTCCCCGTCCCGAACTCACCGAGCGGGAGATGTTCGGCGGGATCGCCTTCATGATCAATGGCAACATGGCCGTGGGGGTGAGTGGCGACGAGCTGATGGTGCGGGTCGGTAAAGAAGCCCATGATCAAGCCGTGGCGCGACCGGGCGCCAGAACCTTCGACATGGGAGCACGCCCCATGAAAGGTTGGATCAGTGTCGCCGAAGCTGGCTTCGACTCTGAAGACGACTTCGGCTATTGGGTCGACCAGGGTGTTGCCTACGCCGAGAGCCTGCAGGCTAAGTAGATACGTCAGCCGGCTTCGGCCTCGGCGATCACGTCTGCGATGAACTCCTGGGAGTGCTCGATGTCGACCCGGTAATAGAACCCCA
>DASTBQ010000211.1:0-24472 GCA_035711995.1 Acidimicrobiia bacterium | reverse complement strand
TTCTTGTCACACCCTCTCCGTAACTTGTGCGGTAGGGCGGATTGACAGACGGTTTCTGTCACAGACGACTTGTACGTTCGTGACATGAAGGGGGAGAGATGAGCGAGATCCGCTCTCTACTCGATGACCTGAAAGCAGTCGACAATCTGTCGCTTTCGACGGATGAACTGAACTCCGACATCGGTGAGCTCTGCAGGAGCATCGATCAGATGAAGGTGTTGGTTGCCGAGAAGACAGCAGTGCTCGAGTCCAGGGGCGGGCTCAGGGCTCTCGGGTTTCCGTCGGTGACCGCCTACCTCATGTACATAGGCCGAATGAGCGGAGGTCGGGCAAGACGTTTCGCAACCCGCGTGAAAGCCAGAGTGTCGGCGCCGAGCGCCTACTTCGCCTGGTCGGATGGCCGTATCTCGTCTGATCAGGCCGCTCAACTGTTCCAGATGGCTGAGGCTCTACCAGACGTGTACGCCGATGCCGAAGAGAAGCTCATCGAAATCGTCGAGCCACTTTCGGTGCGGGAGACGACTCGAGCTCTCGAATACTGGCGTCAAGCCGTCGATGGCCCCGGTGACCTCGATCTCGAATCGCAGATGGTTCGTCGTGGCTTCTCCTTGTCACCCACCATCAAGGGCATGCGTCGCATCGACGGTTGGATGACTCAGCTGGCCGGCGAAGCTCTAGAAGCTGCCCTCTCGGCACACATGCCCCCGCCAAGTCCCGACGACACCAGGACGACACGTCAGCGACGCCATGATGCGCTCGAAGAGATGGCGAACTGCCACCTGGCGCACGAGAACGAAGCCCAAGTTGGGGGAGAGCGACCGCAGATTCAACTGCTCACAGACATCGATGGTCTCCGCGGCATCGCCGGTGGTCGGCACGAGACGATGGACACGGCCTCGATCGTCGATGTCGAGACAATCAGGCTTGTCGCCTGTGACTCTTCGGTGTGTCGGATCATCTTCGGTCCGGATTCAGAGATCCTCGACGTCGGTCGCAAGACCAGGGTGTGGTCCGTCTCGCAACGTAGGGCCATCATCGCCAGGGACCGCACTTGCACGTGGAAGGGTTGTGAGCGACCCGCCAGGTGGGCCGACATCCATCATCTCGATCACTGGGCCGATGGCGGGATCACATCCGTGGACCAAGGAGTTCTCCTGTGCAGGTTCCACCATGTCCTCACCCACATCGAGGAAGCGCGCACACGAAAACGACGAAGTCTGGGGTGAGGACGCGTCCTCATCCCGTAGAGAACACTCCCCGAATCTGTCTTAGGCCATTCCTACGATCTTCACCGTGAAGATTTTGCACACCTCCGACTGGCATGTCGGACGTCGGATCCGGGGCCGCGACCGCTCCGAGGAGCATCGGGCGGTTCTTGCGGAGCTGGCCGGGCTGGCAGGTGAGCACCAGGTCGACCTCACAGTCATCGCCGGTGACCTATTCGATACCGCCTCACCGGCACCGGTCTCTGAGGAGATCGTCTGGCGGGCGCTCCTCGACCTTGCAGACACCTCGCCTGTGGTAGTCGTGGCGGGTAACCACGACAGCCCGGGTCGGCTAGACGCCGTAGCTCCGATCCTGAGACGGGCAAACGTGACGATGGTGGGTTCACCACGTTCACCTTCCGACGGCGGTCTCGTCCAGTTCGACGATATCGGCGTCAAGGTCGGTCTTCTGCCTTGGGTCACTGCCAGAGCCATCGTCAAGGTCGAGGACATCATGGGTAGCGACCCCGACCAGCACGCCGGCCAGTTCGAAGAGCGGCTGCGGAGGGTGATTGGAACGCTCACTTCTGACATGACCACCGACACTGTGAATCTCCTGGTCAGCCATCTCACCGTTCACGGCGGCCTCGCCGGTGGTGGTGAGCGGAGCGCACACATCTTCGGCTACGGCATCCCTGCGGCGTTGTTTCCCGGTCATCTCTCGTACGTGGCGCTAGGTCACTACCACCGTCAGCAGAAGATGCCCCACTCCTCACCCGTCTGGTACTCGGGATCGCCCCTCCAACTCGACTTCGGTGAGGTGAATGATCAGAAAGGGTCGCTTCTGGTCAAGGCAGAACCCGGGAAACCGGCGTCGGTATCGGAGCTGCCACTGACCTCGGGACGACCTCTACGTCAACTCGGCGGCACCCTCACCCAGGTTCTCGCCGCGGCCGAAGACGTAGAGGACGCATATGTGCGTGTTGTTCTTCGGGAGGCTGCGCGCGCGGGTCTCGCCGATGAGGTCAGAGATGCCATCCCAAACGCGGTGGAGGTGGTACTCGAGAGTCCCGGTAGGTCTGAGAAAGGGGCCGAGTCGAGACAGGGTCTAGACCCCATCGCAGCTTTCGGCAGCTACCTCGCGGATCGAAACGCATCCGACGAGAGGGTGGAGGCGTTGTTCGCCGAACTACTCGACGAGGCAACGGTATGAGACCACTCCGTATCGAGGTCGAGGGATTCTCCGCATATCGTGATCGGGTCGAGGTCCGCTTCGAGGACGTCGACTTCTTCTCCCTCACCGGACCGACCGGTGCCGGCAAGTCGAGTCTCATCGACGCGATGGTCTTCGCTCTATACGGCCGGGTGCCCCGTCTCGGAGGCAACGCCGTGGCCCCCGCCATCACCGCTGGAGCCGACCGAGCCCGGGTGAGGCTCGACTTCGAGGTCGACGGCCAGGCCTACACCGCGGCACGGATGGCACTACGAACCTCCTCGGGTGGCGCCAGTGTCAAGGAGGCCCGTCTGCAACGGGGTGACGAGGTGCTCGCCGACGGCGCCGACCAGGTGACAGCTGCGGTCGAGGAGCTGCTCAGGCTCCGTTTCGAAGATTTCACGCGGACCGTCGTATTGCCCCAGGGGGAATTCGCCAGATTCCTCACAGCCACCAAAGCAGAGCGGCAAGGTCTGCTCCGCAATCTGCTGGGTCTCGACGTCTACACCGTGGTCCGGGAACTGGCAAAGACCCGGGAAGCCGTTGCCTCGGACCGTGCCGGTGCCGCGGAGCTTGCCATCTCCGCTCTCGACGTGCCTGACGAAAAGAGCGCAACTGCCGCCAAAGCGCGTCTGTCTCTCCTCGAGGGTCTCGCAAAGTCGATCGGTGATGAGGTGAAGAAGCTGGAAGAGCTCGACGCCGTGGTCGTCGCCCTGGGCGCGGAAGACAGAAGTATCGGTCATGCCCTCGACCGCCTCGACGCCATCGCCGTCCCCGACGACCTCGAGTCACACGAGTCCCTCGTGGTGGAAGCACGCTCGGTAGTGGTCGATACCGAGGAGTCACTGGCGTCGGCCAAGGAGACATTGCAAGAAGCCGAAGCCGCCCTGGCCGAGCTGCCGTCACCCGAACAGCTCAAGACCTGGCTCAAGGAACGCTCCGAGCTCGACACTCTGGAGAAACGTCTCGAGGACTCAGCCGTGAATGAGGCCCGGGAAGCAGCGGAAGCAGCGACTCAGACCCTCCAGCTCGCAGAAGCCGCGCTCGATGACGCCCGGGCCGCGACCGCGCTGGCTCGATCGGAGCATGCTGCCCATCTCCTCGCCGACGGGCTGGTCGAAGGAGAGACCTGCCCGGTCTGCACTCAGATCGTTACGAGCCTGCCTCGGGTGTCTGAGACCCCGGCGATCCATGACCTGGAGAAGATCGAAGAAGACCATGTAAACGTGGTGAAAGAGGCCCGGAAGGCCGAGCAGGAGGCGTTGTCCGGGCTGGCGTCAGCTGAGTCGACGACCGCAGAGATGGAGAGTCGTCGTGCCCAGCTGCTAGTCGAGCTTGAAGATGCGCCACCCGGAGATCAAATGGATGGGTTGCAAGCGCGTGTCGAGTCAGCCCTCGGAGCCGTGGCCGACGCTCGGGGGGAACTCACGGTGAGGGAAGCCGAGCAGAAGAACGCCGCGGACCGACTGGCCGACCTCGCCGACATGTCGAGGCGGATCTCCAAGCAGCTGACAGCAGCCCAACTCAGTGTCGCCGACCTGGAACCTCCTGTCTCGGAGAGTGACGACCCGATAGTGCAGTGGAAAGAGCTCAGCATCTGGCGTGACGAGACTGCCAGAGGCCGTCTCGCCGTCAGGGAAGAGCTCGCCGCTCAGATCGAGTCGGCCCAAGCGGCGGCCATCGCCAGACGTCATGAGCTAGTTGAAGAGCTGCGGGCCGCCGGGCTCGAAGGAGAAGAGCCCTTCGCCGTCGAGGTGGCCACCTCCCTCCAACAGGCACGCACCGTCGTAGAGAACCACGAGAAGTCAGCGAAGCAGGCACTTGACCTGGCGGCGCAGATCGAGGTAGCCAGGACCAGCCAAGTCGTAGCTGGAACGCTCGCCAATCATCTCAAGGCCACCGGGTTCGAGCGATGGCTGATGGTGAGCGCCCTGACCGACCTGGTGACTGGTGCCAACCATTTGCTCGGAGATCTCTCGGGTGGTGGCTATTCACTGCATTCCGACGAGTCGGGCGACTTCTCGATAGTCGACCATCGGAATGCCGACGAGAGGAGGTCGGTGGCGACACTCTCGGGTGGTGAGACGTTTCTCGTCTCCCTGGCCCTTGCGCTTTCACTCGCCGAAACACTGTCCGCAAAGGGAGGTGCCGGTCTCGACGCGATAATCCTCGACGAGGGTTTCGGCACGTTGGACGAGGAATCGCTCGACACGGTGGCCTCGGTGCTCGAAGAGCTCAGCGGGTCGGGGTTGATGGTCGGCATCATCACCCATGTCAAAGAACTGGCCATCCGGGCCCCGGTTCGATACGAGGTAACCAGGGAGATTGCAGGCTCACGGGTGAAGTTGGTCCCATGAGATTCACCGTCGAAGCCTGGGATTCCGATTATGGGGCACCCACTGACGCCGAGCTCGAGGATGCCAGCCAGAACGTCGACGTGACGGTGGAGATGCGACCCGAGGACTGGCGTCCCTTGCTTCCCGAGACCGACCCGGTGACCGACGTGACCTTCGTCGACGGTGTCCGCCGAGTCGACGCCACACTGTGGATCGACCAGCCACCCGATTTCCCCGGTTTCGCGTTGGCGGCCACTTACGCCGCCGGGGTGGTCCGATGCAATGGGAAAGCCAGGATCGTCGAGACCGAAGTCGAGCGTGGTCTCTTCACCTCGGCGCCCGCAAACGACGTGGCGACCAGCGTCGGTGTCTACGGGGTCAAGGCGACCAAGGGCACCACGCCCGAAGAGCTCTGGCTGGGCATCCAGCAACGGATGGGCGATCTCGAGGGGTCGGTCACCCACCGCTCAGGGGAGACCGAGATGTTGATAGTCGACGGCCCACTCTCCCATGCCCGCGATCTGCCCAATGCTGTCGGATACATCAAGACCCAAAAGGTGCAGTACCTGCCCCTCGAACTGCGCCAGGTCCTCACCTCCCTTCCCGCCGGCTATCGGACTCCCTTGTTCCTGACCACAACCTCCTGGAGCAGGTTCTCCTGGTATCTGCGGTTGGCCAATCACGCCGGGCCGGCCGGGGGTCTCGTCAGATGTGAGATCGACGCGGACACGAATGCAGCCGAAGCCGCCCGTGTAGCAACCAGAGTCAGCGCCACCCTCCCCAGATACTCATCGGCTGCGCACAAGGACCCTCGAGCACCGCAGAATCTCTTTCCGATCGGGGGTCTCGAGCGTGAGTTGCGTCACCGTCTCGGGGACAAGGAAATGTCGATGCGGGCGCTACGTCGGGCGGCTGTCGATCTGTCGCGTCTCCCGGCGTGACGCAAGGATGGCTCCCACGATAACGAGGACAGCGCCGGCCACCGAGATCGGCGAAACCGCCTCTTGTCTGAACACGACACCGAGGACGAGAGCGACCACCGGCATCAGGTAGGTGATGAAGGAAGCGCGTGTTGCCCCGACACTGCCCACCAGGGTTCCCATGAATACGAAGGCGAGTCCTGTGCCGAAAACACCTATGACGGAGGTGGCGATCAGCGAGGGCCAGGCAAAAGACGAGTCGAAGAGGCCGACGATCCCGTAGGGGATGACCCAAAGAACCGCCCAGCGGAGTACCGACGCCATGACCGGGAGCGATCCGTACTTCTGCTGGAGCGGCGCCACCAGGTTCAGCGATACTGCATACCCCATTGTGGCAACGATCACCAAGATCACGCCGAGGGCGGCAGTCGTCCCGTCGCCCGCCGAGGGCAATGCGATGGCCAGGATTCCTGCGAAGCCCGCCACGAGCCCTGTCATCTGAAGTGGTCCCGGCAGCGAGCGAAACAGGACCGTGGCCACGAGTGCGGTGAAGATCGGGGTCGCCCCATTGAGCATGCCGGCGATGGCCGAGTCGATCCACTGTTGCGCTATCGGAAACAGGGTGAAGGGGAGGGCAACCCAGATGAAGGAGAGCAACCACACTCGGGGCATGTCCTCGCTGTCGATCCTGCCGACATTGGCCCGGGGGATCATGGCGAGCACGGCGGCACCCAGACCTACCCGGAGCAGGGTGACCAGTCCGGGGTGGAAGGCATCGAGACCAACGGCGATCAACAGGAAAGAAGAGCCCCAGATCGCGGCCAGGGCGAGAAACAATCCCCAGTCCTTGGCCGAGAACGCTTCCCGATTGGTGCCATGGGTTGTCGAAATCAGTCTTGTGTTCGTCATACCGCCTAGAACCCCATGCGTGGTCCGCACGTTGCAGTGAAACAGTGAACCGGCCGTCGATAATCCTCGGTCGAACGATCTCAGCGAGGAGGACCCGATTGCCGATGCGAGGTTTGTGGCGGATGTACTTCGTCGATGTCGTCGACGAAGTCGAAACGGCGGCGGAGCGGCATCGTCGTGAGGTTCCCAGGGGTCTCTCGCTTCGTCGTGTCGCAGTCGTCCTCGTCACTGCGGCCATCGCGCTGACTTTCATCAGTTTCTTCCGCGGCCCTGGAACACTCATGACGCTGTTTCCGGGTGCGGCCGAGGGGAACAGCGAGTTCAAAGGGTTGGTGTGGTGGGCCCTGATCTCCATAGCCTGTTACGTGTTGATTCCGGCTGTCTCGATCGTGGCGATGCGGGGTTCGTTTGCGGACTACGGGGCGGGCCGTCCAGTGACCACTCGATCGTGGAAGCCATACGCGGTGCTTTACGGCCTCTCTCTGCCGTTCATCCTCGCTGCATCCTTCCTGCCCGGCTTCCAGGCCAAGTATCCGTTCTATCGTCTCGTCGAGGAAGAGGCGATATGGCCCTACCTGGCTGTCTTCTGGATTCTCTATGCGCTCCAGTTCGTTGCCCTCGAACTCTTCTTCCGCGGTTACCTGCTCTTCGGGTTGAGCCCTCGTCTTGGTATCGCGGCAGTGTTTGTGATGGTGGTCCCCTACACCATGATCCATTTCACAAAGCCATTGGCCGAGGCCCTTTCGGCGATCGTGGGCGGCACGGCCCTCGGCTTCTTGTCGTTGAAGACCCACTCGGTGTGGTGGGGCGCAGCACTTCACATCGCTATCGCAATGACGATGGACGTGCTGGCCTTGTGGCACGCTGGATTTCTCTGAGGCCGGTCAGCGTTGGTAGGGCCGCAGATAGCCAGGGATCTCGACGTGGGGCGGCAGGTCGGGCGAGGGCTCAGCGTCCGAGGGGACCAGACGGAACGGCACCACTCCCGCCCAGACATCGAGCTCCAAGTCCTCCGGCTCGTCATTTGGCCCTCCGGTGCGGACCTTGGCTGAAATCTCATCGAGCGGGAGTTCGATGATCGCGGTCTGTTTGATCTCGGACTCGGTGGACGCCCTGAGATCTGCGAGTCGGCCGGGAATCAGGGCATCGACGATGGTGTCGAATGCGACGACCTTCTCCTCGGGCTCGAGCAGTCGGCCCTGACCGTGGATCACCACGCTGCGGTAGTTGGCGGACGAGTGAAAGGCGCTCCGCGCCACTACCAACCCGTCGATATGGGTCACCGCCACGCTCAGAGGTGACCGCTCCCTGACTGCCCTGGCGAGACCCATAGAGTTGGAACCGTGGAGCAGGAGACGGTTGCCGTCTCGTGCGTACAGGGTGGGGATCACCACCGGTCTGCCCTGAGTCACATACGCGGCGTGGCAGACGAAACCCTCGTCGAGGATGGCACGAATGATCTCGAGGTCATCGGTGCCTCTCTCGGGGAGACGGCGAATCTGGGTCTTGTCCGTCATCGTGACTCCGCCTTCGCTTCTCGGGTCATCAGGCTCAACATGCCCTCTTTTGGCGATAACTTGCCCTCCAGGACCAGGTCGACATGCGAGGCGATGGGCATGTCCACACCGGTCCGCTCCGCCAGGCCGAGGACGCTCTTGGTCGTTTTGACACCCTCGGCGACCATCCGCATCTCGGTGGTGATCTCCTCGAGGGTCTGGCCTCGCGCCAAGGCGAAGCCGACACGGTGGTTGCGGCTCCGGTCGGACGAGCAGGTGGCGATCAGGTCGCCCATCCCGGCGAGACCGGCGAAGGTCTCCGGTCGACCCCCGAGGGCGACGCCGAGACGGGTCAACTCGGCGAGGGCACGGGTGAGGAGTGTGGCCCGTGTGTTGTCCCCGAAGCCGAGCCCGTCCGACATCCCCGAGGCGATCGCCATTACGTTCTTCAGTGCCCCGCCGAGCTCGCAACCCGTGACGTCATCGTTGGTGTAGACCCGGAACGATGGACCCATGAACAGTTGCTGGAGCGCGGCGGCGGCTTCGATGTGACGCATTGCGACGACTGTGGCTGTGGGCTGACCTGCAGCTATCTCGGAGGCGAGGTTCGGGCCGGTCATCACACCCACCCTGTCGCGGTCGACTTCCGGCTCGACGTCGAAGACGACCTCGGTCATCGTGGCCAGGGTGCCCTGCTCGATCCCTTTGGTAAGCGAGATGATGGTCCTGTCTTCGCGTAGACCGGGGGCGATCTCGGTGAAGACTTCTCGGAACCCGTGTGAGGGGACCGCCATCACCACGACGTCGGCATCGGAGGAGGCCTCGGCGAGATCTGCCGTCGCGGCGAGGGTGTCCGGGAGCTCGAGGCCAGGGAGATACGGTTTGTTGACGTGTGACTCGTTTATCGAGTCCGCGAGTTCCCGATGTCTCGCCCAGAGCACGGTGCGAGCGCGTCTTGCCGCCATCGCAGCAACGGTGGTTCCCCACGAGCCGGCACCGATCACGGCGACCTTGTCCACACCGTCACGCTAATCAGCTACCCGGGGATCAGGTCCCTAATCTCCCACGTCCCACATGGCTCTATCCATCGGAATCGTCGGTCTCCCAAATGTCGGCAAGTCGACGCTGTTCAACGCCCTGACACGGGCCGGGATCCTCGCCGCCAATTATCCGTTCGCCACGATCGAGCCAAACACCGGGGTGGTCCCGATTCCCGATCCGAGAGTCGACCGCCTCGGCGAAATGTTCGGCTCGGCGAAGCGGATCAACGCAACCGTCACCTTCGTCGACATCGCCGGTCTGGTGAGAGGGGCGAGCAAAGGTGAGGGTCTGGGCAACAGATTCCTGGCCAATATCCGGGAGGTGAGCGCCATCTGCCACGTGGTCAGGGCTTTCCAGACTTCCAACGTCGTCCACGTCGAGAACGAGCTCGACCCTGCGCGCGACATCGAGACGATCGAGACAGAGCTCGCCATCGCCGATCTCGAAACGATCGACAGGAGGCTCCCCAGGCTGGAGAAAGAGTCCACGATCGACAAGACTCTGATGCCACAGGTGGACACCCTGCAACAGGTCCGCGAGGTGGTTGCGTCCGGGGAGATGGTGAGCCGTCACAGTGATCTGATGGCGAAGCAACAGCACTTCAGGGATCTCCATCTTCTCACCGCCAAGCCGGTCATATACGTGTTCAACGTCGACGAGTCGGGCTTGGCTGACACCGAGATGCAGACCCGGTACTCAGCGATGGTCGCCCCTGCCCCGGCGCTCTTTCTCGATGCTCAGATCGAGGCGGAACTGATCGAACTCGATCGATCAGAACGTCTCGAACTTCTCGAGTCGATCGGACAGAGCGAACCAGGGCTCGACGCAGTGATCAGGGTGGCTTACGAGACACTCGGCTTGCAGAGCTTTCTCACTGCCGGGGACAAGGAGGCGCGGGCCTGGACGATCACCTCCGGCTCCACCGCTCCTGAGGCTGCCGGTGTCATCCACACAGACTTTCAGAGGGGCTTCATCGCCGCTGAAGTCGTCGACTACGAGAAACTCATCTCGGCCGGATCGTGGACGGCGGCCAGGGCTGCCGGACTTGTCCGAACCGAAGGCAAGACGTATGTCATGAGACCGTCCGACGTCGTCGAGTTCCGGTTCAACGTCTGATCCAGAGCTAGTTTGGAAGACGTGGTCGTAGTTCTCGCCGCCGAGGGTGGCTCGTCGGCGGCACCGCTGAGCGAACACGAAGTCCTGGTTTTTCTCGTGCAGTTGGCCCTGCTCGTCGGGGTCGCACGACTCTTTGGCTGGTTCATGAAGAGCATCGGCCAGCCAGCCGTTGTGGGTGAACTGCTCGCCGGCGTCGTCCTCGGGCCCACCCTATTCGGCCGGGTCGCCCCTGAGACCTATGACTGGGTCTTCGGCGAGCCGACAGTCACCTCGGTTGTGTTTGGCATCTCGTGGCTGGGCGTGATCATGCTCCTGGTGGTGATCGGGTTCGAGACCGATCTCGGGATCATCGCCCGTTTCCGAACCGCGGCACTGTCGGTGTCGGCGGGTGCGCTGCTACTCCCACTCGCCGCTACCGCCTCGCTCGCCTTCTTGGTTCCTGAGTCCTTCATCGGCGCCGGGCCGGACGGGCAAGGGGTGGAACGCTCCGTTTTCGCCGGATTCCTCGCACTGGCGCTGTCGGTCTCCGCTCTGCCTGTGGTCGCCAAGATCCTCCAGGACATGGGTTACCTGCGACGCAATTTCGGCCAGGTGACTCTCGCCGCAGGGATGACGATGGACGCCGTTGGGTGGCTCGTTCTCGCCGCCCTCTCCGGCATCGCCCTCGATGGCTTCCAGCCGGACAGACTCGCGCTGTCTTTCGGCGGCCTGTTGATCTTCCTCCTCCTCTCGTTCACCGTCTTCCGCTGGCTCCTCGACAAGCTGTTCAGATATGTGATGTCACGCGGCTCCTCGCTGACGGCGGCATTGTCGATCACAATCGTCGCCGCACTCGTCGGGGGTGCGATCACCCAAGCCCTCCACATCGAGGCGATACTCGGCGCCTACATCGTCGGCATCCTGGTGGCCGGTCTGCGTCATCAGTTACCCCAAGTCAGGTCGATACTCGAGACGATGACGGCGGCGCTGCTCGCCCCCGTGTTCTTCGCCTTTTCCGGACTTCGCGTGGACATCGGTCTCCTCGACACGTCGACGGTCGTCCTGTGGACAGTCGTGCTGATCGTGGTCGCGATCACGGCAAAGATCGCGGGCACCGTCCTGGGTGGCTTCTTCGCGGGTGTTCGGGGCCGGGAGGCACTGGCCTTGGGGTCTGGCCTCTCGGCGCTCGGGGCGATGGGGGTCGTCGTCGCAATAATCGGTCTCAATCTGGGGGTGGTCAGCGAGACCGGTTACACGGTGATGGTCCTGGCGGCGATCGTGACCTCGATAGTGGCCCCCCAGTTGCTCAAGCTGGTGGTGCGTGGCTGGGACATCCCGACGGAGGAAGCTCAGCGTCTCGAAGCCGAGAAGCTGCGTGAATCGAGTGAGATCCTCAACTCGCGACGGGTCCTAATCCCGACCCGTGGTGGCTCCAACAGCAGATACGCCGCACACATCATCAGTTCTGTGTTCCCGGACGCGGAGATGACTGTCCTCGTGGTGGATCTCGCCAAACCCGGGTTGTTGCGCCGACTCCTCCGTCGTGTGGAGGGAGACCCGGGTACACCGGATGACGTGCTGGCCCAGGTCCCGGAGGCCCGGACGATCCGGCGTCTCGCCAGGGATCCCGCTGCCGCCATCGCCAAGGAGAGCGCCTTGGGCTACGACCTGTTGGTCATGGGCGCTACCGAGACCGGCGAAGGGACGTTCAGCAGCGTGATCGACCGTGTCCTCGCCCAGGTCGAGGTCCCCTCCATCGTGGTGAGGATGCCCGATGGTCGAACCGTAACCGAAGACCTGCCGAAGAGGATCCTCGTTCCTGTCTCCTCGTCCCGATCCACTCGCGCTGCCGAGGAGTTCGCCTACTCGCTGTCAAAGGCCAGCGGAGGACGGACCTTCGCCCTTCACGTGGTCAATCGACCGGAAGGCCAGGGAGTCATGCGTGAGGACGCCGCGGTCGAGGACAGCCTCGCTGCTGGACAGGAGATGGTCTCAGAGGCAGCGGCGTTCGGCGAGAGACTCGGCGTGTCCGTCGAAACCGGAGTCCGTGTCGCTCCCAATGCCGAAGAGGAGATCGTGGCCTTCGGCAACTCGGGGGCTTTCGATCTATTGGTGATCGGCGCCAGCACCAGGTCGCTGACAAATCGGCCGTTCTACGGACACAGGGTGTCATACATGCTCGAGCAGTCGGCGCTACCAGTAGCCGTCGTCAGCTTGCCCCCTGGTTAGAACCAGGCTTCTCGCGCCAAGTGAACGAAGGAAGACCCCGGCCTGGGGGAAGCCGGGGTCTTCGCCACCCCCAGAAGTGGGGGGTTTCTCTGGAGTGGTTCATCCGGGGTCTTGGGGTACCCGCGGCCGCCTCCAGAGTTGGGGTTGGGGGCGCCCAGTCGGATTCACCGGACCGAGCGGATGGCAAAGTAGGAGGAGAGTGTGGCCTATGAGACATCGGGCTTATGATCGGTCTCAGATCGATGTCAAACCCCTCTGAGCGATTCGCTGACCGACACATCGGACCCACATCAGCCGACATCGAGAAGATGCTGGCCACGGTTGGTGCCGCGTCACTGGACGATCTGGTCGCTCAGACGGTGCCCACCTCCATCCTCGACACCACGCTCGATCTTCCCCCGGCCCTCACCGAGCGAGCCGTCATCGACAGACTGCGACAGGTCGCTGCTCGCAACCAGGTGCTGCCGTCGCTCATCGGGCTCGGCTACTACGACACGATCGTCCCGCCCGTGATCCAGCGCAACGTGCTGGAGAACCCGGCGTGGTACACCGCATACACGTCTTATCAGCCCGAGATCTCCCAGGGCAGGTTGGAGGCTTTGCTCAACTTCCAGACGATGGTCTCGGACCTCACCGGGTTGGAGATCGCAAACGCCTCGTTGCTCGACGAGCCGACTGCCGCCGCCGAGGCGATGGCCATGACTCGTCGGCTCACCAGGGACGACCGGGATGTCTTCTACGTCGACCCGGACATCCACCCTGCGACCCGGGCCGTGATGCAGACACGAGCCAGGGCTGTCGGAATCGTTCTTCGAACCCTTGACGATGACTTCGACCCAACCGTCGGCTTCGGTGTGCTTTTGCAGTATCCGGGGTCGTCAGGTGCGGTCGTCGATTGGTCGACGAGAGTCCGAGAGTTCAAAGACGGCGGAGCTCTGGTCGTCGTCGCTACCGATCTCCTCGCACTGACCATGCTGACACCGCCGGGGGAGTGGGGTGCCGACGTCGCAGTCGGATCGGCACAGAGGTTCGGCGTGCCACTCGGCTACGGCGGTCCTCACGCCGGCTTCATAGCCACCCTCGAGACCCATGTCAGGGCGTTGCCGGGACGGCTGGTGGGAGTCGCCAAGGACCGAGCCGGGCGCATGGCCTACCGCCTCGCCCTGCAGACGCGGGAGCAGCACATCAGACGGGAGAAGGCAACATCCAACGTCTGCACTGCCCAGGTATTGCTCGCGGTGATGTCCGGGTTCTATGCGTGCTGGCACGGCGCCGAAGGGTTGCGGGCGATCGCGTCCGAATGCAACCGTCTCGCCACGGTCCTCGCCGAGTCTCTGAGTCAGGCCGGACATCGTGTGGTCAACGACACCTGGTTCGACACGATCACGGTGGCCGCACCCGACCGGGCCGACGAGCTCGTCGTCGCCGCCCGTCTAGCCGGGATCAACATCGGCCGGGTCGACGGTGATCACATCCGCATCGCGGTCGATGAGAAGACGGATGATCGACTCGTGGCCCGGCTTCTCGAGGCGCTGGGTGCCGAGGTCGTGGACGTGACAGGGCGTCTACCAGGGGAGTTGGCCCGACAGAGCCCCTATCTGACTCACCCGGTATTCAGTCTCCACCAGTCGGAACACGAGATGCTCCGATATCTCAGACGTCTCGCCGATAGAGACCTTGCGCTGGATCGGACGATGATTCCCCTTGGCTCGTGCACCATGAAGCTGAACGCCACCACCGAGATGGTGCCGATCACCTGGGACAATTTCGCCGGTCGCCAGCCCTCCGCGCCAGTCGACCAGGCAGAAGGCTATCTGGAGCTGATCGAGGAGCTCGGTTCGTACCTGGCCGCGATAACGGGGTATGACTCGGTCTCTCTTCAGCCGAACGCAGGTTCACAAGGAGAGCTGGCGGGTCTGCTGGCGATCGCCGCCTATCACGCGTCGCGTGGCGATTCCCAGCGAGACGTGTGTCTGATCCCGGCTTCGGCACACGGCACGAATGCTGCATCCGCAGTGATGTCTGGTTTGCGAGTGGTCGTCGTGGCGACCGATGATTCGGGGAACATCGATATCGAGGATCTGAAGCGAAAGACGGCGGAGCATCGAGATCGGCTCGCTGCGCTGATGGTGACGTATCCGTCTACCCACGGTGTGTTCGAGCCATCGATCGAGGAAGTGACTGCGGTCGTCCACGATCATGGTGGTCAGGTATACGTCGACGGGGCCAATCTGAACGCACTCGTCGGTCTGGCCAAGCCCGCCCACTTCGGGGCGGACGTGGGCCATCTCAACCTCCACAAGACTTTCACGATCCCCCATGGCGGCGGTGGCCCGGGTGTGGGCCCCGTGGGAGCGAGGGAGCACCTCGCTCCATTCCTACCCAATCATCCCGCTCTGGCCGAAGCCGGTCCCGGGACCGGAGTGGGGCCCATCTCCGGTGCGCCGTTTGGTTCGGCCGGCATCCTCCCCGTCCCGTACGCCTACATCCGGATGATGGGTTCGGACGGGCTGAAGGAAGCGACTCGCGTGGCCATTCTCTCCGCCAATTATGTGGCTCGGCGTCTCGACCCTTACTTCCCGGTGTTGTACTCAGGGGAGCAGGGCCGAGTCGCACACGAATGCATCGTCGATGTCCGACCCGTTACCAAGATGTCTGGGGTCACGGCAGAAGACATCGCCAAACGACTCGCCGATTACGGGTTCCATGCTCCCACCCTTGCATTTCCGGTGGCGAACACTCTCATGATCGAGCCAACCGAGTCGGAGAGCCTGGAAGAGATCGACCGATTCTGCGATGCGATGATCGCGATTCGGGGGGAAGCGGACCGGGTTGCTTCGGGTGAGTGGCCCCGCGACGACAATCCCCTCTTCAACGCACCTCACACGGCAGAGGACGTCACACTCGACGAGTGGCGCAGACCCTATGGCAGAGAGCTCGCGGCATATCCGGTTGATTCATTACGACGTGACAAGTACTGGCCACCGGTAGGGAGGATCGACGGCGTCGGAGGCGACAGAAACCTCATTTGCGCCTGTCCACCACTCGACGCCTATGTCTAGCGTCTTGACATTTCCGATTCAGGTGGGATCTTTTAGACCGTCACGGACCGACGGCCGATTCGAAAGTCCCGAGAACTAAGTGAAATTTCAAGGTGAGCTCAAATTCCCGGAGGTGGATCACCCGGGTGTGCCTGTGTCGTTCGTGATCGACGAGGATCAGGCTGAGCTCGTCTTGGACGACGAGTCTCTGGGCAGGTGGTCCCTCTACGACATTCATGCTCGCCGACTGGTCGCAAGCGCATTCCTGATAGATCTGGACGGCACCGAGGTCACATTTGTCGCCCAAGACCCGATCGACTTCGCCTATCGCGGGGTGGAGCACATGGCAGGGTCCTGGGCCACGATCAAGTCAAAAGGCTTGGCTACGCGCTCGCTGGCCATCCGCAAGTCGAGACGAGGGATCACGCCCCCGCGTCTGGGGGATCTACGCGATGCTATGGAGGCCAATCTCGCTTCTCTCGGTCCCCGCTCCCTCGCCGGTCAGACAACTCTGCCTTCCAGCACGCAGTCGCCCCCGGATCGCGTCGCGCCAGATCAGTCTGAGGTCGAGCCGGGCCCGAAGCGCTGGGATCGTCGTGACCAGTCGGCCGCGATTCCCGTCGCGAGGGAGGAACAAGCCGAGCGTGCGAATCGGGGATTCGACGACGTACCCGAAGGGTCTGAGGACGAGATCGCCGCCCCAGCGGGCGGAACGGTTGCTCCGCTTCATCCGGATGTCATTGCAGCGCAGGCTGCTCTGGACGAGGAGAGACGACAACTGGCTGAGGAGAGGGAGCGTCTCGATCAGGAGAGACGGGCGGCCGAGGAGCGCGAAGCCAACCTGCTCGAGGCCTATCGGCTCGAAGTTCAGCGTCTCGAGCAAGAACGGGCTGAAATCCGGCAAACGGCAGCCGCATCGCAAGCTGAGGAGGCGGAGGAGGTTCCGGAATTCGATCTCGGTCCTGACCCGATGTGGATTGAGCCTGAGCCGGTTCCTGAGCCTGAGCCGGTTCCTGAGCCTGACCCGGTTCCTGAGCCTGACCCTGTTCCTGAGCCTGACCCGGTTCCTGAACCTGAGCCGGTTCCTGAACCTGAGCCGGTTCCTGAGCCTGAGCCGGTTCCTGAGCCTGAGCCGGTTCCTGAGCCTGAGCCGGTTCCTGAGCCTGAGCCGGTCCCTGAGCCTGAGCCGGTCCCTGAGCCTGAGCCGACCGCGCCCGGCCCGCAGGTGGTCGATCTCAACGACTTCGAGAAGTCGGTCGAACCCCACGTAGCCACGAGTCTCCAGCCCGACCTGGAGCCGGCCATGGCCGGCCTCTCCAAAGACAAGCGGGGGATCATGGGTGCGGTCAAGGCGGCTTTCCGTGCCGGATCACGGGACCATGTACACCAATTCATCGAGGCACCGGGTGGCATCGGCATCACCAGGAACGTGTGTGAGGAATGTGGCTACGTTTCAATCGGAGCCGTGGACTGAAGCCAGCTCGGGTTGATCACGTTTGGTGAGTCCTTGGACGCGAATAGCCGGCATCGAACCTCGGGGAGCTTGGAAGAACGTAGCACAGGTCCGGTGACGCTCCCCGTTACGCTCGGCGCGTGAACGATCTGAGACCGGTGATCCTCTCCGGAGGATCGGGGACGAGACTCTGGCCTCTTTCGACCCCTGAGACTCCGAAACAGTTCTCGAAGCTGCTCGCCGGGCATTCCCTGTTCGAGCTCACACTGGCAAGGCTCGACGGTTTGGAGGGTCTCGTCCCGGCTCTGGTCGTCACCGGTGAACGTCATCTCACCCATGTGCAGCGGGAATTGGCCCGGTCGCCGATCGAGGTTGGCCCGATCATCGTCGAGCCCGAGGGTCGGAACACCGCGCCGGCGGTGATCGCCGCTGCCCTGGCGTCCGATCCACACGACATCCTCTTGATCCTTCCCTCCGACCATCTCATATCTGACGACACTGGGTTTCGGGATGTCGTCGAGGTGGCGGCGACATTCGCCAGGGAGGGCTCCATCGTGACGTTTGGTGGGAGCCCGACCAGACCTGAGACCGGCTACGGCTACATCGAGGTCGACGAGGAAGAGGGTTTGGCCCGCCGTATCAAGCGATTCAAGGAAAAGCCCGACCTCGAAGAAGCCGAACTGCTCTCAACGGACGGTCGCCACTTCTGGAACCTCGGCATGTTCGTTGTCCGGGCAGACGTCGTCATCGAAGAGGGGAGGAAGCACTGCCCGGCGGTCGTGGCAGCTGTGGAGTCTTCTCTCGAACCGACCGGCGAGGCCGTCGTCGAGTTGGGAGAGCAGTTTCGGGAAGCACCGTCGATCTCGTTCGACCATGCCGTGATGGAGCACACCGAACGGGGTCTTGTCATCCCGATCTCGGTGGGATGGAACGACGTTGGCTCTTACCGAACACTGCACGCGGCGAGCGGGCGGGACGCCCAGGGCAATCATCTCACCGGTGATGTGAGTCTCAGCGATGTGACGGGGTCATTCATAAGCGCCACCTCCCGCCGGGTGGTTGTCGCTGGTGTGAGCGACATGATCGTTGTGGAGACTCCTGAAGTGGTTCTGGTCCTTCCGATGGAGCGCGCCCAGGACGTGCGGGACCTGCAGAAGAAGGACGACGGTTGAGGATGGCCGTGGTGCTCGCCGTGGTGCTGAGCGTCTCCGCCTGCTCGGTGGGTCGGCCATCTGAGGACGCCACAGGTGAAGAGATCTATGCCGAGTTGTGCGCCCGCTGTCATGGCGCCGACCTCTCAGGAGGCCTCGGTCCGGCGCTCGGCCCCGGAACGAACTCGGCCACCGAATCCGACGAGTTCCTCGAGTTCACGATCCTGAATGGCCGTGGTCGCATGCCGTCGTTCGCATCCTCTCTCGACGATCAGCAAGTGGACCGTCTGGTCGTATACATGCGTGAGATTCAGGCCGAATGAGCGAGGCGCTCGAGGCTCTGGAACTCCATCCTGTGCGCATTCCGATGCGTCAGCGGTTCCGAAGGGTCGATCATCGGGAGGCGGTTCTCGTGCGTGGGCCCCGTGGTTGGGGGGAGTTCTCACCCTTCCCCGACTACCCACCCGAAGTGACCACCAGGTGGCTCGCCGCCGCCCTCGAACTGGCATGTGGCGAGATCCCTGAGCCGGGACGTCGAGAGATTCCGGTGAACGTGACAGTTCCCGCCGTGGACCCAGCAACCGCTCGGGCACTGGTTCTCGAGTCAGGAGCAACGACGGCCAAGGTGAAGATCGGCGAGCCGGGCGACAGCGAGGAGGACGACATCGCACGGGTCGAGGCAGTTCGTCTCGCCCTGGGTCCGGCCGGCGCCTTGAGGGTCGACGTCAACGCCGGCTGGGATCTCGAGATGGCAACACATCGTCTTCGGAGGCTGATCGAGTTCGATCTCGAGTACGTCGAGCAGCCGGTCGGCACCGTCGATGAGATGAAGGAACTGAGACAGAGGATCCCAATCCCACTGGCCGCCGATGAGTTGGTTCGCCAGAGCCCGTATCCACTTCAGGTGATCGAGGAAGGGGCCGCCGACATTCTCGTGCTCAAGGTGCAGCCGATGGGCGGAGTAGCCCGTGTCCTCGACCTGGCAAATCGCGCCACGATCCCCGTGGTCATATCGTCCGCCCTGGAGACGTCTGTCGGGATGTATGGAGGAGTGCTCGCCGCCTCGCTGCTTCCAGAGCTTCCGTATGCCTGCGGCCTGGGCACCGTCGCCCTCATCGAAGGTGATCCGACGCTCGACCCCATGGTTCCGAGGGACGGGATGTTGCAGGTGCGTCGGCCGGAGCCGGATCCCGACCTCCTCGAGCGATGGAAGCCCGAGCGTGACAGGGGAGCCGAGATGCTGCGGCGACTCCGCGCTGCGGCGCAGGTGCTGACCTGAGCCACCCGAATCCGAGCACGGCACTGGCCAGGGTGGTGGTCGACGAGCTCTCAGTCGCCGGAGTTCGCTTCCTCGCGATCGCGCCGGGGTCGCGCTCGGCTGCTCTCGCCATTGCCGCCGACGAGCATCCCGACCTCGCAACGCGGGTGTTCATCGACGAGAGATCCGCTGCCTTCCATGCAATGGGAGTGGCCCGCGCCTCGGATCGACCTGCTGGTGTCATCGCGACTTCGGGAACGGCGCCGGCCAACTTCATGCCCGCGGTGGTCGAGGCCGACATGGCTTGTGTCCCTCTGGTCGTGGTGTCGGCGGACCGTCCTGCCGAAATGCAAGGCGTGGGAGCCAACCAGACGATCGATCAGGCCGAACTGTTCGGGTCCAAGGTGCGCGCCTACTCGGGCATCGAAGCGCCCGGAGTCGACCGGGACCGCAACGAGGAGTGGCGCACGGCTGTCGGGTCGCTGATGGCGAACGCCACTGCCACCCGGCCAGGACCCGTCCATCTGAATGTTGCTTTCAGGGAGCCGACAGTCCCCGTCACATATGACGGTCGCACTCGGGGCGACGTATATCCGTTCCCGACTCCCCGGGTCGACACCGTTGCGTCATCCGAGGATGTTGGTGCTGTTCCGTTTCCTGGCCTCCGAGCCGAGCGCGGAGTCGTGATCGCAGGTGACGGTGACTACAGCCGGGACGCCTTGATCGAGGCCGCCGAAGACGTGGGGTGGCCGGTGCTGGCCACGGCTTTGTCGGGCCTGAGAGGTCGCGAAGTGATTTCCAGTTATCACTTCCTTCTTGCCGGTGGGGTTCCAGACGGTCTGCAACCGGCGACTGTCGTTGCGATCGGGGCTATCGGACCGGACCCCCTGCTGGAACGGATGATCGCCGAGGCGACGGTGAGAGTTCGGATCGACGGCTGGGGTCGGATCATCGACCCCGGCCGCAACGCCACAAACATCGTCATGGGGGATGCAGTGCGTCTGATCGAGGGGGTCGAAGGATCCGCCGAGAAGGAATGGCGCGAGGACTGGCTCAGGCGCGACATCGAGATCAGGGACCGCGTTTGGGCCGACCTCGCATACGGCCAGTCGCTTTCGGGGGCTGCGATAGCGAGGACGTTGGACCTGGTCGACTGGGGAGCTCTCGTAGTGGGTTCGTCACTGCCTATTCGTGAAGTCGATGCTCACCTCTCACGTTCCGGACCGGTCTTCGCAAATCGTGGCGCGTCGGGAATCGATGGGTTCGTTTCGACCGCTCTGGGTGTCGCTTCGGTGGTTCCCGGAACCGTGGCCTTCTGCGGCGATCTCTCCTTCCTCCATGACAGCAATGGGTTTCTCAATGACGGCTCTATCGATCTGACACTGGTCGTGGCCGACAACCACGGGGGTGGCCTGTTCGACTCGTTGCCTCAAGCCAGGCACGCTCCATCGTATGAGCGTCTCTTCGTCACGGACCCCCACCGCGATCTCGCAGCACTGGCCCGGTTCCACGGGGCCAGACCCGTTGCAGTCGACAACGCGGAAGATCTAAAAGAGGCCGTCGACAGAGGTCTGCGGAGTTCTGGTGTCGATGTCGTGCTGGCCAACGTGGACAGGGAACACGATCTAGAGATCAGGTCTCGTTCCTACGTCTGACCCAATGCCTCGAGCATCGGGACCAGTTTCAGTTCTGTCTCGTAGAGCTCGGCGTGCTCTTCGGAACCGGCGACCAGACCGCCTCCCGAGTACAGAGTGACGTGTCCCTCCTCGATGGTTCCGCAGCGAAGTGCGATAGCGAAGACACCGTCGCCCCTGGCGTCGATCCAGCCGACGGGCCCCGCATAGCGACGACGGGACAACGGCTCTATCTCCCGGATGAGATCGATGGCCGCCGGAGTGGGGGACCCGGCAACGGCCGCAGTCGGATGAAGGTCGGCGAGCACATCAGCGATCGTGGTTCCGGTGTGGGCCGGACCCTCGATCCGGGTGCCCACATGTGACATCGCACCGTGGGGGACTATCACCTGCTCGGTCAGATCGACCGCGGACATGTGTTTGCTCAACGCCTCCGTCACCGAGTTGGAGACATGGCGATGCTCTTCTGAGATCTTGACCGTGGCGAGTTCGTCGGGGTCGGTGGCCGTCCCGGCCAGAGCGAGGCTGCTGATCCGCCCGTTGCGCAACCGCACCAGGAGCTCCGGGCTGGCACCGAGGAGGCCGCCGATGGAGAAGACGTGGCAACCGGGGTTGCTCGCAACCAGACGGGAGACCACGACACGTTCGTCGGGGGATGTGTCGGTGCCGAGACTCACTTGCCGGGCCAACACCACCTTGCCCACCCGACCGCTTTCGATCTCGAGCATCGCCTTGGCAAAGCCGACCCGCCACTCCTCGATGCCATCGTCGATCAGTTCGAGCCGGCCAGGAAGATCACCCGAGGTGGGGACGAATGTGCCTACATCATCGGGTATCTCGACTACCGAACCTGTCTCATCTACGTCGAAAGTGAAAGACGCGAAGCCGACCTTGCGTCCGGACCGACGAACCAAGTCGAGAGCCATCCCATATCGGCCCATACCCGACCCGGGGTCGGCGACTTCCATCTCACCCACGCCCGCGAGGGCGTTCTCGCTGTCGACCCAAACCGGATTCATGTCTGGAAGGGTATGACGGGAACTTCCAAACCAGACAACGAGAGCGCCAATGCGGCGAAATCGTTTGTGTCACCGGAGGCGGCGAGCTGGGTGAGACCCGATCCGACCGGGCTTGGGGCGACCCGGGCCGTCTGCAAGGCGACAGCGGGTGCGGGGTCGATCACCTTGATGCCGCTCACTCTCTCGATCAGGGGTGTGAGGAACGAGAAGTGGGTGCAGGCGAGCACGATGTGGTCGGCATCTGCGTCCATCGCAGGTTGGAGCGCCTCGGTCACGAGCTTCTCCGCCTCGGGTCCCTCGACGACGCCACCTTCCACCATCGCCACCCATTCGGGACAAGCCCTGGTGAGTACCCGTACACCCTCGGCGAACCGGGAGACGACCGACTCGAACAACTCGCCTTGGAAGGTGGCTGCGGTGGCATAGACCGCGACGGTACCGGTGCTCGTGCCAGCCGCCGCCGGTTTCACGGCAGGTTCCATTCCGACGACCGCCAGCTCGGGATTGGCTTCGCGAATCGACTTCAACGCCGCCGCAGAGGCGGTGTTGCAGGCGATTACCAGACAGTCGGCACCGCGGTCGATCAACCAACGTGACACGTCGTGTGAGATGGCCTCGACGTCGCCGAGGGTTCGGGGCCCGTAGGGTCCCCGGCCCCGGTCCGCCACATAAAACAGGTCAGCCCTGGGCAACTCCCTTCGGATGGCGGTGAGGACCGACAAGCCTCCGACCCCCGAATCGAAAACGCCGATCACCCCGGTGTACCGTCGGTCGCAGTCATGAGGAGGTCGTTTTGAGAGTCGAGGGTTCGGTTGCGTTGATCACCGGTGGTGTTTCCGGGTTGGGCCTGGGAGCCGCCCGTAGGGTCGTCTCCATGGGTGGACGGGTCGTGATGATGGACATCAACGAGGCGCAAGGCAAGGTAGCTCAAGACGAGCTTGGAGATGCTGCGCGTTTTCTCGTTTGTGATGTTTCAGACGCTTCCTCTGTGCAGGCTTCGGTCGACGGCGCCGCGGAGGCCTTCGGGAGTGTCCAGATCCTGGTCAACGCTGCGGGGGTCGCCCCGGCGCAGCGGGTCCTGTCACGGGACGGAGTGATGTTCGATCTCGACGTCTTCAAATTCACGGTTGGGGTGAACCTCATCGGGATGTTCGACGTGATCAGGAACACAGCGCGGATCATGGCGGCAAACGAGGTGCCGGAGGGCGGGGAGCGCGGTGTGATCGTTAATGTGGCCTCTATTGCCGCCTTCGAGGGTCAGGTGGGACAGGCCGCATACTCTGCGTCCAAGGGGGGAGTGGTCGGTATGACACTGCCGCTGGCACGTGACCTGGCCAGTTCCGGGATCAGGGTCAACACCATCGCGCCAGGGATCATGGACACCCCGTTGCTGGCTAACGCCTCTCAGGAACTGCGTGACTCACTCGCCAAACTCCACGTGTTCCCGCAACGTCTCGGCACCGCTGAAGACTTCGCTCATCTGGTGACCTCGATCGTCGAGAACGAGATGCTCAACGGTGAGGTGATACGTCTCGACGCCGCAGCCAGGATGCCGCCCAAATGATGGCTTGACGACTTCGACCGAGTGCCCCGGTACACACGGCGGATGCCGCCCCGTGTTGTCCCCGAGGGCCGCCATCAGACGGGTGGTGCTGGGTCGTACTGGATGTCACGTTTGACCTGTACAGCCCGTTCGGTGGAGTGGAGACGAGCAACCAGGTGAAGTGCCATGTCGATGCCCGCCGAGACCCCGGCCGCGGTCACCACCTCTCCGCTGTCGACCCAGCGGTCATCGGGGCGTGGTTCGATAGTGGGATCGAGACCGGTGAGGAGATCGATGGAACTCCAGTAGGTGGTGGCAGGTCGGTTGCGGAGAATGCCGGCGGCGGCATAGACCAACGACCCGGTACATACCGAGGTCATCAGGGAACCCGACCCGGCAGTCTCCCTCACGAAGTCGAGGGCCGACTCACGTTTGATCAGTTCCCTGGTGCCCCGGCCACCTGGCATGAGCGCAACATCGACCGGACCCATTTCGGTCGCCGGCATGTCTGTGACGATCTGCATCCCCTTGGCACAGGTCACGGTCTTACCGTCCAGCGACACGGTGAACACCTCCACCCCGTCATCGGGATACTGGAGCTGCCACATTCGGAGCACCTCCCACGGTCCGACCAGATCGAGCTCCTCCATCCCATCGAAGGAAACCAACGCGATTCTCATGCGTGAACTGTAAGACGCTGCGGAAGCAGCCGACATGCGGGAGCCAAACAGGCGAAGTCGGTCGGCCATCAGTCTGTCCGTAGGCGGCTTCCGCCGCGCGTTTCAGGACTCTCTCAGCCCGTCCAACGACTCCGGGTTCTCCAGCGATGTCAGGTCGCCGGGATCCCTTCCCAGAGCGAGGGCCTTGACGACCCGACGCATGATCTTCTGAGAACGGGTCCGGGGCAGGTCATCGACCCATGTGATCTC
>DASTBQ010000210.1:0-4864 GCA_035711995.1 Acidimicrobiia bacterium | reverse complement strand
GACCGGGAACGGCAAATGGGCCGTCATAGCCGTCCAGTTCAGCACTGATGGCGGTCAAAACTTTGCCAGTCTCGGTGAGATCTACAACCCATGGAAGATCGAGCATGGAGTTCCCCAAGTTGTGGCGCTGTCCGGTGATGTCGTCTTCCGTGCTGCCGATGCCAAGAACAACGGATCAGTGGTTGGGGAATGGATGGAGTCCGCCGCCATCGACTGCCCGTAGCAGTTGGCAACTGGATGATCCCGATGGTGGCGATGTCACGGTAGGAGGGCATCCACATATAGAGGCGCCTGCTCAACAGTCTGACCAGGACTTTTTAGTTCTCGAGACCTATTAAGCCTTTCGAGTATTCCCAATACGTTCGACCAAGTGGCAACACGGGGTCGGGCTGCATTCCCTTCACCCTGAGCAAGTGAAAGTTTGGGTCGGGAGGACGGTATGGGGCTATCCACCAAGGAACGGGGCTCTGCCCTCGTCGAGGCTGCCCTGATACTGCCATTTCTCCTACTGCTCACGTTTGGAATCTGGACCACGGCGCGGGCGTGGAACGTCAACAACACCATCGCGCACGCAGCCAGGGAGACCGCGCGCCATGGCGCAACCATCGATCCGTGGGACGCCGCAGCCTCACCAGAGGCCGCACGCGCCGTGGCAGACGCCGATATGGCGTCGGCGTCCATAGACACCAGGGTGATCACCGACTGCATCGAATTGGTTGCCAACGGCGCAACCTCTACGTGTGATCCCGGTCACACCAACACCACCGGGACTGACCAGGTCCTGGTCAGGCTTCGCTATCCCGGCTACAGACTCGAGTTTCTGTTCTTCAGCTCCACCATCGACCTCGAAGGGACCGCGATCTCCCGTCATGAGGCGGCACCTTGAGGAGGATCGCAACCGGGGACGGCGGTTATTCGGCCCTTTGGGTTGCGATCGTTGCCCTCTTCCTGGTGGCCTCGGCCGCTCTCGCAGTCGACACGTCAGGCGCATTTGGGACTGCCCAGACCGACCAGACGACGGCCGACCTCTCGTGTCTCGCCGGGGTCCATGAGATTCCGGACGACCCTTCGGCGGGCATCGAAGTCGCAGTGGCATACGCCGTCGACAACTGGGCTTCGATGTCGGGACACACCACCGTGCATTCGGGGACTACAGGGACCTACGGCGACGGGGCCGGCAACGAGATCTTCGTGGATGCGGCGTTCTCCGGTGATCCTTCCAAGATGCGGGTCCGTATCGTCGAGATCGAGGGCACGTACTTCGGGAAGGCGATCGGCCACGATTCGATAACAGTCGTTCAGGAGGCGGTGTGTTACCACCAGGAGGTCAAGAACGGCGCCGGTCTCCTTCCTATCGGGGCTCTCGCCGGCTCCTGGAACGGTGATCTGTTCGATTGTGCCGCCAAGATCACCGGCAATTGCGGAGCCCTCAGCCCCGACTCACCCGGCGCCAACGTGTACCGGGATGCGGTTGCCAACGGGATCGATGGAGAATTCCTGAAGCATCATGGCAACAGGAACGTGGCCGACCCAGACACCGGGTATCCCGCCGTCGACTGCTTCGCCAACCCGTGCAATGTGTCCGAGACCGAGCCCGGGAACATGGTCGGGCCCTGGCACCAGGGCCTGACGCTGAGGTTCGACGACCCGACGGCACAATGTCTCGAGGCCAGCTGGTTCAACTGTGACTCTCTCGCCCAGGTCCTCGGAGCGGCCCCCATTCCACTCGGATCCTCCGGGGTCACCCCGCCTCAGCTCGGCTGGCACGACAGTCTCTATGGCACGTTCGCCGCGGCCAGCTCAGCGACCCATCCGAACGCCCAGCACTACTACTTCAACGGGGACACGCTGAACTGCGACTCCCCGAGGCTGGCCACCGTCCCGATCATCGCCCAGAACCTCGACTGGGATCTGGGAAGCGTTCCGGGGACTTTGCCCAATGGTCGCAAGGACGTGAAGTTCATCGAGTTCTACACGATCTATATCCGAGAACCCAGCACGATCGCCGGTATAGGCGGACCCATCGCCTCCGACGTCATCTGGTTCGGCCCCGACACCGAGTGCAGCGACGGCCGACCGTTCGTGGCAGTCGGCTCGACCGGCCCGGTCGACAGGGGAGTCTGGCTGGTGGATTCGTGATCTGATCGGGTCATGACGTGGACCGGGCCGAAAGAACGTGTTTGCCCCGACTTTCGGCCTGGTCCGCCCCTTTTGCGACACTGGGACTAGCGCGCTTGCGTGTGATTGGCTGACTAGGGCTTGGTACCTATGGATTGACCGAGCAGCGTGGGTAGCATGATGGGTCAAGACACCGGGGGTGTCATCGGACTGGGGCCGGGGGGCTAGGGAACAAATGGGCTGGATCTGGAAAATTCGTCGTAGCGACCGAGGGGCGAACCTCGTCGAGTTCGCGCTCATAGCACCGCTCCTCTTCCTGCTTCTTTTTGGTGTCATCGAGTTTGCTCGTCTGATCCACGGCTTCACCACGGTGTGGACCGCGGCCCGCGAAGGCGCCAGGTACGCCACCACGGTGGGTGACACCGACTCCGACAACTTTCCCAATTACCTCGACTGTCAGGCCATGACGGACGTAGCGGTTGCGAAAGTCGCCGGCACCAGTCTCGATTCCGGCGACATCACGGTGAGATATCTCGACACCGGTGGCGCTGAAGTGGCCGACTGCGACACCAACAAGCCGGCTCCAGAGCCGGGCGGCAATGACATCGATAGCGGGTTCAATATCGAGGTCACGGCAACGGCGAGTTTCGACGCTGTCGTTCCGCTTCTATCGGTCTTCCTCGACGGAATCGACCTGAGTTCGACACAAACCCGAACCATCTTCAAGGGGGTAGTCGGTGAAGGGTGAACGTGGCGCCGCGATGGTGGAGATGGCAATCGTGAGCATCTTCCTGATCTTGCTCGTCCTCGGCATCGTGGACATGGGCCGTGTCATATTCACCAGCATCTCGATCCGCGACGCGGTGCAGGAAGGTGCAAGTTTCGCGGCATACACGGAGACCGCAGACTCCTCCTCGATAACAGCCACGGTTACGAACGCCGTTGACAGCCCTGACCTCTCCAGCGCCACGTTTGCGCTCTTCTGCTCGGCCGAGCCTCGTGACCTCCAGGATGGCACGCGTGTCAGAATCGACATGACCTACGACGTCGACCTCATAACTCCGATCGTCGGAAATATGCTCGGCGGCTCGATCACTCTGACCCCGAGCGCAGAGGCCGATCGTTTCTATGAGACCTGTCCGTCCGGGGTGACAAACCCGATTCCATGATGGTGAGCGTGATAACTGTGGTGAGAAGCTTCGTCGGAGAGTTCCAACGACTCAGAGTGGCAACCGGGTCAGACCGCGGTGCCACAGCGATCATGGTGGCAATCTGCATGGTCGTACTCATGGGGTTCGCCGCTCTCGCAATGGACGGCGGTCTCGGGTTCGACGACCGACGGGGAACCCAGAACGCGGCTGACAACGCCGCCCTCGCCGCCGCCTGGGAGGCATGCAATCCGGCCAACAGCCCGGCAGATCCTGTCGGCGCGGCCCTCGCAGTCGCCGCCGAAAACGGGTACGACGCCTCGTCCCCCGATACCTCCGTTGCCGTCACAGAACTGAGCCCGACGGAGTACGAGGTGTCAATCGAAACATCAAACGACACGACCTTTGCTGCAGCCGGCGTCGGAAGTGACACGGTTTCCGTCACATCGCGAGCGATCGGTTCTTGCGAGGAGGAGCCCTTTCTAGGTGGCTACGCCATTTTTGCCGGGGCAGAGAATTGCCCCAGTGGGGGAGCGTTGGAGTTATCGCTGACAGGAGCCACGAAGACCATCAATGGTGGGATCTTCTCCAACGGAGACTTGACGATCCAGGGGGCCAACACCACGGTCAACGGACCTGTTGAGTATCGGGACAACTACAGCTCAAACTCCGGTGTTCCAGGCGAACAGTACTTCGGTTCACCCAAGCCTTATCCGCTCGATCTCGAAATCACAGACTTCCAAGGGTCTGGCATATATACGAGCGATCCGAATTTCCACGACGCTGCGGGAGCGCAGATCGACAACGATTGGATGGTCACGAACGGGTTTGCCACGGGGAACAATCCGAGCAACTCAAAGATCACAATCACGTCCCCCGGCATCTACTACACCGGCTTCAGCGGCGGACAGGACGCCATCGACCTCTCATCGGTGAGCGTCCAGGATATCGACGGGACACCCGGCCCAGACTTTGGCGTGACTTTCGTTTCTGTAGGCACGATGCACATCGTTGGGGAGGCCGACATGATGGGATACGCTCCGGTCGTGACCGGTGGGTATTCGCCGATTCTCTTCTTCTCAAACGCGACGAGTCCGGCCTCCTGTAACCACGCCATCCAGTTCAGCGGTAACAACATCACATGGGAGGGCCTCATGTTCGCTCCCAACGGCGAGGTGAAGATGTCCTCGTCCGCGAACACGAGTGTTCATGGAAGTATCATTGCTTACACGGTGGACGTGTCCGGGAGCGATTTCAGTATCACGTGGCAGGATGACCCGAACGCCGACCCGAGGTTCATCGTGGAGCTACAGCAGTAGCCAGCTCCACTCTGCGCGCTCACCAACAAATCCCTAAACCTCCAGGGCACTACTGCCGAAGCTCCTGTCTGGACTAGTCCAAATCTCATTGGACTGACCACGGAGAGTGACGTAGTCTGTAGGCGCAAATCGTCAGCGCCTCCCATTGACAGCATAGCTGTCAACTGGCTGACCACGGAGAGTGACAGAGAAATGAAGCAGGCAAGGGCCTCGGTCGATCCTGTTCGCAGGTGGGGAATCGCTGGCTTCCGCAACCGCAACGACCGCGGAGCCAATCTC
>DASTBQ010000209.1:0-9887 GCA_035711995.1 Acidimicrobiia bacterium | reverse complement strand
GCTGCCGCAGCGTCTAAATCAGATTGGTCAAAAGACGAGACGGGCCTCGGTCTCCTCATCCACGATTCGTCCGGTGGTGACGAAGCCGAGACCCTCATAAAAGGGGCGGGGTGACCCGATTCCTTCCTCCCAGCTGGTGCGAAGGGACGTGTCGCCCCGCTCCTTGCAGACCTGGACGACCATTTCGACGACCCGGCGCCCGATTCCCCGTCGCTGGTGCATCCGATCTATGAGGAGCCGCCACAGGTACGGCTCGGCATGGTGCTCGCTAGAGAGTGCGAGCATCACGAAGCCGGCCATCTCGCCATCGGCCAGCACACCCCGCATCCATGGCACCACCGGTGCTCCATCCACCACCTCGGGGAACAGGGCATCGCTGTACGACCACAACGTCGGGGCCACAAAGGCCTTCTGTGACTCGTGGGTCTCGAGCTGGGCAAGTCTCTCGAAGTTTTCCACGCTGACCTCGACGAATGTGACCTCGTCGGGCTCGTGCCTCGGCCGATCCCTCCAGGCGTTCCGATCTTTCTTCACCATCCCGTAGATCAGATCGTCCGACACCACGTCGCCGTCCCAGAACGAGCTCTTGGTGTGTCCTTCGAAGAGCATTCCGGTCCGCTCCAGGACCCGAGCCGACGCCGGATTCGCTGGATCGAGCATCCCAAACACCCGGGTGACACCACGCGCGTCGAAGAGGTAGTCCACCAGAGCGGTCAAAGCCTCGGTCGCGTAACCCTTGCCCCAGTGCTCACGGTGAAGGTTGTACCCGACCTCGGCGGTCCGCCCCTCCCAGGTGAGGTTCACTGCCAGGTCGCCCACCACCTCACCGTCATGAAGGGCCACGATCCCCAGCCACCACTCTTCGTTGGTCGGCTCCCCCATCTCGATGACCGAATCGATGAGCGCTTGCGCCTTCTCCATAGGGTACGGGTACTCCCAGTCCTGCATTTTGGCGACCTCGGGGTCGTTGCGCCGCGCGTAGAGGTTCGCCACGTCGTCGGGTGTCGGCTGACGCACCACGAGTCGCTCGGTTCGGAGGGTTGCGAACATTCGCCTGATTCTGCCAAGGAGGTGCCTCATTGGAGTACGAATTCGACGATCGGAGATATCGGGAGTGCCCGGTCTATGGTGATCTTCGACTCGCCAGGCAATTGCTCGAAGAGGACCTCTGGTGTCGCCAGCAAAAACCGTGCCGAGGGAAGAGCCGACGGTTCCCGCCCAGTCCGATTCGCGTCAACAGGTTTTCCTTTGGCTCGTGGCCGCCACGATCCTGGCCGGCACCATCGTCAGACTCGTGATGTACGTCTCGGCTACACCGCAATACGACGAGGCATACACCCACATCAACTTCAGTACGACATCACTTTGGGACGCCGCCTCCCTCTACGTCGCACCCACCAATCACATCTTCTACTCGATTCTCTCGCGTCTGGCCCAAATTGCGAAGCCAGGTGACATCCTGATCACCCGTCTCCCGGCGCTCCTCGCAGGGGTAGCTGTGATACCCGCCACGATTTTCTTCGCTCGACAAGTGACTGATTCGCGTCGGGTGGCCGTCGTCGCAGGGGTGCTCGCTGCTTTCAACCCTCAACTCATTCTCTATTCAGCAGAAGCTCGCGGCTACACAATGCTGGCTCTGTTCGGCGTCATCTGGGCAATACTCGGTTACCGATGCGCGACCGATGAGAAGGTGAATGTCACGAGTTGGGTCGGTCTCAGCGTCGTATCGGCACTCGGGATCTGGACCGTTCCCATCTTCGTTTACGCGGTCGTTGCCTTGGCTGTTTGGATGCTGTTGGTGCGCTGGCTCCGTCACGGACTCGACCGAAGATTCATGGGCCAGGCAGCCCTCGCCGGTGGATTCGCCGTAGTCCTCACGTCAATCGCCCTGTTCCCGATCTTCTACAGACAGGGCGGGGTCGCGGAGATACTCAACCAACCTCTTCTGAACGCCACTAATCCATCCTTGGGTGGTGTCCCGGGTCGGGAGTTGTCTGCATTCTTCGACTTGCTCCCGGGTTATCTCTCCGATGTGGCACTGTGGATGGTCGAGGCGATCCCGACGGCCGTGTCCGTGATGTTGGCGATCCTCGTACTTCTCGGGATCCTCTCCCGTCGCACTCCGTTTGCCCTCCGCGTCCTCGTACCGGTTTTCGTCCCTGTGGTAGTGCTGGTTCTCATGGTGCAACGCCTTCAGCCGTTGGCTAGGTCGTGGGCGCCGCTGCTGCCCCTTCTCATCGTCACCGCCGCCGCCGGCGCGCTGTCGCTGCGCCTGCTGCGCGAGATCCGTCCCAACCCGGGACCGGTCGCCACGACGATCCTGACCCTCATCGTCGCCACGCTCGGGCTGTCCTCGGTTGCGGCCGACTACGACAGCCCTATGCGCAACGTCGCCGCCGCCGACATGGAGCACGTCGTCGAACTGATGAAGACTGATTTTCCAGATGGAGCGACCTTGGTCGTCAGCCGCTCATCGGTCCCGCAAGCACGATATTGGTTCAGTCGACATCCGGACCTGGTGCTGGGAGGCACCTCCAGAGTGGTTGCCATCGATCATCGCTTGAACGGAAGCCTGGATGACCTGGCTGAGATGCGCCACCTCTACTCGCTCGACGGTTCCGAGTTCGCTAATCGGGCTGGCGTCTCCAAGGAGAACTTGGTTCCAATCGCTGAATTCGGGAGCACGACCGTCTATTGGAACGGTAAGTAGCGGCTCAGCCGAACAACTCCTCAGCCAACGCTCGCCACCCTGACACCGGATCGTCTCCGAGCACCTGGATGTTCACATTGTCCGCACCCGCCTCCAGGTGGGCCCGGATCCCCTCTGCCACCCTCTCCGATTCGCCCGACAACACGATCGCGTCGACGAGGGTGTCGCTCCCTCCATCGTCCATGTCATCCTCTGTCCAGCCTTCCCGGAGGAGACTGTTCCGATAGTTGACCAGACGCAGATATCGGCTCGTGAACCGACGGGCGATCTCCCGGGCCTTGTCGATTTTTGTCTCCATCACGACCGTCTGTTCCGGAGCGAGCACGACGTCTTGCCCCACGATGCCCCTTGCGTAGCTGGTGTGCCGGGGGCTCGTGAAGTAGGGGTGAGATCCGGCGGTCGCCTCGGCGGAGAGTCGCAGCGAGCGGGGCCCGAGAGCGGCCAGGATGATGTGCTCTCTTGGAACGCCTGCTTCGGCGAGATCGCCGAGATAGCCCACCATCGTCTGGTAGGGACTGTCGTAGCCGGCGATCGACTCGGGGTGACTGATCCCAACACCGAGGAGGAACCTGTCGGGATGTCTTTCCTGTATTCGGTGATAGGAGGCGGCGACGGTCGGAGCCGGGTCACGCCACATATTGACGATTCCGGTCGCCACGCTCAGCCCGGTGGTTGCGGCAAGCAGAGCTTCGATCGCCGCCAGGTCACCGGGAGGTGATCCCCCCGCCCACAGTGACCCATATCCCAACCCCTCCACCTCTTTGGCGAGCTCAGGGGTTAGCTCCGCCGTGCGCATCCAGATTCCGTAACTACCCAATTCGACATTCATGTCGTTCCCAACTCCACATGGCCCCTTCCCAATTCCCCGGCACAACCAACGTAGATGGGACATGCCACTCCGTACAGCCACCGGGCCACGAGGGAGCCGATCACCAGGATCGAGTCTGGTTCGCCGAGCACGATGCCGGCGGGAGCGGTCCCGAGACGCATCGCTTCGGCCAGGACCGAGGACGAGGACGACGAGCCCCTTCCGTGCGGCATGAAAACCACCTTCCCGGACAATGAAACACCACGTTGCGGATGGGATCGGTCGATCACCACACCATCGACCGGATCGAATCCACCCCAGAACGACAATCCCTCGTCGAGCACGACCAGAGGACCGGACGCGATCCCGGCCACCAGGGGTCTCAACCGAGCAACCCGGTGTTCACGATCTCGCCGACGACAGCCGACTCGACACAGTCCTTCGTATTGCCAAAGGCGACATCGACTCCAATGTTGGCAGGGGCGTAATAGGCCCACTTCCCCGAGTTTGTCATCACCACGCCTTCGACCTGACCGAGGATCGGAGTGAGATATGTGCATGTGTCGGTCACGATCGTGCTGCCGAACTCGCGGAGCGTCTCGAGCGACTCAGACACCCTTGCTGCGACGTCACGACCTGTGTTGACGAAGAAAGGCACCTTGGCGCGTCTACCCGCGCAGAGTATCGCCAGTTCCTCGATCTCCGCTGCCGAGGCATGGGGTGTGCCCAGACTGACAGCACCCAGCTGGCCATCTCCGGCGAGGGACCGCAACGTCGCGATCAGTTCTCTACCGGTGACACGCACCCGACGGTCGGGCTCACCTCCGAATGTCTCAGCCTCCGGGGTCACATTCGACACGTGGAACATTCCGACCGCACCCGACGACGCCGCAGCAGCCCCGAGCGCCTTGAGTCTGTCCTCGCCGGCCCGACCATCGAGACCCTCGATCAGAGCGACCTCAGTACCGGCGATCTGGCCGAGCGCCAACCCGACGGCGACGTAGAGGAGATCGTCGTCCTTCCAGGCTTCGGGCACTTCGATGTCGAGGACGAGAGTTGCGCGGCGACCTGCGTCCGTGTGTAGACCCGTCGCAGGCGCACGGCCAGTCAGCGCACAGCAAATGTCCAGGAAATCTCCGTAACGATTGGTGCGGGCACCGAGCACCGAGTTGGCGAAGACAATGGCGTTCGACTCTCCCCACGCCACCTGCTCGCCGAAACCGGGGCGCTCGGGAAGCTGATATGGAGCGCAGGTCCAGGTGGGGCGACAACCCATGTCTTCGTAGGCGGTCATCAGTTGGCGGGACGCCTCCGCCTCGCCTCGATCTCCCCGATACAACTCTGGATGAAGCAGATCGAGCGAGGAGACGTTCAGGGTCGTCGGCACCACGACTCGGCCTCCGGCCGTCGCCAGGGCGGTGGCAAAGTCGAGACCTGCTCGACCGTGATAGAGACAGCCATCGATGTGCGCTCCCGATATTTCGAGGAGCCGCGGAGCGTCCATGGCTGCCGCAGCCTCGACCAAGAGGTCCATTGCGATGCGTATGGCCTCTCCGGCCTCACCGCCGAGCATCGCCTTTTCGTCTTCGGTGAGATACACCCGGCCCAAGGTAATCGCCGATAGCGTGCCCCAATGGTCGGCCCGAGCACACGGTCCCGCCGCGACATGATCGCGATCTGCAGCGCGCTGATCCTGGGAATACTCCCCTTTTTCATGGTGGGCGGGCTTGCGGTCCAGATCAAAGACGACCTTGGACTCACCGAGGCTGCCCTTGGTCTGGCGGTAACGATCGGGTTCATCTCTGGTGCGGTGAGCGCGCCATTCACTGGACGCATCGCCGACCGCATCGGTCCGAAACGAGCGGTGTATCTGGGTTGTGGGCTCAGTTCGATGGCGCTGGTCGGTATTGCTGCCTTCTCCTCAAGCCCGACAGTCATGGTGGTCTTCCTCTGCCTGGCCGGCGTTTCGGTTGCGACCATCGACCCGGGTCTCGCAATCCTGGTGAGCCGGTCGATCCCGACGGAAAAGCAGGGGCTCGCCTTCGGGGTGAAGGAGGCGTCTATACCGGCTGCTGGACTTCTCGCCGGCATCGCAGTCCCCACGATCGCCTTGTCCTTCGGATGGCGATGGGCCTTCGCGATCGGAGTGTTGCCGCTTGTCGTTGTACTGCTCCTCTTGCCCCGAACCAAGATCGTGCCGCCCCGTTCGGCAACCCAAGAGCAGCGAACGTCAGGGCGCCAGAGACGGCGTGTCGCCGGCCTCGTCGTCGCAGCAGTGGCAGCCGCCTTAGGCACCGGTGCTGCGAGTGGTGTCGGGATCTTCATCACCGATAGCGCGGTGGCGATGGGCTTCACACCCGCCGCCGCCGGTCTCCTACTCGCGTTCGGCAGCGTCACCGGGATAGTTGCCCGAATCGCAACGGGCGTGAGGGCGGATCGAGCGAGAGGGCTTCAGTTCAGGCTGATAGCAGGCATGCTGGCTGTCGGGGCCGCCACTATGGCCCTCGGTGCCACAGGGATCCCTCTCTTGTTGGTTGTGGCCACCGTTGGCACCTTTGCCGGGGCATGGGCATGGACCGGTCTCTATTTCTTGTCGCTTGTCGAGGCGTTTCCCGATCGCCCAGGAGCGATCGCGGGCATCGGGACCGCAGGTCTGGGAACGGGTAATGCCATGGGGCCGGTCCTATTCGGCGTTGCCGCCGGTTCCTGGTCCTACGGCCTGGCATGGGCAGCGGCCGCCATCGTGGCGGGGGCCGCCGCCATCCTGATGGCGGTGGTCCGCAAGATGCTCTGAATTTGCCCGCTGCGATCCGTCATCGATGACGAAGTAAGCCGACGACTATTCCGTCGACCAGAGCCTCCCACGACGCCTCGATGACGTTTTCGTGCACGCCGATGGTCCCCCACGACGAATCGTGGTTCGAGGTCTCTATGAGGACCCTCACCCAGGCCGACGTGCCGTCTTTCGAGTCGAGAACTCTCACCCGGTAGTCGGTGAGTCTCAGGTCCGCCACATCCGGGTAATCGTCCCGCAAAGCATCCCTGATCGCCATGTCGAGAGCATGTACGGGTCCCACCCCTTCGCCAACGCTGACCCGGCGCTCCCCTCCCACCTCGAGCTTGACCGTCGCCTCGGAACTGATTGTCTCGTCAGCGCGGCGCTCTGACTGCACCTTGAACGACTCGAGCACGAAGAACGGGTTGCTCCAGCCCATCATCTCCCTGACCACGAGCTCGAACGACCCGTCGGCTGCCTCGAAGTGATAGCCCTGGTGCTCCAACTCCTTGACCTTGTCGACCACCCGGGCCGCCAGGTCGCCGTCCATGTCCAGACCCAGCTCCCCGGCCTTGTAGAGGACCGAAGCCTTCCCGGCCAGCTCGCTGACGACCATGCGGGTCTTGTTGCCTACGTTGGCCGGTGCCTCGTGTTCGTAGGCATCTGGCCGACGAGCCAGTGCCGAGGTGTGAAGACCTGCCTTGTGGGTGAACGCAGAAGTGCCGACGTAGGGCCGGTGCGGGTCGAGCGTGATGTTCACGATCTCCGCGATGTGGTGGGAGATCGAAGTGATGAGACCGAGGTTGCCCTTGATCACCTTCTTGCCCATCTTCACCTCGAGATCAGGGATGAGCGTCGACAGGTTTGCGTTGCCTGTCCTCTCCCCGTATCCATTTATGCAGCCCTGCACCTGGATGACTCCCGCCTCGACGGCCCCCAGGGACGAAGCAACTGCCGTACCGACGTCGTCGTGATAGTGAACACCGATGCCGAGATCTCCGAGCTCGTCCTGGACCTTGCCGATCGCAGCCAGGGTCTCTGAGGGCAGGGACCCCCCGTTGGTGTCACAGAGAACGATCCGTTCCGCTCCCGCGTCGACGGCGGAACGCAGCACTGCCACCGCGTAGTCGGGGTTCGCCTTGAATCCGTCGAAGAAGTGTTCGGCGTCGAAGAAGACCCTGCGATGGTGCTTCTTCAGGAACTCGATCGACTCGGCGACCATCCTCACTCCTTCGTCGAGATCGACGCGAAGTGCCTCGGTCACGTGGTAGTCCCACGACTTGCCCACGACACAGATGTACTCGGTCTCGGCATCGAGCAGTGCCCTCAGCTGAGGATCGTCGTGGACCTCTCCTCGAGGTCTGCGGGTGGACCCGAATGCGGTCAACACTGAGTTCTTGAGGTCGAGTTCCGATCGAGCCTTGGCGAAGAACTGCGTGTCTTTCCGGTTGGCGCCGGGCCAACCTCCCTCGATGTAGGCGACACCGAGCTCGTCGAGCAGCCTGGCTATTCGCAGCTTGTCGTTGACAGTGAGGCTGATCCCTTCCTGCTGGGAGCCATCCCTCAATGTGGTGTCGTAGATCTCGAGTTCCATGGTGGTCCGGTGGGTCGCGCAATTAGAAAACCCCCTGCGATTGCAGAGGGTTAGGGCACAGACCGGTTGGGTCTGCGCCTATTCGATAATGATGAAGGTCGAGGTATGGGGCACGGTCATCAGCCCGATGAGTATGGCTCGACCATGCACGATGGTCAAGAGTGCTGCGGTCGTATGGTGGACACCGATGATCCACGACGAGAACCCATTCGTCGACGCCCCTGACCAGCGCGACCCGATAAGACGGTTCCGGGGGCGTCTGACCGCGCCGGTCACCATCGTCACCTCCGGTACCGCCGAAAGCCGGACCGGTTTGACTGTTTCATCGCTCAACGTGATCGAGGGCACACCAGGAGTCGTCGAGATGGTCGTTGGCCCGACGAGCGACCTCTGGGACATCGTGGCTGACTCGGGGAGATTCGTGATCCACATATGCAGGTCCACCGACCGGGCCCTCGCCGAGGTGTTTGCCGGTCTCAGACCCAGCCCGGGAGGGATCTTCGCCGGGCTCGAGGTGACCGATACCGAGTTCGGGCCTGTTATCGAGACATTGGGGGACCGGGCTCATTGCAGATTCACCGGCCGGGAAGAAGTCGGTCACTCGGGGATGGTGTCCGGCGAGATAGACCACACAGACGTCGGCGATCTAGTCGACCCACTCGTCTACTTCCGAGGCGCATATACCGGTCTGGGGTGACGCGGTCGGTGTTCTTGTCGGAAGAAGCCTCGCCACGCTGCCTGTTCCCCCGTAAAGGGGCCGAGGTCGATCTCAGACGTCGCCGTGGCGGCGGGTGACGGTTCTCGGCGTTGCTCCGTGCTCCCTGAGTACCGAGATGTCGGTGGCGCCGACCTTCTCCAATGCGGCAGTCACCTTGTCGACTTCATCTTCGGTGGCGTCGATGGTGACCACGAAGCCGTCTCGCTCGATCACGTCCCGGTATTCGGTCTCGGTGATCACCTTCTTGGTGGCGTCACGATCGGTGGCTCCGAGCAGAGCTCCGAGCAGACCACCAGCAATCGATCCCCCAACCGCACCAGCAGCACCTGCCACAGCCGCCGCCGCCAGTGTCCCGACGGCAAGCAGTGCGCCGATTGGTGTGGTCAGAACCACACCACCGGCCGTGGCGAGGAGGACACTTCCCACGCCTGCCGCTCCCCCGCCGACCGCACCACCGATTGCGCCCTTCTTGGCCTCGGTGGCGGGATCCTCGAAGTGGTCCATATAGATCGTGACTTCGGTGTCTTCGTATTTACCCACTGTCTTCTCGCGCCACACGACACCGAGGGTGTCGGCGTTGATTCCTTCCGCGACGAGAAGGTCTATCGCGGTTTCGGTCTCGTCGCGGTCAGGGAACACCCCTACGACAGCTGCCATCGAATGAATCTACCCCGGGCGGTCGAGTATCAATCGGGAACTTCTCGCCGGGAGACAGCTGCCCTTCCGACCTAAGATCTATCCATTCGATGACTGATCGCGACACTTCGACACTGGATCGTCTTCAGCCGCGAACATCCCACGACGATGGGGACGTCGTCGCCCACATCGTGATGAAGGACGATCAGATGCGTGGTTATGTGGCGGCCGAACCGATCGAGGCTCTCTGCGGGAAGGTTTGGGTGCCTTCTCGCGACTATCAGGGTCTTCCGGTGTGTCAGGCCTGTGTCTCCGAACGGGACCGCATTCTCGCCGGAATGAAGAATCTAAACTGAAGGTCTGCGTTCAGCCGTGTCCCCATCGGGGCCGGACAGCATGTCGAGCAATTCGGTATTGAGTCTGTAGAACAGCTGCGTTGGCATCTGGCCCCGCCCGTGACGCCGGTTCAGTTCCTTGAGAAGCCTAAGCCACGTTGCGAAGACCTGGTCCGGCGAGATCTTGTCTTCGAGCAGGGCGGCCCCGAGCTTGTCGACGGCGGCACGGAGATCGGTGTAATGCTCCGCCGGATCGATCGGCTTGAGACGATTGGAGATGGTTCTGTCGCTGACGGTGTCGAGGTTCGAC
>DASTBQ010000208.1:0-7388 GCA_035711995.1 Acidimicrobiia bacterium | reverse complement strand
GTTGGCGCCGTACCTGCCAGAAAACTCCTGGGCATGGCACTTCTGGATGTCGATTCTCGACTTCGACCCGGCTCCAGCCCTCTCGGCCATTCACGTTCCGATCCTCACTCTGTGGGGCGAGGATGACCGTCTGGTGCCGGTCGAGGAGAGCATCTCGGTCTATCGAACAAGGGTGCCCCCGACCAGGCTCGTGGTCAAAGTCTTCCCCGATGCTGATCACAGAGTCCAGGTCGGCGATCCCCCGAAACTCGCACCCGGCTACACCGACACTGTGCTCCGTTTCATCGACAGCCATGTGGACAGGTGGTAGCCAGTATCCCGCGCGCAGCGAGCGCAGGGGGTCGTCCCCCTGACTCGTGTCAGTCATAGACCCCGGCGAGGAAGACCCGTCCCTGGGAGACCACACAGAGAAACGCACCCATCGACGTGACCAGTTGATAGCGATCGGCGTCATGATCTCCGGACCACCAACGCCCACTCAGCCGCCAAGGGCCACTCCAGGTGAGCACAGGTTCCCAGTTACCCCTGAAGCGAACCCTGGATGGTGTTCCTTGCTCCCATTCCACCTCTATCTGCTGGAGACGTCCGGGGACCAGGGCAGGAGCCGGGGCGGGGGTCGAACCGGGCCACGGCGCATCTATCGACCTGTCTGCCGCTGTTTCAGGTTCACCCCATCGTGACCAGGTCACACGTTCTCCAGGCATCCTGCCTCCTTGGGCCCGAGCCTGGAGGACGCCGTCGGGACCGAGCAGAGCCTGTGCCCGGGCCAGTGCACGCTCGACCTCGACCATCGAGGACTCATCAGTGAACAGCCCGAGTTGTCTGCCCTCGTCAGACATGTCGGCGGGGTGGATCCCGAGATGGACGATTCCCCCTGGGACACCTGCCGTTTCCACCCAGGCTCGTAGCTGCCACCACACCCGCTCCTCCAGGGCCTTCTCGGTGAACGGATCCGCAGACCGCCACACCCTGCTGCGGCTGGGTCCTGACGCGGCCTCAGCGGTGATAGTGACGGTGTGAGGGGCCACCCCTGCAGGACGCAGCTGTGCCAGGAGCTTCTCTGCGAGGTTCCTCCCCGCGAACGCGACGGCGTCGAGGGATTCGAGCGGATCCTCGAAACTCATCTCCACTCCCATCTCGACGGGGATCTCCCTGGCATCAACGGGTCGGTCCTCCCCAGAGGCGAGACGATGGGCGAGAACGCCGTGATTGCCGAATCTCGATGCCATGGTGTCCCTGGGAAGACGGGCCAGATCGCCGAGTGTCGTGATACCCAGCCATCTGAATGTTTCGATCATCTCCTCCCCACCCATCGACTCACGCAAGGTGCCGAGATCGAGGCCGGAGAGGAACCCGATTGTGTCGATAACGATGACCGGCTCACCATCAGTGGAGGACGCGGCGGCCCATCTGGCAGCAAATGGGCCGTCAGCTATGCCGATATGGGGTTGATGGCTCTTGAGGTTCGAACCGGCGCTTAGCGCGGGCTGGGGGTAGTGAGTGGAGCGAACGGAGGGGGGTCGGCTCCCCTCATGTAGAACAGTCTGTACACGGCGGGCGAGGGCTTCTTCGCTCCCGTAGTAGCGGACCGCACCGTCCACAGGGACATAGATCAGACCCGGGCCAACCACCTCGACCCTTGGAACCATATCCTCCACCGCCGTCACAACGGGCTCGAATCGGCGAATCTCGTCGCCCAGGTCTCGGGTCAAGACAGTTGCGAAAGGCGCCAGTGCCTCGGCCTCTCTCCGAAGCATCCCGATGCTGACCCCCGCCTCCAGGACGTCAGCCGTCGCCCCGGTGACCCGATCGTCGACAATCAGCAGCGGCTCATCCGATGGAGCGTCATGCCGTGTTTGCCGAGCGGTCGCCAACGACCACATCGGAAACCAGACGCACAGCGTCCGTACCTTCATCTTCCACCTCGAATCGTCTCGCCATCCCACCCGAACCCTTCCCGGTCGCCTCGAGTACCAGACGACGACGGGTGAGACGTCCATGCCCCCGGTCTGCTCCCTCCCAGGTGACCCCCAGAGCACGTAGCCGGAGATACGCCAAGCCTCCAGGTAGCCCTGGACCCATCGATCTCATCGCCACTGCTACCCGACGGGCCCGTGTCAGTGCAGCGAGTCGACGTAGGTCGCCGTCCCTCACCCGTGTGGGCACCTCGGCATACAGGGCTTGTACACCCTCGAGCAGGGCAGCCATCACCTTGACCCAGAGCAATGGGTCCTCGCATCTCACAACTACGAGCCGCCCGGGAAGAACCCCCGTCTCCCAAGCTGCCTCGGGTGACAGCCATCCCCGGATGTCGAGTGCGACAACCGGTGCAACCCGAGAATGTGGGGCGATCAGTCTGAGCCCGAGCCGGGTGAGCCCGCTCCCGGGATCACCAACAAGCTCGGTGATCCGTCCCGGCTGGATACTCAAAAGCGCTCTATCTTCTTCGAGTTCGACGACCGGTGCAGCGACACCGGCAGTAGAGACACCCTCGATACGCAAACGTGACTCCAATGTGAGGGCAACCCATCTTATCGAACATATGTTCGAGGGCAAGAGGGGTTTAGGTCCCTTGCCACCCATATCTCAACGGATAGAGTTCTCTCGCCACCTCGGCACACACCACACACAGGAGGGAACCCAATGACGACCGAACCACCGAGCGGCCCTCCCGGAGACATCCCCCCGTCCCAGCCCGGCCCCCCACCCGGCATGCCTGTTGAGCACGACGACGCTGCAGTCCTCGAGGGTGCCGGCGACTTCACCAGTGGGGAGGGTCTGGTCGCCTTTGCCGGGATGATCGTCATCGCAGTCTGGGTGATCTTCTCGATAATCCTCGACGAGTACTACATCGACTGGCTGATGCTGGTTCTCGCAGTCGCCGCCGTAGCCCTCCCCCGGATCGATCGGGACAAGGTCGAGGAGTTCCACCCGTTGGCGACGCTGATGAAACTCACCGGTTACGGGATTGCACTCATCGCGCTCGTCGAACTGATCAGCAACCTCCGCTACGGGGTGCTCGACAACCTCGGGGACATCCTTGGGGGTCTCGTCACATATGCGGCGGGGGTGATGGCCTTCGTGGGCGCCCGTCAGATCAAGATCTGATCAAGATGAGGTCTTCTCCGGCCGAACCTCATAGGTCTCCCTGAAGGTCGCTTCATTGAACCATGCTCGTCTCAGGCGGATTCTCGTCGCCGATGACGCCGACTCGATAACGATGCTGCTCTCGGTTGCTCTTGGCGCTGAGGGCTACAAAGTCGTCACCGCAGACGACGGCGTGGCCGCGTACGAATTGGGGCGAGAGTATCGAATCGATCTGGCAGTCCTCGACCACCTGATGCCGGGGCTCCTGGGTATGGAGGTGCTGGAGAAATGGCGATCCGACGGTCTCGACTTCCCGGTGATGATGCTCTCGGGGATCGACGACGAGTCCGCCGTGGTCGAGTCACTCCGTCTCGGCGCCACTGACTACATGCGAAAGCCGTTCCGTGTGGCTGAACTCATCGCGCGCGTCGCACTGGCTTTGGACCGCTCTCCTCAATAGCCCGCCGATTCTTCCGATAAACGACCAGGAATGACCGAAACCGAGATGCTACGTCTCGCCCTGGCGGCCATCTTCGCCATAAACGCCCTGTTACTCGTCACGATTCTGGTGCTCAAGCCGGTGCACCGGCTCCGTGACCAGGACCGACAGCGACGTCGACGCGTCTACGTCTCGCTGCTGGCACAGCACCTGATGACGCCTGAACACCGGATCCAGATGGGTCGGCGGATCGCCGATGACCAGGTATTCCTCGACGCCCTGATCGACATACGGACTGTGGTCACCGGTGACGAGGCAGAAATGCTGGGGACCATCGTCGACAGGTTCGACATCGTCCGCACCCACGGAGAACGTCTCGGGAGAAGATGGCGAGGCCATCGCCGTCTCCGTGACGCCGTGGCGCTGGCCGAACTCGCCGACACCTCCGCAGCGGAGATTCTCATCGAACATCTCTCTGACCGCGAACAAGAGGTCCGCATTCAATGTGCTCGGGGCTTGGGCCGGATGCGGTGGGCCCCCGGAGTCGACGCCATCCTTTCCAGATTCGATGTCGAGACGCCGTGGGTCCGATCCCGCTTCTCCGACAGTCTGGTCAGTTACGGGGATGCCGCGACTTTCCCCCTTCTCGCCTACATCGCCACCAACCATCGGCTCAACACCAGCGGCGTGCCGACGGCAATCCGCACACTAGGAGCCATCGGAGACCCGTTGGCGGTGAGGCCGATGATCGACCTTCTGGCCGAGGCGGTAGATACCGAAGTTCAGATCGCGCTCGTGGAGGTGCTGGGCTTGATCGGCGGGCCAATGGACTTGGGACCCCTGGAGAAGGCCGCCAGGTCGGAGGACTGGCGTGTCAGGGCGAAAGCTGCGACCGCTCTTGGATCAGTGGGCAACGATCGGATCGTGGACACTCTGGTCGCGGGTCTCGAAGACCAGAACTGGTGGGTGCGCAACAACGCGGCGCATGCCCTCACACTGTTGCCTTCTGGCATTGACGTCCTCTACATGGCATTGCTCAACGACGACAGATTCGCGCGCGATGCGGCGAGCGAGGCATTGAGCGACGCCGGGGAGCTGCTCAGGGCGCGTGACCGTATCGAGGCGGGCGTCGGCGCGGGACGCGACTTCGATTTGCTCGAGTATGTGACCGGACGGGCGGTGAGCACGAGATGATCGGGGAGGTGATCCGGGTTTTCGGAGTCTTTGCGCTCGGCTACTACCTGGTCATGCACGTGTATGTGCTGGTCATGTCGCTGTGTTCGGCCTACTCCCTGCGGCGCAACCACAACCTGCAGCGGTTTGGCAGGGTAGGCGAGATGCTCTCGTCCCGAGTGGCCCCACCGGTCTCGATCGTGATCCCTGCGTACAACGAAGCCGTCGGAATCGTCGACTCCGTCCGCTCGATGTCGATCGTGTCATATCCTCGGCTCGAGATCGTGGTCGTCAACGATGGCTCCAGTGACGACACCCTGCGCAACCTGATCGACGCCTTCGATCTCGAGCTGGTTCGCATCCCCTATCGAGCCTCAATACCTACCACTGAAATACGAGGTATCTATCGGGGAAAGGGGGCGATTCCGATAACGGTTGTCGACAAGACGAATGGGAGCCGGGCCGACGCCCTCAACGCAGGGGTCAACGCTGCGCGCCACCCCTATGTGCTCTGCACTGACGCCGACGTGATCCTCGACGCCGAATGCCTCGTACGTTCGATGCAGCGGGTAGTGGAGGACAGAGAGAGGACGGTCGGGGTTGGGGGCAACGTGAGGCCGATCAACGGGAGCAAGGTCGAGTTGGGTCATCTGATCGAGAGTCGCGTCCCTCGCTCGCTGATTGCTCGAATGCAGATCCTCGAGTACTTGAGAAACTTCATTGCGGCACGTCCGGCTTGGGCGGGTATCAACGCACTCCCAAATGTGTCGGGGGCGTTCGGGGTGTGGCGAAAGACGACACTGCTCGACGTCGGAGGGTTCGCCCGGGGCCATCTCGGCGAGGACATGGACCTGACCCTGCGAGTGCACAGGTTCTACCGGGAGAACGGGCTCGAATATCGCATCGTCTACGAGCCGTCAGCGGTGATCTGGACTGAGGTGCCGGCGACGCGGCAGGTCCTGCGACGACAGCGGATCCGTTGGCACCGGGGTCTGATACACACGGTCAGGGACTACTGGAAGCTCGCACTGAACCCCGGCTATGGCGCATTCGGGATGATCACATGGCCCGGCTACATCCTCTTCGAGTACCTCGCCCCTGTCGTCGAAGCGATCGGGTACGTTGTGGTTCCCCTCGGTCTGGTGCTCGGGGTACTGAGTTTCGAGGCGATCGCACTTGTCGTTGCGGTCGCATACGGGGTGGGGTTGCTCAACACGTTCATTGCGATCCTGCTCGACGAGCCATACGGATACTCAAACGGCGGCAGCGACACGATGAGACTCATCTCTGCTGCCCTGGTCGAGAACTTGGGGTTCCACCAGATGACCGTCGCATGGAGAACCAGGGCCATGTTTGGCGGCCGTTCTGCCAAGGGATGGGGGAACATGGAGCGACGAGGTGTGACCCGTCTCAGCGACGCCTGAGCCGGCTCAACCCTCCAGTTCTTCGATGGTCTGTGGCCAGTCGTCCTTGAGGAGACGTGACAGAGACCGATCCGCCAACAGCTTGCCTCCGGTCTGACAGGTGGCGCAATAGTTGGTCTCGTTGGACGAGTAGACGATTCGCTGAATCTTGGAGCCACAACGGGGGCATGGCTCTCCGTACTTTCCATGAACCGCCATGTCGTCACGAAAGGCGGTCACCTTCGTCGGCCACTCCTCCCCCACTTCATCGCGAAGACGCTGTGTCCAGTCGAGAAGAGACTTCACGACAGCCCCATGGAGGCGCTTCACCTCTTCATCGTCGAGTTGGGAGGTCCTTTTCACAGGTGAAATGCGTGCCTCCCAGAGGATCTCGTCGGAGTACGCATTTCCGATACCGGAGAAGATCCTGGGGTCGGTGAGAGCCCGTTTGAGAGTTCTGTTCTCGGCCCGGAGGGCTTCCCCGAATTGCTTCTCGGTCACCTCGAGAGGTTCCACGCCGCCCCGATCGAGATCGGCCACTCCCTCCCGGTCCGACATCAGCCAGATACCTGCCCGTTTCTTGGTCCCCTGCTCTGTGAGCACGAGGGAGCCATGAGCAAAGTCGATGGCGGCAAGTCCGACCTTTCTCTGGATCGTCTTGCCCGGCACCTCCCACCGAAGCCGCCCAGCAATCATCAGATGGATCACGAGATAGAGATCGATCGGGCCCGACACTTCCTTCGCCATTCCGAAGACGATTCGCTTGCCAACCCTGTCGATTTCCAGCACACGGCGACCGACCGGTGAGTCGTATGGCGGGTCGTAGGTCCTGATCACGGCGGGTGAGACCACCCTCACCCCGGTCACCTGCTCGCCGAGGACACGTCGCTCCAAGGCCTCGATGTAAACGACTACGTCGGGTAGTTCTGGCACGCGGGAACGGTACCCTCAGACGCTGCCGGCGAAGCAGGCTCGGCTTCGAGACGGGTCGCCCCTTCGAATGTCAGGGCTGGCTCAGACTCCGGCTGAAGAGCACGGCTACACCTACCACGATGCCACCTGCGATGAAACCGTAAGCGGCAAGCTGCGACGGTGCACCGGTCGAGCCACTCACCACGATCCCGAACAGCACCACCATCCCCCCGAGCAGGACTGCGGCGATGATCCTGGCGGCCTTCGAGCCCCTGGACATCACATACGCCGAACCGATCATGAGGACGCCACCGACGACAAAGGCGAGCCAGAATTCGAAGCCAGAGGGATCGCCGGCGAGAGCGAGTGACTGC
>DASTBQ010000207.1:0-10272 GCA_035711995.1 Acidimicrobiia bacterium | reverse complement strand
TGGAGATGGCAATCAAGGCCTTGACCTGGATGACCAGGATCTTTGATGGGCCTGTCTATTGCTATCACGAGATTGTTCACAACGAATGGGTGGTGAACGCGTTCGAGCGCGTCGGTGTGGTGTTCGTGAACGACATCGCTGAAGTACCCGAGGGCGCACCCGTGATGCTTTCCGCCCATGGTTCCTCTCCGGAGGTGGTGGCTGCCGCCGCCGACCGCGCGGCCGTGGTGATCGATGCGGTGTGCCCCCTCGTCACCAAAGTGCACCATGAGGTGAAGATGATGTCCCGGAAGGGCTACGACATCATCTACATCGGACACGAGGGACACGACGAAGCTGTCGGTACCGTTGCCGAGGCACCGGGCGCGATCACACTCATCGAACCCGAGCGTGGGTTGGGTGATTTCGAGCCCGAGGACTCGGAGAAGGTGGCTCTCGTTGCCCAAACGACGCTTGGTCTATACGAGTGGCAGGAGGTCATGGACGACGCTTCCAGTCGCTTCCCGTCGCTGAAGACGGCTCGGAAGTCGGACCTCTGCTATGCGACAACCAACAGACAGGAAGCGGTTAACCAGCTCTCATCGGAATGCGACTTGATCCTCGTGATCGGCTCACACAACTCCTCGAACACCCAGGCTCTGGTCCGGGTGTCCCACGAGAACGACGTTCCGGCCTACCGGATCGACACCGCCGACGACATCGACCCAGCCTGGCTGGAAGGGGTGCGGACCGTCGGGGTGACCGCCGGCGCCTCCGCTCCAGACCACCTTGTGCAGGAAGTGATCGACAAGCTCGATCCGACGCACGGATTCGAGCTTTGGTCGGCAACCGAGGAGGCCGAGTACTTCCCGTTGCCCCCGCAGCTCAGAGCATTCGTTACGACACTGCAGACCCTGGTCGAGGCCGGTGTCACCGCTTCGGGCCCTGGTGGCGACTCCTGGCTGGAACGGGACAGGGAGTGGACTGCAACCGAGGCCCTCGACCTGATCAGCGTCTGAATCCAGGGTGAGCGCACTCCCCATAGTCGCGGTGGTGGGACGTCCCAACGTGGGTAAGTCGACCCTGGTCAACAGGATCATTGGCTCTCGTTCGGCCGTAGTCGAGGAAATGTCCGGGGTAACCAGGGATCGCCGCCAATTCGACGCCGACTGGGCGGGTCGCGATTTCATCGTGGTGGATACCGGAGGCTGGGAGCTGAAGCCCGACGGTGACCTCAATGTGTCGATCCGTCAGCAGGCAGAAGGCGCGGTCTCCGGGGCCGATGTCGTGGTCTTGGTGGTCGACGGCACAACGGAACTCACCGACGACGACACAGGTGTGATCGGGATCCTTCGGGCCGCCCAGGTTCCGGTGATCGTGGCGGTGAACAAGATCGATGACACGAGTTTCGAACGGGAGACCGACAGGTTCTGGAAACTCGGTCTGGGCGAACCCGTGGCGGTCAGCGCGTATCACGGAAGAGGGGTGGGTGATCTCCTCGATCGGGTCGTGGCGGAATTGCCACCGGCCACGAATGTGGAGCTTTCACCACAGGCAACGAGGGTTGCGATCGTGGGCCGGCCCAATTCGGGCAAGTCGACTCTGTTGAATCGTCTCGCAGGTGAGGCCAGGGTCATCGTCTCCGACGTGCCGGGAACCACCCGAGACCCGATTGACGTCGACGTGATCATCGACCAGGTTCCCTACCGGCTGGTCGACACTGCGGGCATACGTCGCAAGCCTCAGATATCGGAGGACGCCGACTTCTATGCGGTACTCAGGGCCCGGGACGCTCTGAAACGATCTGACCTCGCGATCCTCATGGTGGACTCGACCGAAGGTGTCACGCATCAGGATCAACGGATCGCTTCGGAGGCCGTCGAGTCGGGTGTGGGGCTGATAGTCGTCCTCAACAAGTGGGATGCCCTCGACGAGGAGCAGCGTGAGATCACCGAGCAGTCGCTGCCCGACCGGTTCTCGTTCATTGGCTGGGCTCCGGTCCTGCGCATGTCTGCTCTGACGGGTGCGCGTGTCGGGCGTCTCGGCACAGCACTGGAGGCTGTGGTGGCGACTAGATCCAATCGGGTCGCCACGGGCCGGCTCAATCGGGTGTTCAGGGAGTGGACCGCGGCCCACCCGCCGCCAGTGCGGAAGGGTCGCCGTCCCAAGCTGCACTACGTCGTCCAGGCAGGGACCGCGCCGCCGACGTTCGTCCTGTTCGTCTCGGGCGGCGAGATCGGGGACGACTACCTCCGATTTATCGAGGGCCGTCTTCGTGGGGAGTACGACTTCACAGGAAACCCGATCCATCTGGTGGCCAGGAATCGGTCGGAGCGATGACCGACGGACACGAGGACCAGGATCTGAAGACGCCGTTCACCTTCAAGCTGATGATCGTGCTCGCAGTGCTCTACCTGGGGTGGCGTCTGGTCCAGGGGATCGTCTGGGTCTGGCAGCAGGTGTTCTGATACCGGTTGCACAACGGGAACCGTGCTCGGGCCGGCTCTCGCCGGAGGAAAGTCGTGGTCGGGCGGGCGGGATTTGAACCCACGACCCCCTGGCCCCCAGCCAGGTGCTCTACCAAACTGAGCCACCGCCCGTGAGGGTGGAATCCTAGACGGAGTGCGTCGACAACCCGTAGTGTCGGCGAGCCATGTCCACGTCGAAACGTCTTGCCCCATTCGGAGTGACCATCTTCACCGAGATGTCGGCTCTGGCTCTGGAGCACGACGCCATAAATCTCGGCCAAGGGTTTCCAAACTGGGACGGTGCCGACTTCGTGAAGAACGCAGCGAGGGATTCGATGGCCGCCGGTGGACATGACCAGTACCCACCGATGCCGGGGATTCTCGAATTGCGATCAGCATTGGCCAGGCACTACGGGCCCCTGATCGGACGGGAGCTCGATCCGGACACGGAGATCACGGTGACCAGCGGGTGCACGGAGGCCCTGGCCGCCTCGTTCCTCGGACTCGTTGAACCGGGTGACGAGGTGATCCTGATCGAACCGTTCTATGACGCGTATCCCGCGGACGTGGCCCTCGCCGGTGGGATTCCACGGTTCGTCACCCTTCGTCCCCCCGATTTCGCCCTCGATCTCGAGGCGCTGGATGCCGTCTTCAGCCCTGATACCCGGGCAATCGTCGTCAACAACCCCCAAAACCCGACCGGGCGGGTCATGACGGACGAGGAATTGTCAGCGATCGCTGGGCTGTGCGTCGAATACGACGTGATCGCAATCTGCGATGAGGTGTACGAGGAGATGACGTATGGGACGACTCACCACCGCCTGGCGAGTCACCCGGGGATGTGGGAGCGAACTCTCACGCTCTCCTCGCTGGGTAAGACATTCTCGCTGACCGGATGGAAGGTGGGTTGGGCACTCGGACCCCCACATCTGACGAGGGGGCTCCGATCCGCGCATCAGTTCCTCACGTTCACGACAGCAACTCCCGTGCAGTATGGAGCAGTGGCGGCGCTCGATGCCCCCGGAGAGTTCTACGACCGAATGCGTGATGACTACGTTGCCAAGCGTGACCTGCTCGCCACTGGTCTGACCGAGCACGGGTTCGAGGTGTATGTGCCGCAGGGCACCTACTTCCTGATGGCCTCACACCCTCAAGCCTCGGACGACAGGGCGTTCTGTCGGCGTTTGGTCACGGAGGTCGGTGTGGCCGCCATCCCTCCCAGTGTTTTCTACGGCGACCCCTCGCCGGGCTCGAGTTTGGTGCGGTTTGCCTTCTGCAAGGACGAAGACACCTTGAAGGAGGCAATCGACCGGATCTCCCGATTGTCCTAGTGCGTCAAGTCAGGCGTTGGTCCTGCCGATCTATGGGTCGGGAGGTACGCCTTGAACGATCAGACCTTTCGCACAATCGGAGCATCGGTAGTTCTCGCCGGTATCGCCATAGCCGCACTGATGCAGGTGAGTTCGGCGGATCCAGCCGCGCAAGTGGAGCTGGCCGCCCCGGAACCGCGCACGACCCAGGTCCTCGAGTCAGAGCCCTCGATCACCGAGACCGGGGAAACGACTGCGCCGTTTGTCTACCGGGTCGGTGTGCTCTCGCCGATATCCACCGACAATTTCTGGGCCTACTACGGAGCAAAACCGTCCGTGTGGAACTCTTACGTACTCGGCCCAACAAAGCCTGCTCTCTACTCCACGGACTCCACCACCGGGCGTCTGAGCCTCGAGCTCGCTGCCGCATACGTCGACCCGACCTGGGATGCACGAGGTTGGAGGGTCGTAGTTCCCCTCGACGATGCAATGGAGTGGAGCGATGGGTCGCCTGTCACGGCCGAAGATGTGGCTTTCACTTTCCAGACGGTGAGGTCTCTCGGTTTGGGTGGTTCGTGGGCAGATGCCTACCCGGCCTCGGTGACGGATATCGATGCCATCGACGAGCACACTCTCTCGGTCAGATTCGCGGCGAGACCCAATCTCTCGGTCTGGCCGCACGGGTTGGGTCTCGCACCGATAATGCCTGCTCACATCTGGTCGGGAGTCGTCGATGGAACCACGGCGGAAGACCTCTACTCCGCCACCGGTGGAAACGACGTCAGTGGTGGCCCGCTTGCCCTCATGACCTGGACCGATCGGGTCATGGTGAGTCGCTCCAATCCCGGCTATCCCGACGGGGGATCTGTCGACTTCGTCGCATATCACGTCTACGACACGGACGCGGAACTGATCGCCGCCATTTCTGCCGGGGAGATCGACACGATTCTCAACCCGAAGGGGGTGGCGCAGGCCGACCTCGCACTCTTGAGCGAGGATGTTGCCCAGGTGACGAGTCCCGCCAACGGTGTCAGGTACCTCGGTTTCAATCTCGCCCGAGCACCGATGTCGGAGCCGGCGTTTCGGAATGCCCTCGCTCTCTTGGTGGACAAGGAAGGTATTGGAGCGTCGATCAAATCCGCAGGCTCGGCCACCTGGTCGATGATCCCAGCAGCAAACAAGCTGTGGTTCGACGAGGCCGGTTCGGATGCCAACGCCATGAGGTTTGCGGGCACCATCGAGGAGCGCCTGGCTCGAGCGCTGGAAGGTCTCAGAGGGGCGGGCTACGCCTGGAGCAAAGAGCCGAGCGTCGTCGAAGGCACCTTGACGGCAGGCGAAGGATTGACCATCGCGTCTCTGGTGCCCCAACCACTCACCATCCTCACACCCGGAGATGAGTACGACCCGGCGCGACCTGACTACGTCGCAGCCATCGCCGACACTCTGGCGGTCCTCGGATTTGATACCCGACCCGTGGAGACTGATTTCGACACCGTGGTCGACCTTGCGTTCACCGCCGGGGATGACGGCGCGCTGCACTACGACATGTACATGCTGGGCTGGACACTGGGCAGCCCGACACTTCCCGCCTTCTACGGGCCTCTGTTCTCCGCAGACGGAGCTATGAACAACACAGGGTACAGGAGTGCCGAGTTCGAGGCCGCTCTCGCTGAATACGAGGAGTCCTACACGGCTGAAGAGGCGGTGGCGGCTGTCTGGGAGATGGAGCAGAAGATCGCCACAGATCTGCCCTATCTCGTTCTGTACAACAGCCAATTGACCGAGGTATATCGATCGGATCGGGTCACATTCGGTGTCGAGAACGGCTTGGGCGGGCTTCAGGGACGGCTCGGAGGCATCGAAGACGTTCGGCCGATAGACGGCTGAGCAAGGTTGTAGTTAGTGTCGCGGCGGTGACCGACGACCGGGTCTCCGACAAGATCCTCACGATCCCCAACCTGGTGTCGTTCGTCCGACTGGCCGCTATTCCGGTGTTCTGGTGGCTGCTCCTCAGCGAAGACAACGTGGCGGCGGCGACGATTCTCTTCGCGGTGGTCGCAACGACCGACTGGGTGGATGGCTACCTGGCGCGTCGTCTCGGCCAGGTGTCAAAACTTGGCAAGGCGCTGGATCCCGTAGCCGACCGCGCCATGATCGCTTCTGCCGTGATCGCCGGTCTCATCGCGGAGATCGTCCCGATGTGGATCGGGATCCTGCTGATCGCCAGGGAGGTCTACATGGCGACAGTCACCGTCTTCCTGGTGATGAGGGGAGCCGGCACACTCGAGGTCCGATGGCTGGGGAAACTCGCCACCTTCCTCGTGTACTCGTCGATCGGATGGTTCTACTTCGCTGCTATCCCGTTCCTCGAGGTGGTTCTGTTGCCCGCCGCCTGGCTAGCGGCCATTGGCGGACTGGCGCTCTATTGGGTGACGGCGTTCCAGTACACGGGTGATGCGCTGGCGACGATGCGAGAGTTAGAGTCGGCGGCCAACCCGTAGGAGAGTGATGAACACACCGGAGGACCTCCTCTACACCGATGAACACGAATGGATCAAGCGGCTCGACGGCTCCAGCGCCAGGGTCGGGATCACCGACTACGCCCAGGATCAGCTTGGCGATGTCGTCTACGTAGAATTGCCCGAGGTGGGTAAGAGTGTCGCCAAGAACGACCTGATGGTCGAAATCGAGAGCACCAAGTCGGTCGGAGAGGTCTACGCACCGTTCGCCGGGACGATTTCGGCAATCAACGACGCCGTTTCTGCGAGCCCGGAGCTGGTCAACACGAGCCCGTATGATGACGGGTGGCTGGTCGAGATGGACATCGATGGCGAGATGCCGGAAGAAGGTCTTCTCGACGCCGTGGCATACAAGGAACTGACCGAGTAGTTCACGGAGGCGCTCGACACCCCTCTATCATCCCTGGCAATGACTCAGAACGATGGCGGTGTCGACAAACAAGAGCCTGAGGTGCAACCTGAGGTAGAGGTCGAGACCGACCCGACCGTCGTCTACGTGCCCCTGTCCGACCGAGCGGAGCACCCGCTGAGCGCGGACGAAGCGGCACACGTCGAAGGTCTCTCAGGGTATGCCATCGTCGTCGAGAAAGGGCCCCGAAGCGGGATGACGTTTCTGCTTCGCGAGGGAAACACGACGGTAGGCCGGCATCCCGAGAGCGACATCTTTCTCAACGACGTCACAGTCTCACGCCATCACTGCAGATTCGTGACCACTGTCGACTCTCTGACGGTAGAGGACAGTGGGTCCACAAACGGCACATACGTAAACGAAGATCGGGTCGACAGCGCGGTGCTCGAGGCTGGAGACGAAGTGCTGATCGGCAGATTTCACTTCGTGGTCGCCCACGGTGATGCCTGAAACCATTCTCCTCAGCATCGGAGAGGTGATAAACCTCCTGCGCGATGACTTTCCGGACGTTTCTGTGTCGAAGATCCGATTTCTGGAGAGCCAGGGTCTGATCGACCCAGACCGTTCCGGCGGTGGCTACCGCCAATTCGACAACAACGACGTATCCCGAATTCGATTCATCCTCCAGCAACAGCGAGATCATTTCCTCCCGCTCAAAGTCATCAAATCCAAACTCACCCTCTGGGAGAGAGGTGAGGACGGAGACGAGTCGATGGCGTCGCCCCACACCCTCGACCCCATTGGAGAACCGCTGGACAGAGCGGAGCTGCTCAAGCGATCAAAGCTCTCCGATGACGAACTAGTGGCGCTCATCGACATAGGCTTGATCCGTCCGATTCGTGACTCGGTGGTCTTCCCGCCCGAAGCGGGAATCGTCGCCATGGAAGCGAAACGACTCATGGACCAGGGCCTGGAGGCGCGTCATCTACGCACCATCAAGCACTCGTCGGAGCGTGAGGTAGATCTGCTCGAGCAGCTGGTCGCCCCCTTGCTCAAAGCCTCCAACCCTGAGGCCAAGGCAAGGGCCAGGGATGTCTTGGAGAACGCAACCGACTCCGTCCATGCAATGCACCGGGCACTTATCACTTCTGAACTGAGACAACACCTGAAAACATGAAGAGAGTCTTCGGCACGACCGCTCTAGCGGTCGCTCTAACCCTCATCGCGGCCCCGGGATTGGCCGCGCCTCTGGTTTTTCCACTGGTCGATCAGGACGGCTTTCCTGTCGACTCGGATCCACCTACCGTCACCGCCTCCTCCTGGATCCTCTACGACGAGTCCAGTGGTCTCGTGTTGGCGGAATGGGACGCAGACGGACGTCATCCCATGGCCTCGATCACCAAGATCATGACGGTCCTTCTCGCCCTCGAGAACGGCAACTCGAACGACGAGGTGGTCATCTCGGAGAACGCTGCCGGACAGGGTGGCCAGGAGATGGGTCTGGTCGCCGGGGAAACCGTGACTCTCGGCGCTTTGGTGAGAGCTGCGATGATCCGGTCAGGGAACGACGCTGCAGCCGCCATCGCCGAACACGTCAGCGGTTCAGTCGAGGGTTTCGTCGAATTGATGAACGACCGCGCTGCCGAACTCGGCATGGTCAACACTCACTTCGCAAACCCCAACGGTCTCGACGCCAACGGTCACTACTCGTCCGCCCGGGACATGCTGATAGTCGGTCGTCAGGCCATGTCGATGCCTGAGTTCGAAGAACTCGCGAGGTCGCGAGTGATGGTGTTCCCGGATGCTCCGGATGGCACCCATCGCTCGGCGGCCAACACGAACCGCATCCTGAACACATACGAAGGCTCGATCGGGGTGAAGACCGGCGAGACTCCCAACGCAGGTCTCACCTATGTTGGCGCCGCCGAGCGAGATGGGCGGCGTCTCTTCGCCGTCGTGTTCAATTCGGTCGGGGAGCGAGCCCACTTCGCCGACGCGATCGAACTGTTCGACTGGGCGTTCGACGATCTGCGGATCCAGGGGACCCTGGCGGCCGGAAATCTCTATCGGCCGGTGGCGGCCCGGGTCGACGGTTCGCCTCTCGTCGCCGAGGCAGAAGTCGAGACCATGGTGCACACAGCCGCATCCGGTCTCACCGCCGAGCCCCCGGTGCCGCCGGGGACAGACACACCGCCGCCCCCACCAAAGGAGATCGAAATCCAACGCAGTCCAGACCCCGCTCCGGACTCCGTGATGTCCACCGTCATCTATTGGTTGGGACTGGTGACCGGCATCTTCGATGGCTGAGTCGTCTGTCGTCACCGAAGTTCTTCCTGCCCCAGAGATCAGGTCGAGAGTCGAGGAGCTCGGTGACGCGATATCTGGAGATTTCTCGGGTCGAGACCCACTGTTCGTGGTGATGCTCAACGGATCGGTGCCATTTGGAGCCGATCTGGTGAGGTCGGTTGGCATCAACGCAGAGGTCGACTTCCTTGGTCTGAACAGGTTCGGCGAGAGCGGGAAGATCGGCATCACCCTCGATACCACTGCGACTCTCTTCGACAGGAACGTGATAATCGTCGAAGACATCATCGATACGGGCCTCACTCTGACGACTCTTCGGAACATGATCCTCGACAGAGGAGCTGCTTCGGTGTCGACCGCGGCGCTGCTCGACAAGACGAGACGACGGGTCGTCGACGTGCCGATCGAGTATCGAGGGTTCGAGGTTGGCGACGAGTTCCTGGTCGGATACGGTCTCGATTGGCAAGGTCTGTATCGCAACCTGCGCTCGATCTGGGCCGTTCTCGACATGGAGGCATTCGTGGCGCGGCCGAAGGCTTTCGCTGCGGACCTGGGTCTGAGCTGAAGCCCGCGGCCTCTTCCCGGGGCGGTGATAACCTCGGCGACATGGCCGGTGACAACACACCGATCCCTATGGAAATAGTCGGCGTGAGGGTCGAACTGCCCTCAAACCAGCCGATAGTCCTGCTCCGCGAGGAGGGAGGGAGTCGCTATCTGCCGATCTGGATAGGTGCCAGCGAGGCCACAGCCATCGCCACCGCCATGGAAGGCGTCCAGCCACCCCGCCCGCTGACCCACGATCTGATGCGGTCGATCATCGACGCGGTAGGGGCCCTTCCGATCCGCGTCGTGATCACCGAGATGAGAGACTCGGTGTTCTTCGCCGACCTCTCCCTCGACGTGTCGGGGGAGGAGACCAAAGTCTCGTCACGGCCGTCCGACGCGATCGCCCTGGCAGTTCGGACCGGAACACCCGTCTTCGCGGCACCGTCGGTCTTGGACGAGGCCGCCGTGCACTTCGAGGACGAAGACGAGGAACAACAGGTCGCCCAGTTCAGGGAGTTTCTCGAAGAAGTGACAGTCGAGGACTTCCTCGGGGGCGAGCCGGATCTTTGAGATCCCGACGCCGCAACATATTCCTCGGTCTCGTTCTCCTCTCGATCGCCGTCGTGATCGGCACTGTTGGGTATGTGGTCATCGAAGGGGTAGCTGCGTTCGATGCGTTCTACATGGTGATGATCACCGTGAGCACTGTGGGATTCCAGCAAGAGTTTCCGCTGTCGGATCTGGGTCGCATGTGGACGATCGCGGTGATCTTCATGGGGCTGGGAGCCGCGCTGTAC
>DASTBQ010000206.1:0-3678 GCA_035711995.1 Acidimicrobiia bacterium | reverse complement strand
GAGCGAGATGAAGAGCGAAATACGGGAGGCGTTCCGACGCGGTTTCGAGTCCATCGCCGAGTGGCCGATCATCGACGAACGCCAGCTCGATGGTTTCCACGCTGCACGTCAGGTGATGCTGATGAATTACGCCGCTCGCGTACTCCCCAAGGACGAGGCGAGTGACTACATCGACCAGGTCATGCCCTGGCTCGAAACGTGTGTGGCCAGGTACAGATGAGGTGAGGTTCGCCGACCGCCACCACGCCGGGGAATTGCTCGGCCGAGCGGTAGCCGAACTCGATCCCACCGATCCCGTCGTCTATGCGCTACCCCGGGGTGGCGTCCCCGTCGGATTCGAGGTAGCACGGGCTCTCGACTGCCCTCTGGACATACTCGTTGTCCGCAAGATCGGAGTTCCGTTCCAGCCTGAATTGGCAATGGGAGCGATCGGGGAAGGGAACGTCCGCGTCAGAAACGACAGTGTGATGGTGGCCGCTGGGATCGATGACGACGTCTTCACCCAAGCGGCTGAAAGGGAACGTCGGCTCCTGGAGACGAGGGTGGCCTTCTACAGAGCAGATGTCGAACGTGTCGACCCGGGGGGAAAGACAGCGTTGGTCGTTGACGACGGTCTCGCCACAGGATCGACAGCCCTGGCGGCGGTGACAGTCCTGGCATCACAGAACCCCGCTGAGCTATGGCTTGCGGTTCCCGTCGCCCCGGCATCGCCGTTTGACGAGATCGAGAAACTCGTAGACCGTCTTGTCATCGTGGAACAGCCCCGTCACTTCGCTGCGGTCGGATCCTGGTACCGCGATTTCGGGCAGACCAGCGACGACGAGGTCAGGGACCTCCTGGTGGAGTCACGGCTAGCGTGATCGATGTCAGCTGAGAACAGAGAGGACTGCATGCCATCACTCGAAAAGTTCTGCACCGTCGAAGCCACCCTGGCGATGAATGTGATCGGCAAGGCTCCGGCCGGAATGCGTATCGATTTTCCATTCGAAGGCACCGCGACAAGCGAGCACTGGGAGGGTGAGCGTCCGGTGCGGGGGATGGACTACGTGACGGTGCGCTCTGACGGGAACATGGTCCTCGACGTTCACGCCACAATTGGTGAGAAGCGGGAGCAGGTCTCTTACAGCGCCATCGGCGTATCGATCGCCAATCCCGACCAGTCGGCTGACCCCAAAGAGTTGATCGTCTTCGAAACCGGCAACGAGGACCTCGCCTGGCTCAATGACGAAGTGGGCGTTGCCTTCGGCCACGGGGCCGGAGGCAAGATCACTCTGGAGATGTACCTGATCAAGCCCTAGGAGGTGGTCTCGTACTGGAGGCCGTCCCGGTGGGCAGGAGCGAGGTGTGGTTCATGCCCCCCTGAAGTCGGGTTTGCGCTTCTCCAAGAACGCCTGCACCCCCTCCGCGTGTTCGGCGGTCCTGCCAAGACGACCCTGTTCGCTGCGTTCTGAATCCAGGGCGTCGACGAAGCTGAGCCCACGTGAAGCGTGGATGAGTCGACGTGTGCTGATCAAGGCATCAGTGGGCAAGTCGGCGAGTTTGGAAGCGTGCTCGAGAGCCACATCGACGGACTCCCCGTCGGGAGTGATCGCCATGCACAGACCCCGCTCCAGGGCCTCTTCGGCACCCATTCGTCTGTTGGTCAGAGCCATGTCCAGCGCCAGCGAGGTTCCGAGGTGATGAGGCAGCAGCCAGGTCGATCCGGAGTCCGGGACCAGACCGATGGCGGTGAAAGCCGAGGTGAGATAGGCGGATTCCGCCATCACTCGCAAATCGCAGCCGAGGGCCAGACCCATGCCCGCCCCGGCTGCCACTCCGTTCACGGCCGCCACCGTGGGTACCCCACAGCCTGCGATGGCCCGGACCAGGGGATGGAACTCATGGTCGAGATGCGCCGCCAGATCAGGTGAGCCACGGTCGTACTCATCCTGGAACCCGGCGAGATCGGCCCCCGAGCAGAATGCCTTGCCCGCCCCGGTGAGCACAGCCGCCCTCGCCTCCCGACCTGCTCTGCCCAGATGCTCGACGATGGCGGCCGAGAGGTCGGCATCTATGGCGTTGTAACGACCGGGGCGATCCATGGTGATGACGGCCACATCGCCGTCCTGGACGTAGCTGGCAGTCATTTGCACTCCTCGATGTCGCGAATCGTAAACGAGGGAAAACTCCGATAGCGATTGATGTATCGCCTAACGTGGATCGATCGTCGCAGCAGATAGCCGCGAAACATCGACCCAAGGAGGCGTCGTGAACAAAACCGAGATGGCGGACAAGCTCGCCAGCAAGGCGGACATCTCGAAGGCGCAGGCCGCAGAGATCATCGACATCATCTTCTCCACCAAGGACGGAGAGGGAATCATCGCAGAAGAGTTGGACGCCGGCGGGAAGGTGAACATCACTGGCTTTGGCAGCTTCACGCAGAAGAGCCGTTCAGAGCGGCAGGGCCGCAATCCGGCAACCGGGGAGACGATCACGATCCCGGCGAGGAAGTACGCCCACTTCAGCGCCTCGAAGGGCCTGAAAGACCGGGTGGCGATGTAGGCCTCGAATACATCGATTTTGGAATGGCGGGCCCACCCGGCCCGCCATCTTCTATTGGCGGGATCTCCGGCGGACGAGCGAAAACCGAACTGCGGTTTATCGTTGCCGCATGAAGCTCGATCCCGAGCGCTGGCGGCGTCCGGTGGCGATCGCCCATCGGGGAAGCCGCGTTCTGTGGCCGGAGAACACAGATACTTCGTTCACCGGAGCCTACGAGATGGGTTACCGCCACTTCGAGACAGACCTCCATCTCACCAAGGACGGTGTGCTCGTCTGCTTCCACGACCCGACTGTTGAGAGGACCACCAACGGATCTGGCCGGGTCGAGGACCACACACTCGCCGAACTGCAGGCGTTGGACGCCGGATACAGGCACGGCACCCGACATGGGTTCTCCTTCCGGAAGGAGGGGAGCCGGGTACCGACACTGGAATGGCTCCTCACCACTTTTCCCGAGGTCTCGGTTGTCGTAGATCTCAAGAGCGACGGAGTCGCCCGACCCCTGGCAAATCTCGTCGAGCGCCTCGAGGCCCGGGATCGACTGATCGTGGGATCGTTCCACGACCGTCGTCTCATCGAGTTCCAAGAGCTGACAAACCGCCAGGTTCCGGTCTCAACCGGGCCCGCGCTAGCCAGGCTCTGGGTACTGGCCTCACGTGTTGGCCGTAGTGGAGGTGGCGACGCAGCGGCCCTGCAACTCCCCTCACATATGCGTGGTGTTCGGGTTGTGGACGAGAAGCTCGTGAACGTGGCCCACGCAGCGGGTCTGCACGTCCACGTTTGGACCGTGAACGAGGAGAGTGAGATGAACCGTCTCCTCGACATCGGTGTCGACGGTCTGATCACGGACAGACCCGACCGCCTCAAGAACGTTCTCGAGACCCGCGGGGAGTGGTGATGAGAGCTCTGATCGCAGCGGTTCTCATCGGTGGTCTCTTCGGCAGCGCATCTGCCACGATCGAGGAGATGAGCTCAGAGATGATGGTGATCTCCATCGACGTGGAAGTGCTCGCTTCGGCGGAGTCGGTGGCAGCCCATCTCAGCTTCGACGACGAGCAGGTGGCGACCCTGCCCCTGATCGACCGGGGCGAGGGTCTCTACGGGATACGAGCCGAGCTGGAACCGAAGAACTACGTC
>DASTBQ010000205.1:0-6378 GCA_035711995.1 Acidimicrobiia bacterium | reverse complement strand
CACCGTCGAGTTCTCAACCAAGGCCGGTCCAGGCGAGGCTTTCCAGGTCGGGGCGGAAGCCCGTGCGTTTCTCGCGGCCAAGGGAATCGATCTGGACGGCGAACAGGCGACGAAAACCAAGACGGCGCTGGAGTTCTTTGCCGCTGGGCTGTCCGAGGCCAATGCGTAGTGGTGTCTCCGGTAACCAAGTGAAGGCTCGGCGACACATCGAGCGGCGGTGATGGATCGCGCTGCCGCCCAACCCGCAAACCTGCTCGAGTTCCTGGTGGCGCTGGGCGCCGCGATGAACACGGCTGGCCAACCCGTCTATGTCGTCCAAGACCGACTAGCCAACGCCGCCCGGGCCTATGGAGCTCACGGCGCCACGATCAGTGCCTTTCCGACCTACCTCATGATGACGATCGGCCGGGCCGAGCCGGCCACCGTTGAGCTCACGACGACTCTGTCCGGGTCACCCCGTCTCGACCAGGTGGCAGCTCTCGACCGGCTCATCGAACAGGCGGAGAACGGTGAGGTGGTGCCTGACGACGGATTGCAGCGTCTCGACGAGATCAAGGACATGAAGCCGCGATTCGGCGGGGTGTCTGGTGTGGCCGGTTATGCCTTGGTTGCAATGGGAATCTGTCTGGTCCTGCAGCCTGCGCCGGTCGAGGTCGTCGCCGCGGGCTGCCTCGGTGCACTTGTGGGAATTCTCCGCTCCTTGGTGCGTGGGCAGCAGACCTTGCAGATCATGACGCCGGTCATTGCGGCATTCGTCGTCTCTGCGCTGAGCGCACTCGCCGTGGAAGCGGAGATCTCCCAATTGGGTCTCCGCCCCATGGTCGCCGCTTTGGTGGTCTTCTTGCCGGGCGCGGCCCTGACCAACGCAGTGCTCGAATTGGCGGCAGGGCAGATGATCTCTGGTGCCAGTCGTCTCGTCTGGGGTGTGGTCCAATTGGGCTTGCTCGCATTCGGCATCCTCGCGGGGATCGAGGCGGTCGGCGTAGCTGTCTCGAGGATCCTCTTTCCCACCGACGCTCTGCTCGGCGAGTGGGCGAGCTGGGTGGGAGTGCTCGTATTCGCAATTGGTGTGGTGGTGGCCGATTCAGCGCCCAGACGATCGTTTGCCGGTCTGCTGGTGGTGCTCTACTCCGCCTTCGCCGCGCAGGTCTTGGCCAATATCCTGTTCGGTGGTTACGTCGCCGCTTTGATCGGCGCCACCGTGATGACTTTGATGGCGTTCGTGATCGAGCGATTCCCCTCAGCGATGCCCGCTCACGCATCGTTCCTCCCCGGCTTCTGGCTTCTCGTTCCCGGCGCTCTCGGCCTGATCGGTCTGACCCGGTTGGCTGGAGGAGGAGGCAGTCAGGAGCTTTTCGCGACGGTTGGATCGATTTTCGCCGTGGCTCTCGGAGTCCTCTGCGGCACACAGCTGCTCGCCTGGGCGGTGGTGACCCGCAGACTCGTGGGCAAGGCCACCGGGACCATCGCCCAATGGAAACCGGGTAATCGGTGAGCCGCTAATGGAGATAGCCGCAATCGTCGCAGCCGTTCTGATGGGTGTCGTAGCAGTGTTCCAACTGGCGCTGGCACTTGGTGCTCCGGCAGGCTTCGCTGCCTGGGGTGGGTGGCACGAGGGAGTGCTGCCGACCCGGCTCAGAGTCGCCAGCGGCGTGGTTGGGCTTATCGTCTACCCGGCTCTGATGGTTTACGTCCTCGCCACGGCCGGTGTGATAGATGCCACCTGGGTTCCCGTTCGAGGGAGGCTGGGCATGTGGATCCTCACCGTCATCTTCACCGTTGGAGGATTCGCCAACCTCGCATCGAGGTCACGACGAGAACGATGGTGGGCCGTCGCTGCTTTTGGCATCGCGGTATGCACGGCGATCATCGCAATTTCTCTCTGAGCCGACACCACCTCCTGGTTATCTTCAACCCGTGCCAACGAAGGGCAAGGTCACGATCGCCGGAGCCGCAGGCGCCTGGGGGGACTCGTCTTTGTCGACACCGCAGCTCCTGAAAGACGGGCGCGCCGACTACATCGTCTACGAGGGGCTCGCCGAGATCACGATGGCGATTCTCAGCAGAGCGAAGGACAAGGACGCGTCCCAGGGGTATGCCCGGGATTTGATCGAGACGATCGCCCACAATCTCGACGCCTACCGCGGGTCAGATATGAGGGTGGTCACCAACGCCGGTGGTGTGAATCCCCATGCGGCAGCAGACGTGATCAGGGCTGCCGACCCTTCGGTCTCGGTAGCCGTCGTGAGTGGAGACGATCTGATGGAACGTCCCGATCTGCTGCCAGGTCTGACCGGTGAGGCGCTGTCGGCGAACGTCTATCTGGGTGCCTGGCCGATCGCGAGTGCTCTCGATTCCGGTGCCGAAGTGGTGGTGACCGGTCGGGTGGTGGACTCGGCGCTGACCCTCGGCCCACTCATCCACGAGTTCGGATGGCGACCCGATGAACTGGATCTACTCTCCGCAGGGTCGCTGGCAGGTCATCTCATCGAGTGCGGTCCTCAGGCCAGTGGTGGTCTGCTGACGGACTGGGAGGACACCACAAGCTGGATCGACCCCGGATACCCGCTCGTTGAGGTGTCGGCGGATGGGTCCTTCATCGTCACTACTCCCGACGACTCGAACGGCCTGGTCGACGTACGCACGGTCAGCGAGCAATTGCTGTACGAGATCGGCGATCCGGGACGGTATCTCCTCCCCGACGTGACCTGTGACTGGCGTCTCGTGACCCTCGAGGAGGTCGCCACGAATCGTGTCGCGGTCACCGGGGCTCGTGGCTGGTCGCCGCCGACCACCATGAAGGCTTGCGCCCAGATCAGCGATGGTTGGAGAGCGCAGATGTTGCTCTTCATCGGGGGCCGCGACGCGGTGCACAAGGCCCGCCGTGTCGGGCGAGACCTGATCGAGCGGGGACGTCGCGTGCTCGATGCCGCCGGACTCGACGACTTCAGGGCCACCCATGTCGAGGTGATCGGATCCGAGGACAGCTATGGAGACAACTCCCGGGCTGGCGCCGCCCGCGAGGTGATCCTCGACCTCGCAGTCCATCACGACAGCCGGGAGGCGGTAGCGGTGTTCATCAGGGAGATCCCTTCGATCGCCCTTGCCGGCCCACCAGGTGTCTCCGGCGGCGGGGCAGGTCTGCCCGGCCCGACACCACTTGTGAGGTTGGAGTGCTTCCCCGTGCCACGAGAAGCGGTGAGCGCTTTGGTCGAGGTCGACGGTAAGTCTTTCGTCGTCCCTGCTGCCCATGCCGCGGGGGCTCGGTCACCCGACGAGATCATCGAGGTGTCGTCATACGACGGGCCGACCATCACCGTTCCACTCGTGGCCATCGCCCATGGCAGGTCCGGTGACAAAGGGGCCGACCTCAACATCGGGATCAGGGCGCGACACCCCGACTTCTATGACATTCTGTTGCGGGAACTACCCGGTGAGAGAGTTGGCGAGCATCTGACTCATCTCGGGGCGAGTGAGGTGAAGCGTTTCGGTCTGCCCGGTATCCACGCCGTGAACTTCTTACTCTTGGGTGCTCTTGGAGCGGGCGGTACCGCTTCGCTGCGCTTCGATCCCCAGGGCAAGGCCCTGGCCCAACAGTTGCTCGATATCGAGATCGAGATCCCCGCCGATCTCGCCGCCCATTCGGCGCTGCGCCCGCTCTAGGTGCCGACGACCTCTGCAGCCCGTTTCGCGTCCTCGATCCGGGTCGAATTGAGTCGGGGTAGGGCATAGATGAAGAGCAGCCCACCAAGCACCGCGGCCACGATGAACGGCGCACGCAACGCCCATTCTCTTCCCAGATGAGGCTCGACGACCGCAACGACCAGCCCGCCGAGAAGGGAGCCCACCGGCATCATCCCCCACCCGATGAAGCGATACACCGAGTTCACCCGTCCCAGGATCCGATCCGGGATCAGTGACTGCCGGAGCGACACCGTGATCACGTTCCAAAGAGTGCCGGTCAATGCGGAGAGGACTCCCATCGACCAGAACACCCAGAACGAAGAGGTGAGACCGCTGACCAATAGTGAGAGGGCGCCCACCAGGATCGTGGCGAAGAGCGATGGTCCCTGGCCGAGGGCCTGGCTCATGCGATGCCCGGCGAAGGCACCAATCACTCCGCCGACGGCAACTCCGGTGGTCAGCAGGCCAAAACCGGTCGCATCCAGTTCCAAGATCTCCTGGGCAAATAGCACGAAGGTGGCCAGGGACATCATGAATGTGCCGTTCAACACCCCGAGTGAGATGGCCATCGGTCGGAATAGTGGGTGACTCCACAGCCAGCGAAGACCCTCTTTCATGTCACCGAGGAACGACCCCCGTACCGGCTGTACACCCTGGTCCTGCTTGGGACGGAACTCGCCCGCGATCAGGAATACGAGTGCTGCTGCCACCGCAAACGATCCGGCATCGATGAAGAAGGGGAGTGAGAAAGACACCGCCAGCAGCAGACCGGCCAGTGGTGGGCCGACGAAGGAGTTCATCACCATCTCGGCACCCCACATACGCCCGTTCGCCACCTCCAGGTTTTCCTTGTCCACTATGGAGGGGAGCAGAGTCTGAGCTGAGTTGTCCCGGAAGACTTCCGCGGTTCCGAGGAGCAGCGCACCCAGATAGACCAGGACGAGAAGGAGATCGGCCGACGCCGGTGGGTCGGCGGCGCCACTGGCCATGGCCTCCGGCGATGTGAGGTCGCCCTCAGTCAGGAAGACCGCGATCGCGATTCCGAGTGTGAGAAAGAACCGTGCAACGTCCATCCATGCTGCGAGACGTCGCCGATCGACCCGGTCCGTCACCACTCCGGCGGGCAGTGAGAAGAGGAGCCAGGGGAGCCGGGTCACGACGGCCACGGCGGCGATGTGGACCGGGTTCCTCGTCAACGAAGAAGCCAGCCAGGGGTAGGCGATCACTGAGATCCCGTCCCCGAGGTTGGAGATGACCGAAGCAGCCCACAGCTTCCAATAGTTGGCTCCAAGGGGCTTGGTCATGAGGACCGTCCGTCGGGGAGATGTGGGCGTGCGGTGGGATACATGGCGAGGAGCAACCCGTAGGTGGTCTCACCGCCACGCGTCTGTGACACGAACTCCTCAGCGAGACGCGAGAGCCTATCCACCCACTCGTCGGCCCTGTCCTCTGTGATGCGAGCGTGACGGAGGGTGCTTATCGACCCGATCTCGTCTTCGTGACGTTCCACCTCGACGAACTCGGCGGCAGCCGTCGTCAGGAAGTGATCGGGAGCGATGTCGACCCCGGTCTCCGGCCCGGCGCCGATGAGGTACGTCCGGGCGGTCCGGCCGTAGTACTTGGCCTCGATCGCCCTGACCATCTTGGTACGGACCACCTGGATCAGACCTGCCTCCTCGAGTACGCCGACGTGGTGGCCGATGGTCCCCTTGGGCTTCTCCAGCGTCACGGAGAGCTCCTTTATGGTGGCGGCCCGCTCCAAGAGGAGGTCGACTATGTCGAGACGTGTCTCTTCGAAGAGAGCCCGGTACTGGCCCGGCTCGGTGAGCTCCAAAGTCGGTTGGAGCGAGTAATCGGGAGCCGAATGGTCGGTCATTCCCGTATGGTCGGGATTCACCGACCATTTGTCAAGACCCATTCATGGCAATAGAGAACCCGGGGTTGATCGGTCCCTATACGAGCCGATCCACCCCGGGTTCCCAGGTTCTAGGCGAGCAGCTTGGCCTTCTGGGCCTCGAACTCCTCGGCGGTGATGGTTCCGGCGTCACGCAGCGAGGCGAGCTTGGCGAGCTCGTCTGCGGCGGAAGCGCCGCCGCTGCCGGCAACGCTACGGATGTAGTCGTCCTGCATCTTCTTCATGTCCTGGGCGTCCCTCACCTGACGCTCGGCCATCCCCTTGCCATCGGCAATCAGATAGATCAGTGCGCCGAGCAGGGGCAGGAAGATCAGGAAGAAGACCCAACCGGCCTTGCCCCAGCCTCCAATGTCGTCACGACGGAAGATGTCGCTGAACAGCGAGATCAGCAGCCATATCCAGAGGATGAAGAGGAAGAACCAGAGCATGGTCCAGAACAGATCGAGTAGGGGCATCGATTCTCCTTGGGAATCAGTTCGCTTGCCGGCGAAGTGTAGGCATCGGAATCCGAGCCTCGGGAAGAACCAGTGGAAGAAGAAGCCATGCGACTACTGCGGGGGTCCCGGTGGCTCGGGATGTCGGCTCTCCACCCAGAGATTCCACGTCTCGAACCAGAACCGGAGAGGTGTCGTATCCTGTAGCGATGAAGTCGGTGAGACAGGGCAAACTCACGACGCTCGCCGTCGTCTCGGGTCTGGTTCTCGGCGCATGCGGAGGGGGGAATTCAGACGTCCAGACCATCACCGATGACCAGTCTTTGAGCCGGTTCGACGTCCCCG
>DASTBQ010000204.1:0-17081 GCA_035711995.1 Acidimicrobiia bacterium | reverse complement strand
CGCTCAGATCGGCGACATCCTCGACGACACCGACGTCCGCTACGCCACCATCGACCTCGACTGGCTCACGTGGTACGAAGACCATCGACGCCGACCCGAAGGCGACCGCACGATGCTGTTCCGCAACCTCGCATCGGTCGTCGCCAACTAGCGGTCTATCGACATCGACCACTTCGTGTTCGCTCTCGCTCTCGAGTCGAGAGCAGAGGTCTCGACGATCATCGAGGCGATCGGCATGCCGGTCCGCACCGTGGAGATGACAGTGCCGATCGACCTGATCGAGCGGCGTCTCGCCACAGACCCGACCACAGGGCGCCGACTCGACCTCGAAACTGCCCGAACCTGGAAGTCGGAATGAACGGGAGCCGGTTGCGCCGACCTGACCGTCGACAACACGAGACCGATCACCGAGGTGGCGTACGAAGTACTCGAGTGGCTGGGCTGGTGGCGCTGAGTCCCAGGTCAGAGCCCAACTAATCTTCCCCGATGGAGAAGACTCTTCCCCGTGAGGCTTACGTCGGAGAAGACTGGTTCGACAGGGAACGAGACCGCATTTTCGAGAACCAGTGGTTCTGTGTCGGCAGATCCGAGGAGATCCCGGAGCCCGGCGACCACCTCGTATGTGACGTCGTCGGGGAGAGCATCATCGTCACCCGTCTCCGCGATGGGGCGATCTCCGCATACGTGAACCTATGTCGTCATCGCGGCAGCCGTCTCACCGACTCCGTCGGGAAGCCTGATCAGGCGGACTTTGGCCCGACCGGAACCTTCAAGGGCTCGATTCAGTGCCCCTATCACGCCTGGACCTATTCCTTCGACGGACGTCTCCGGGCTGCGCCCTTCCTCGACGAGGACGACGGTCTCAGCAAGGAGAACCTCCCCCTCCACTCGGTCTCGGTGAGCAACTGGGGCGGGTTTCTCTGGGTCCACCTCTGGCCGGAGCGGGCCCAACCTCTCGGTACCCAATTCCAGGACGGTGAGGGTTATCTCGCCAACTACCCCCTGAAGGATCTTCGGGTCAGGTCGCGGATCGTCTACCCGGTCGCCGCCAACTGGAAGGCAATCGTGGAGAACTTCAACGAGTGCTATCACTGTGGCCCGGTGCATCCCGAGCTGGTCGATCTGGTTCCTGCCTTCCGTCAGCGAGGTGGGTCCGATCTCGACTGGGAGGACGGAATCCCGCATCGGGAGGGCGCCTGGACCTTCACATTCTCTGGAACCACGAACCGCAAGCCGTTCCCCGGGCTCACCGAGGAAGAGAAGACCCGGCACAAAGGGCAGCTGATCTATCCCAACCTGATGCTCAGTGTCGCCGCCGACCACATCACCTCATTCATCCTCTTCCCCCACAGTCCTGGGGAAACCACCATCGTCTGTGACTTCCTGTTCCACGTCGACGAGATCGACCGTGAGGATTTCGACCCATCCGACGCAGTCGGGTTCTGGGACGTAGTGAACCGTCAGGACTGGAAGATCTGCGCCGAGGTGCAGAGGGGGATGAGCTCCCGTCGCTTCGACACCGGGTTCTACGCCCCCATGGAGGACTACTCCATGGATATCCGACGGTATCTCGACGGACTGATGTGAAACAGCATCGGTTGATGGTCCTCGGGCTCGGGGGCATCGGGAGCGCCGCTGCCTACTGGGCGAGCCGACGACTCGGTGACGGCGTGCTCGGTCTGGAACAGTTCGAACTCGGTCATTCCAACGGGGGCTCCGAGGACCACAGCCGGATCATCCGTCTCTCCTATCACACACCGGGCTACGTCGAACTCGCAAAGGCGGCTTACGACGCCTGGGATGCCCTAGAGAACGACGCTGGCGAGTCGGTGGTGCTCCGGACAGGGGGACTCGACCTCGCTCCTGGCGACGCCACCATCGGTCTCGACGACTACCGGGCCTCGATGAACACTGCCGCGGTGGACTACGAAGACCTCGACGCCGATGAGGTGATGGCGCGTTGGCCACAGTGGCGGCTGGGCGGGGACGTCACCGCCCTCTACCAGGACCGGTCCGGTATCGCCATGGCATCACGGTCAAATGCCGCACATCGCCGCATGGCCCAGGAACACGGCGCCACCCTTCTCGCCACTTCTCAGGTGACCGGTATCCAGGAGTCTGCGGATGGCGTCGTGGTGTCCACCGCCGACGGCACGCACCATGCCCACAAGTTGATCGTCGCCGCCGGCGCCTGGACCAACCGTGCTACCGATCATCTCGGAGTGACCTTCCCTCTCGAGGTAACCCAGGAGCAGGTGGTATACCTGACCCCCGCGGACCCACACCTGTTCGCACCCGAGCGATTCCCCATCTGGATATGGATGACCGAGCCCAGCTTCTATGGTTTCCCGGTGTTCGGCGAGCCGGCGGTCAAGGTCGCCTGGGACCGCTGCGAGTTGGTGACGACACCGGAGACCCGGGAGCACGAACCACGTCAAGACGTGACCGCCACTCTCCGGAAATTCGTTGCCAGGCATATCCCGGAGGCAGACCGTGGAATTCATCTCGCGCGGACCTGTCTCTACACCCTGACCCCGGACCGCGACTTCGTGGTTGATCGCCTGCCCGGGAGCCACCACGTGTTCCTTGCGATCGGCGCCGGGCACGCATTCAAGTTCGCATCGCTGCTCGGGTCGATCCTCGTCGATCTCGCCACGGATGGAGAGACGAACCACGACATCTCAGGATTCGAGGCGGACCGAGCCATCCTCAGGGAGAAGAGCCCGGCCCGCTCCTACATGGTGTGAGTTCTATGCGTGTCGAGCCTGCCCGGGTCGAATGGCTGATCGCGCTCAGCGAGGGAGACCAAATCTTCACGGAGAGATACGCCATCCCAGTCGTTCCGGGCTGGATCGGCTTCCCCGAGGCCCTTCCTCCGTCATTGGCAGCAGCGCAGAGACAAGACGCCGATCCCTGGGGGCCACATCTGTTCTTGGACGATGAGTTGGGCCTTGTCGGCTTTGGCGGCTTCAAGGGCGCGCCACAGGATCACCACGTCGAGATCGGCTACGCGATCGCACCCACGATGCAGGGCAGGGGCCTGGCCACTGAGGCGGTAGAGCTCATGGTGGACAAGGCGAAGAGTGCCGGGGTGGTGGTGGTCGTTGCGCACACTCTCCCCGAGGAGAACGCGTCGGTCTCGGTCCTGCGCAAGACAGGGTTCGAACTCGCAGGCGCCGGCCCCGACCCTGACGGTGTTGTCAACGGTGAGGTGTGGCGCTGGGAGCGGGAGCTGGGCTGACCCGGTCAATCACGTAACGTCGCGGTGATGCCAGTCGATCCTTGACCTCCAAGCCCATGCTGACCGCCATCGCCTGGATAACTCTGGGTCTGGGAGTGGGGTTTGGTCTGCTGTGGCTGTTCCAGCGGAGTCTCGTCTATCTGCCGGCCGGGCAGGTCCCGGGTCCTCCGCTAGGTGTCGAGAGTGCGAGCTATGAGACCAGCGATGGGCTTGTCCTCTCGGGTTGGTACCTGCAGGCTCACGACCATGCCGGTGTGGTGATCGTCTTCAGTGGTAACGCCGGACATCGGGCACACCGGCTCCCCCTTGGTGAGTCGGTGGTTGCGGCCGGGTACTCAGTCCTGCTCACCGATTACCGCGGGTATGGCGACAACCCGGGATCGCCTTCAGAAGAAGGGGTGGCTCTCGATGCGCGAGCCGCGATGGAGTACGTCAGAGATCGCTCACCCGGTCTGCCGATCGTCTACTTCGGCGAGTCACTCGGCGCCGGTGTCGCCGTCCGTCTCGCCTCCGAGGAGCCACCCGACGCCCTGATCCTCCGTTCGCCGTGGACCTCCTTGCCTGACGTCGCCACCGTCCACTACCCGTTTCTGCCTGTCTCGCTACTGCTTCGGGACCGCTTCCCAAACCTGGAGCTGATCGCAGAGATCGACGTGCCGGTTCTGGTGATCGCCGGAGAGGACGACACCATCATCCCGATCGAGCAGAGCCGGGAGGTCTACGACATCGCCAAAGAGCCGAAGAGATGGCTGGCCGTCGAGGCCAGCGGTCACAACGACCGTAAACTGCTCGACGGCGAGGAGATGATCGAAGCGATCGTGAGGTTTCTCGCAGGCCGCTAACCGGCCGAGACCATTGCCGGCCAGCAGGCAGCCGCAGCGACAGCATCGATCGGCACCGGACCGGGGTCGACCGACAGGCATCGGGAGGCCAGCTCCTCGGACAGGGTGCCTGACTGGAGCAGCGGGCAGCGGGGATGGAATCGACAGCCTGATGGCATCCGGGTCAGATCGGGGATCTCACCTTTCAGGATCTGCTGTTCCATCTCCCTGGTCTCGGGAACCACAGATAGCAACGCCTTGGTGTACGGGTGTTGCGGCTCGTCGAGGATCTGCTCCGTCGGACCGGTCTCCACGATGCGACCCAGATACATCACGGCCACCCGGTCTGCGATGTTCCATGCGAGACCGAGGTCGTGGGTCACGGCAAGGATGGAGAGACCGGTGTCGTCGACCAAGCCCCTCATCAGTGCCAGGATCTCGCCGCGAATCGAGGCGTCGAGACTGGCCACAGGCTCATCGGCGAGGAGAAGACGGGGATGCATCACCATGGCCCCGGCAATCACGACTCTTTGTCTCTGACCACCCGAGATCTCGTGCGGATAGAGGGGGAAGAACCGTTCCGGCGGACGGAGGCCCGCCTGGGAAAGGGCCTCTGCGACCAGCGCGGCCTCGTGTCCCTTGCTCTTGCGGATACGAAGACCCTCCGCGACCACGTCGTAGATCGTCTGTCGCGGGTTCAGGGCGCCGGTGGGATCCTGGAACACCATCTGAACCGACGGGTCGGCAAAGATCGTCTGGGTGTGACCCTCCACCCGGATCGAGCCCGAGGTCGGTTTCTGCAGCCCCTGAATGGCCCGCACCAAAGTCGTCTTGCCGGATCCCGACTCACCGACCAGGGCGAGCACCTCCCCAGGCATTACCCGGAGCGAGGCTCCATCCACGGCGCGGGCATCGCCAAAGTGGACATGGAGATCTTCGACCTCGACTATCGGTTCTAGACGAGGACGCATGCCGCGCTCCTGTCAGGCCCCGATCGTCTCAGTTCTGGCTCCTCGGGCACGCAGGCTTCGTGGGCCAGCGGACAGCGGGGATGGAAGGGGCATCCCTGAGGGAGGTTCCCCGGAGTCGGTGGATCGCCACCGAGACCGGTGGGGTTCATTCGCGATGTCCGGTCCCCGATTGTGGGAAATGCAGCGGCCAGACCACGTGTGTAGGGATGGGAAGCATCTTCGAACACGGCCCAGGCCGGGCCACGCTCCACGATCCTGCCCGCGTACATGACCGCCAGTTGCTCACAAGCATAGGTGAGCACGGAGAGATCGTGGGTTATGAACATCAGGGTCAGATCGCGCTCCGCCTTCAACTCGGCGAGGAGCGCCAAGACCTGGGCCTGGACCATGAGATCCAGTGCAGTGGTGGGCTCATCGGCGATGAGAAGGAGCGGATCACAGGCCAGGGCCATCGCGATGAGTACCCGCTGGCGCTGACCCCCTGACAGCTGATGCGGATACGAGTCTGCCCGGGCTCCTGGCAGACCTACCCTGCCCAGCAAGGCCTCGGTGCGGGCCCTCGCCTCTTTCTCGGACGAAGCAGTCTCATGGATCAGCATGGGTTCGGCGATCTGGTCACCCACCGTCTGCACCGGGTTGAGGGCGTGGAGCGCCCCCTGGAAGATGATCGCCCCAGCTGTCCATCGCACCGCACGCAGACCTCCAGGGTTCAGCGTGAGAACGTCTCTGCCATCGAGGACGACCTCACCCTCGACCTCGGTGCCAACAGGGAGCAACCGGAGGATGGCGCCGGCGAGCGTCGACTTGCCACAACCTGATTCGCCGGCCAGACCTAGGGAGTCCCCGACGCCGAGATCGAGGCTGACCCCACGCACCGCCGGGACCGGCCCGCCCTTGGTGTGATAGGTGACATGCAGGTCGCGGACACTCAGGAGTGGATCGCTCATCGCTCCGCCAGACGTGGATTGGCGATTTCTTCGAGGGTGCGACCGATGAGTGTGAAGGCGAGGACCACAGCGAGGATCCCCAGACCCGCCGGCAAGAAATACCACCAGGCGTTGCGGGTCATCGCACCGTTGACAAACGCCTCCTCGAGGGTCTTCCCCCACGACGCCGACGACGGGTCGCCGAGACCAAGGAAAGCGAGCGTGGTCTCCGTCAGGATAGAGATCGGAACAGCGAGCGTGGCATTGGCGAGGATCAGGCCGGACACGTTGGGGAAGATGTGCCTGTTGACGATGTGCAGGCCCCGGGCACCGAGCGACCGCGCCCTGTCGACGAAAAGACGCTGTTTGACGGTCAAGACCTGGGCGCGTACCAATCGCGCCGTGGCCGGCCAGGAAGTGACACCGATGACGAAGATGATGTTCCATACCGACCTCCCGAGCACGGAGGCGAGGACGATCGCCAGCGGAAGGAAAGGGATCACCAGGAACCACTCGGTCACTCTCATGAGGATTGCGTCGAAACGACCCCCGACGAACCCGGCGACTATCCCGACTACCGACCCGATGATGATCGTGAGCACCGTGGCAGCCAACCCCACGAAGAGACTCACGCGTGACCCCCAGACAAACTGGGCCCACACCGATCGTCGTATGTAGTCGGTGCCCAGAGGCCCGAACTCCGCAGGGGGCGCCCACTGGGGGTTGCCCTGCGCCCTGGCGAACACTGGATTGAGTTCGCGCACGTCGGCCAGAAACGGAGCGGCCAGGGCCATCAACACGAAAATCAAGAGGACCGCAAGCCCGATCACCCCCTGACGCGACGATCGGAACTGTCGCCACACCCGGCCTGCCGTGGCCTTGCGTCGCTGCATCGCAAGACTCGTCATGAGACCTCCACCCTCGGATCGAGATAGGCGTAGGTGAGATCTGCGATGAGGTTGAAGAGGATCACAGCAGCACTGAACAGAAGGAACAGACCCTGGAGCACTGGCAGATCCGGCCCACGGATGGCGTCGGCTGTCAGCTTGCCCAGACCGGGCCAGGAATACACAGCCTCCACTGCGATTGCCCCCGACAAGACGAAGCCGAAGTTGATTGCAGCCAGAGTGACCACGGGCAGGAGAGCGTTGGGCACAGCGTGGCGTCGTCGCACGATCTTGTCTCGAAGACCTTTGGCCCGGGCAACGGTCAGATAGTCCTCACCCATCACGTCGAGTAGCGAACTCCTCGTGATCAAGGCGTACTCACCCAGATAAGCAAGGGTAAGGGTGAGCGCGGGAAGAAACATGTGATGAAGGACGTCGAGCAGCCACGCGATCCCGGTCTCATTCGATCCCGGGTCGGTGATGCCACCCACCGGGAAGATCGGGACGACCACCGCGAAGCTCACGAGGAGCAACATCCCCAGCCAGAAGTCGGGCATCGAGTAGAAGAGCATCGTGCCCGACGTGACGGCATGGTCCTTCCACGTGTTGCGTCGCCAGGCAGCAACGATCCCCATCACAGTGCCGATGACCGCTGACAGGACCGCACTCACCCCAACGAGGGCGACCGTCGCCGGGATGGCGGCAACGATCTCGCTCCAGACCGGCTGCCGACTCTGATAGGAGATGCCCAGGTTGAACTGGACCGTCTCCCGCAGGTAGTAGAGGAACTGGGTGAAGAGAGGCTGGTCGAGACCAAACGCGAGCCGCAGATTGTCGATCGTCTCCTGGGGAACGTTGCGTCCCCGGAAGAGCGAACCGATCGGATCGGTCTGCACCACCCGAAACAGGAAGAAGTTGAAGACCAGCACGAAAATCAGCGTGATCACCGAACCGGCGATCTTGCGGCCGATGAATCGTCTTCGACTCCCCTTCTCGGACCGTCGATCGTCAGGACGTTCGACGGTCTCGAGAAGATGTTCGGGGGTCAGGCTCTACTCCCTGTCGTCTGCGGTTCCCGATCTTCGATTGGCAATGAGGAGACCACCACCGATGAGGACCACGGCTGCGATGCCACCGATCAGCAGCCAGTTCATGCCACCTGCGTCGCCGTCTTCCCCGCCGACCGGGGTCAGCAGGACGTAGCTGGGCGACGAGTTCGAGAACATGACCGGGCCTACATCCGCCGGTTGACGGACCCACCCCTCGAATGTGTCAGTCCGGTAGGCCTGAAGGTCGGGTCCGAGGTACATCGGGATGTACACCGCGGCGTCGTGGAGGATCGTCAACATCTCATGGACCATGTCGATCCGGGTGGCCTCGTCGAGCTCCTGGTTCTGTTGTGCATAGAGCTCGTCGAACGCCGGGTCGAACCAGTTGGCGTCGTTGTAATTGCCCAGCTCGGCCTCGGTGAAGTAGGACAGCATGGGATCGGGGTCGACGAACGGCACCCAGCCCCAGAAGAAGGTGTCGTATGTCCCCTCGATGATGACGCCAAACAGCGCATCCTGGTCGTATGACTCGAGGGTCACGCCGATGCCGATCTCCTCCATCCAACCCGAGAACAGGTTGCCGATGGCGTCAGCGAAGTCACCGTCGGTGTTCACCGCGTGACGCAGGATTATCGGGTTGGTGCCGTCGGGCATCTCACGGATGCCATCGCCGTCGGTGTCTAGATAGCCACCGTCGTCGAGGATCTCGTTGGCCTGCTCGACGTCGTAGTCGAGCACATCCTCCTCAGGGATCTCGGCGAGCCACTTCGGGTCGGCGGATGGGCTCATCACCTCGAGCGGCGAGGCGAGACCGAACCAGAGATCTTCGATTACGCCTTCTCGATCGATGGCATGGGCGATGGCGCGCCGTACTTCCACGTCGAGGAGGGCGGGATGTGGCTGCCCTTCGGCAGCGCCACCGTTGATGGCGATCTCATCGAAGCCGCCCTGCGATCCGGCGACCACCTCAATGTTCTCGTCCGCTTCGAGAGCCGTGGCCGAAGCGGGCGGAAAGCCGTGAATGGCGTCGAGCTGGTTCTGCTGGAGGGCGGCGACCATCGCGTCCGGGTTCTCGAATAGCTGGTAGATGATCTTGTCGTAGGGCGGTTCCTCACCGTTCCATCCCCAGAAGCTGGGGTTGGCATCGAGGACCACCGACTGACCCTTGGTGTACTCCGCCACCACGAACGGGCCGCTACCCGGCACATCCGCCCCTGGGTCGTACTGAGTCACGGTGTCGTAGTCGGTCGCGATCGGTTCCCAGATGTGCTTGGGCAGGATGTAGACACCGATGCCTGGGAGCTTGGGATCCGGAACCGCACTGGTGATCTCGACGGTTCGGTCATCGATCACCACCGCGTCCAGATTGGCGACCACCGAGCACATGTTGTCCCAACATTGATCCCGACCTGTGTTGATGTTCCAGGCAACGTCCTCAGCGGTGATCGGTTCACCGTCTGACCACGTGAGCCCCTCACGCAGTGTGTAGGTGTAGGTGTTGCCGTCGTTGGACTCCTCCCACGACTCGGCGAGACCCGGCTCGATCGAGAAGTCCTCGGCCGCCAGATTCGTGAATGGTGCGTAGTGCACGTTCCAGACCTCATACTCGGGCACCGCGAAGCCCGAAGTGGGGTTGAGGGTCGACCAGTCCTGGGTCAGACCGATGCGAAGGACTACCTCGTCATCGTCTTCCTGCGCCGAGGCGACCGGGACCAACGTTGCGATGAGGACTGCCACCGCGAGCAGGACGAATGCCCGCCTCATTTGAACCTCCATTCAGGAATCCGGCGAATGTAACGGGGTTGACGTGCCTCTGTGGTGGAAAGGCACGTGAAATGGTTTCGTTTCTTGAACGGCCGTTCAGGAGCCCCTGCTAGCGTCGCCGCATGGAGCTGACCTCCCGGGAACTCGAGCTGCAGGGGGTCGCCCGCGCCTTTGTCGACGAATTGATCCCATTCGAGGTGGAGGCCGAGATGAATCACGGTGACCTCCCCGAGGAGACAGTGAAGGCGCAACACGAGAGAGCCGGAGAGCTCGGACTTCTCTCACTGAACATGCCTGAATCGATGGGCGGACCCGGGTACACGATGATGGAACAGACCCTCATTCAGGAGCAGACCGGTCGGGTTACCAACGCCCTGGGATGGGTGGTGAGCACCGGACCTTCGTGGATCGCCGGTGTCGTCACCGACTATCAGATGGAGCGATGGATCCGGCCCACCATCGACGGTGTCATCCACGAGTGTTACGCGATCACGGAAGAGGGAGCCGGATCTGATGTCGACGGAATCGAGGCCACTGCAAGACGGGACGGGGACCACTACGTCCTGAACGGGGAGAAGTGGCATGTGACCTCGGCCAACCTCGCCGCCTACGTCTTCTTCCAGGCAAAGCTCACCGACGGGCCCAACGCGGGTCGTCACGTCCTCTTCTTCGTCGACATGGACACTCCGGGCGTGGAGTGTCTCCGAGTGCCCGAGTACTCCCACACCTACGGCCACCACCACTGGGAGATGAGATTCACCGACGTTCGCGTGCCGATGGAGAACCTGGTGGGGACCGAGGGAGACGGGATGGGTTTCTCCCACGCCTGGTTTCGCTATGAGCGGCTGATGATCGCTGCCCGTTGCTGTGGTGCCGCCGAGCGTCTCATCGAAGAAGCCACCGCCTTCGCCGAGGAGCGGGAGTCTTACGGGTCGAAGATCGCCGAGTACCAAGCCATCCAGTTCATGCTCGCCGACTCCCTGACCGAGCTTTGGGCCGCCCGGCTCATGACCTACGACACCGCTCGATCCATCGACGCCGGCAGCGACCTCAAGACGCAGCACGCCAAGTGCTCGATGGCCAAGCTCTATGCCTCCGAGATGGCCAACCGGGTTGCGGACCGGGCGGTGCAGATCTTCGGTGGCCGGGGCTTCATGCGCGAGAACGTCGCGGAACGGTTCTATCGGGAACTCAGGGTGGATCGAATCTGGGAAGGAACCTCCGAGATCCAGCGGATCATCATCGCCGACCAGCTGCGAAAGAGAGGCGTCGGCCCGCTGGCCAACTAGATCAGTGGAGTTCCCGGATCGCGACCTCGGGCACGACCCAGCCCTCACCCAGATAGAGATGACCCATCAGCGCGAGGAATTGGTAGACCGTGCCTTCCCAGCTGGAGAGTGGCCCGGGGCGATAACCCCGCTGACGGACCCCTTTCATCACGTTCTCACAGGCGGTCCAGTCCTCACGGTTCGTGATGTCCCAGAATTCGACTGCATAAGCGGGGTCGAAACCGTCTAGCTGGAATGTCTCCGGAGTGAACAGCCATGCGCATTCGATGTGGGTCTGACTCTGAGAGATCGGTGTCAACCGATGGGTCATCACATAGTCGGGGTGCATCGATAGCAGCAGATTCGGGGCGACGGTCAGGTACCACACCTCACGAGCAGCCTCAGCGTCGAGTGCGCTGAAGTTGATCCCATCCGAGTGGCCATCGAGAGACATCGTCACCGCGTGGTCCTTGAGGACCATCGTCCCCCCGCACCACATCCCCGTGGGCTCGTGATCCCGTCCCGAATCCGGCGGCGTCACCTCGCAGAGCTCAGGGTGGATCGAAGAGCAGTGGTAACACTCGTTGTAGTTCTCGACGATGATCTTCCAGTTGGCATCAACCACGTAGGAGTGAACTGCTGCGGTGCGGAGACGTCCCGTTTCGTAAGGCGCGGCTTTCTCCGCCAGGTTGCCGTAGAAACCCTCGATCGGGGGAGCCTGCCCGGAGAGGTCGACCCAGACCCACCCAAGATACTCGGTCACCGCGATCCCAATGAGGGGATAGTCCGACATCTCGAAACCGGGAGTCTGGGCGAAGGTCGGTGCCGCCCTCAGATCGCCGTTGAATCTATAGGACCAGGCGTGATAGGGACAGCGGATCAATCTGGCGTCGATTGCCTCGCCCACCGGAGCCAACTCGTGACCACGATGCCGGCACACATTGGAGAAGGCAGTGAGAGACCCATCCTCGCGGTCCCGAGCCAAGAGCACTCCCTCACCCGAGACTTCGACCGCCCTGATCTGACCGGGGGCGACCATTTCCTCGCTCCTACCCACACATACCCACGTCGACCTGAAGATGTTTTCCATCTCCCAGTCGAAAACGTCGTCGGAGACATAAGCGGCCGCGGGAAGAGTCAGGTTCTTGCCAAAAGGGGCGACGACCCTGGCGACATCGTCTCGATTCAATGGAGCGACATTCATCGTTTTCCTCCGACCGCGTTGGCAAGCCGAGTGTATCCTGAACGGTGAGTCAGGATACCCGGTACAGGAAGGTCATCATGCTGCCCTCGGTCGATCAGTCTTCGACAATGCTCGACAGGCTGATCCAGGACGAAGAGGCCAGGTTCCTCGAGCGGTCCCCAGAAGCCGCCATCTATGCGGAGAAGGCGAAGAAGGTGCTGCCGGGCGGGGTGACATCGAGCTGGCAGATCTCCAGACCACAGCCAATCTGGATCGAGGAGGGAAGAGGCTCGAGAGTTCGTGACGTCGACGGGAACGAGTATGTCGACTACCACGGTGGATACGGGGCGATGCTGGCAGGACATGCCCATCCGGCGGTGGTGGCCGCAGTCACCGAAAGGGTACGCAAGGGCACCCATTTCGCCCAGCCCACACCTGACGCCCTGGTTGTCGCCGATGAGCTCGTCGAGCGTTATGGCATGCCTCTGTGGCGTTTCGGGAACTCGGGTACCGAGGCGACGATGGACGCCATCCACCTCATGAGGGCGATCACGGGCAGAGACCTCATCGTGAAGTTCGAGGGCGCCTATCACGGTCATCACGACGCCGCGATGGTATCGGTCTGGAACGAAGACGGTCTCGGGCCCGAGCATCGGCCCAGGTCGGTGGCAGCCGGCGGCGGAATCCCACAGGCAATGGTCGACCTCACCCTGATCGCCACCTTCAACGACCTGACCCTTGTCGAGACCCTGTTCGATGAGCATCCAGGTGAGATTGCCGGAATCATCGTCGAACCCATCCTGCAGAACTGTGGGATCCTGTTACCCGGAGAGGGATTTCTCCAGGGGTTGCGTGAGATAACCAGACGTCACCATGCTCTTCTCACCTACGACGAAGTGAAGACGGGTCTGACTGTCGGCAAGGGCGGCGCCACCCGAAGGTTCGGGGTGCAACCCGACATCGTCTGTCTCGCCAAATCACTCGGCGGAGGTCTTCCCATCTCGGCGATCGGTGGCACGCAGGAAGTGATGGCTGCGATCACCGAGGGGACCTACGAACAGGTAGGGACTTTCAACGGGAACCCCCTGAGCATGGCTGCGGCGCGTGCGATGCTGACCGAGGTGATGGTGCCCGAGACATATGAGCATCTCCAAGCCCTGCAATCCCGGATGCGTGAGGGGGCCGAGACAGTCATCCGGAGACACCACCTCGCTGCCCACGTGGCTACGGCCGGAGCGAAGGGAAGTGTCATCTACTCCGCGGAGCCAATGAAGACGTATCGCGACTTCCTCGCCATCGACGGGAGGTATGCCGTCGCCGCGTGGCTCTACCAGTTCAACCGGGGCGTCTTCCTCCCCCCATGGGCCAAAGGCGAGCAGTGGCTGATCTCGGTCCAGCACACCACCGAAGACATCGACAGATACCTGGAGACTTTGGACGGTTTCGCCGGTGTCATCACGTCGTGACTTCTCGGGGGCGACCACCCGACTCCCCGATCTCACATGGCGAAAGGCGGTCACTACCTCCGGCGTCGACCATACCCTCTCGCGTCTGAACTGTACGAGGGAGGTGCCATGAGTGGTGTCGTCGAGCTCGTGGGGCTGGTCAAGACGTTTGGCGAGGTGAAGGCGGTCGACGACATCGACCTCGAGATCGAGGACGGCGAGTTCTTCTCACTCCTCGGTCCTTCCGGCTGTGGCAAGACCACGACGCTTCGTCTCATCGCCGGTTTCGAACGACCCGACTCGGGCAAGATCCTCATCGATGGGGTCGACATGGCGTCGACACCACCGCACAAACGCCCGGTGAACACCGTTTTCCAGAGCTACGCCTTGTTCCCCCATCTCAACGTGGAGGAGAATGTCGGCTTCGGTCTCAAGTATCAGAACCTGAGCAGGGACGCCGCCCGGGGAAAGATCGGCCGGGCACTGGAACTCGTGCGGCTCTCCGGGATGGAGAAACGCAAGCCAACCCAGCTGTCCGGTGGCCAGCAACAGCGGGTGGCCCTGGCCAGGTCGCTGGTGCTCAACCCTTCGGTCCTCCTCCTCGACGAACCACTAGGTGCACTCGATGCCAAGCTGCGCCAAACACTCCAGATCGAGCTCAAGGCCCTCCAGGAGGAGATAGGAATCACGTTCATCTACGTGACCCACGATCAGGAAGAGGCCCTCACCATGTCCGACCGCATGGCGGTGATGTCCCACGGAAAAGTGGAGCAACTCGGGAAACCGTCTGAGGTATACGAGGCACCGGTTAGCAGTTACATCGCCGAGTTCCTCGGAGTGTCCAACCTCATGGAGGTTATGGTCAAGTCGGAGACGCCCGATGGAGGGGCAGTCGTGCAGCTCGGATCACACGAACTCGTCGCCGCCAGCAGCTATCCGTGGCCCGGACCCGCGTTGATGTCGATCCGGCCCGAGCGAATCAAAATCGTCTCTGCCGGTGATCACGGTCCCAACACCATCGAAGCTCGAGTCGACAGAACGGTGTACGCCGGACCGGTCCTCAACCTGCTGGTCAAGATCGACGACCTGAACGACATCCAGGTGTCAGTGGCGAACGAAGGACACATCGCCAGCTACCGCCACGGCGAGCCGATCCGACTGCACATGCCGTCCGAGGCGATCATCGTCCTCGACCGGGACGAGGAATAGCCGGCGCCTAGATCTCGAAACGGCCGACGGTCTCCAGGGCCGACCCTTCTTCGGCACCGAATCTCTTGCCCAGGTACCTCATCGCCACCCCTGCGAGAGCTATGGCTCCGATCGTGATCACCATCAGCACCGTGGCAAGAGCGTTGAGAGAGGGCGGTGGGGCGAGACGGGCTCCCGAGTAGAGACGCACAGGGATGGTGACCGTGTCGGCGCCAGCTATCAGAAACTGGCTTATGACGAAATCGTCGATCGACAGGGCGAACACGATTGCGAACGAGGCGAGAAGCGCCGGGGTCAGCAAGGGGAGGAGCACCCGTCGCATCGCCTCGTTGGGCGACGCTCCGAGGTCCATCGCCGCCTCTTCATAGTCCCTCCCGATTGCGAAGAGACGCCCTCTGACGATGATCACCACGAACGAGATCGAGAACGTGACATGACCCAGAGCCTGTGCCACAGTGCCGAAGGGTACGAAGTCGTAGAGATTGTCGAACACCAGGAACAGGGCAACTCCCATGACGATCTCCGGTGTCACCAGCGGGAAGAGCATCAGGAAGTTCGAGGGCTTGGCAGCCCGACCTCTCCATCTGGCGAGACCGATGGCCAGGGCGACACCGAGCGGGGTCGCAATGAGCATGGTTATCACCGCCAGCAAGAGGCTCTGGGCAAGGGCAGAGCGGAGTGATGGGTCGTAGAGGACCGATAGCTGGTCGGCGGGATCGCCCACGTACCACTGTGTAGAAAATCCCTGCCACGTCGATCGGGACCTACCTGCGTTGAATGAGAACCTGACGGCGATCACCACGGGTATGAGCGACCAGAGGACATACAAAGCGGTGAGCACCGGAAGAGCACGGGGTTTGCCCCATTGTTTCCTCATCGCCGTGCCTCCTCGGTGGCACGGTTTATCGAGAACAGGTAATAGAGCATCAGACCCGCGACGAAGATCATCAGCACGATCGTGAGAGCGGCCCCGACCGACCCTTGACTGGTGGTCTGATTGATGAACTGGTCGATCGTGTTCCCCAGCATGCGGGTTCGCGGTGAGCCAGATAGGAGATTCGGCGTGTAGTAGTCACCGAACATAGGGAGCATGATGATCACCAACCCTCCGAGCACCCCGTTGCGAGAGAGGGGCCAGGTGACTCGCCAGAAAGTCTGAGAGTTTGACGCTCCCAAGTCCCGGGAAGCCTCCAGGGTGGCGTCGTCGATACGGTCTAGCGCAGCGAAGAGAGGGAGGATGAAGAACGGGATGTATCCATAGACCAAACCGAGGATCACAACGATGTGATGACCGGCCAACCAGTCCGGCAGGTTCTCGACCCCAACGGCGCTGAGGAACTGGTTCACCTGTCCTTCAGGACTGAGCAGGTTGACCCACGACATCATTCTCATCAGATAGTTGATCCAGAACGGAGCGAGGATCAGGAGCAACCAGAGCCAGCGCCACCGGCCCGCCCTTCTGGAGACGAAGTACGCCACCGGATAGCCGATAACGAGGCACAACAGCGACGCGACGAACACATAGGCGATTGTGCGCAGCGCGATCTGTCCCAGCTGGCCACCGAACAGATCGCCGAGCACCTCGGCGAAGACCGTCAGGTTCCAATAGAAGGGGTTCCACTCCGGCACGGGGCGGTTCAGGATCGGGTCGATGTATCCCATCGCCACCGCGAAGATCGCGTAGAAGGGAACCAGGAACAGCAGACACAGCCAGACCACCCCGGGGATGGCGAAGGCCGGCCAGATCCAGCGCCTCTGACCAACTGTGTCGTAGTCGGCGCCGGAGGCGAGATTGGTGGGCACCTAGGCCCACACCTCCTGACTCAGCCGCCGGAGGTCGCCCTGGTCCACTGATCTGCCCACAGTGCTTCGGTGGCGGCGTCGAGCGGGCCCTGGACCCACGCCGTATCGCGCTCGAAGTCTTCGGGCGCCACCAGTGCCGGTCGGAGATCCTCGGAGGCGTACTCGTTCTCGATGATGTAATCCGGGGTCAGATCATTCTGCGGCGGCTGATAGCCGAGCCATTCGAAGTTCGTCAGGGCGTTGCCGGCGTCGAGCATGAAGTTGATGAATTGGTGGGCCAACACCGGACGTTCCGCGTTTGCAGGGATCGCCATCGTGTCGTTCGAGATGGGGCCTTTCACGGTCGAACCCTCGGCGCTCCCCGGCCAGAGGTAGCGGGCATAACCGAGATCCTCGCCGTTGGGCCAGTAGTACGCAGAGTTGACCAGATCGCCCGACCAGGCGTGGTGCAGCCCGAACCGGCCCTCCGGGATTCCTACGTACGCGCCGTCGATGGTGTAGCGCACGTTCATCA
>DASTBQ010000203.1:0-2322 GCA_035711995.1 Acidimicrobiia bacterium | reverse complement strand
GATCTGGTAGGCGACGCGCGAGGAGCTCGTCTTCTGCGTGGTGGTGGCGGTCATGACTGTCATGGATCTCAGCCTCCTTCTAAAGTCGATCAATCTAGAACTTAGAAGGGCAATACTGTAATGTCAAGCAGATTCTGTTTTAGAATGCAAGCATGAAACAACACGACACAGCTCCTGGCACCGATCTGAAGGCAATTGCCTCTTTGGGTGAGCCGATACGCCGTGCCCTATATGACTATGTGGCGGCGTCGAGGGAGTCGGTGAGCCGTGACGACGCAGCCCAGGCAGTAGCTGTCTCTCGTCAGGTGGCGGCCTACCACCTGGATCGGCTGGCTGACGACGGGCTCGTCGAAGTCGAGTTCCGTCGACTCACCGGCAGGGAGGGGCCGGGGGCCGGTCGACCGTCAAAGCTGTACAAGCGCTCCGACCGGGCCCACGAAGTGTCGATCCCTCCACGTCGCTATGAGTTGGCAGCGCGCATTCTCCTCGACGCCGCCCGCGAAGGTCACCTGGACAACAAGGCGCTCTCCGAGGTGGCGCGGCGGACAGGAGCAGAGATCGGAAGTGCCGGGCTCGGGGCTGCCCTCGAGGCGACCGGATATGAGCCCTTCACCGAGAACGGTGAGACCCGATTCCGCAATTGTCCGTTCCACGTCCTCAAAGACCGGGATCGGGATACCACCTGCGGACTCAACCTCGCATTGGTCGAGGGCATGGTCGAAGGTGCCGGAGCGGAGACGGATGTGGTGCTCGCCCCCGAAGAGGGGTATTGCTGTGTCCGACTCAGCCCACCAGTGAACGGCTGACCCTGACAATCTAAAGTTTGGACTATCCAGTTTTAGAACTATGGTGGGCGATGGGCGATCGACCGGCCATCGCCTCGAACCGACACGAAGGGACCAACCCATGGCAGGCGAGACGAAGCTGAGTGGAGCAGACCTCAAAGCGGAAGGCATCCCTGTCGACGAGGTGGCGGCCACTGCGCTCATCATCGGGCATTTCGACGGCAAGCCGGTCGTTCTTGTGACAACCGAGGAGGGTTTCCACGCCCTGGGTGGATCGTGCACCCACTATGGCGGACCGCTCGGCGAGGGCTTGTGTGTCGACGGGGAGATTCGCTGTCCCTGGCATCACGCCTCCTTCGATGTCAGGACCGGGGAGGCGGTAGGTGGACCAGCGCTCAGTCCGACCGCCACCTACCAAACCATCGAGCGTGACGGTCGCATCTTCGTCACCGGACCGAAAGAGGAAATGTCGCCGGACCGCACTCCGCCATCTCCTCCCGATTCGGTGGTCATCGTCGGCTCCGGGGCCGCAGGTGCGGCGGCCGCCGAGAAACTCCGCGCTCACGGCTACGAAGGCCCAATATCCCTGGTTGGGGAAGAGCCACCGATCGACCGACCCAACGTGTCGAAGGACTACCTGGCCGGGACCGCACCCGAAGAGTGGATGCCGCTCCGTTCGCCGGAGTTCTACGCCGACGCAAGCATCGACCTCATCAGCGGTCGACGCGTCGAAGAGATCGACCCCGAAACCCGCACCGTCCGGTTCGACGACGGAGCAGAGCTCTCGTACGGCGCCCTCCTCCTCGCCACCGGGGCCGAACCCCGACGCCTCCCGGTCCCCGGCGCCGCCCTGGAACACGTCCACTATCTGCGCACACTCGAAGACAGCAAGATCCTCATCGCCGCCCTCGAGAAGGTGAGACGGGCAGTGGTCGTCGGCGCCGGGTTCATCGGGCTCGAGGTGGCTGCTTCGCTCCGCCACCGAGAAATCGAGGTCGCCATAGCCGCTCCCGAGGAGCTTCCCCTCGCCCACCTCATCGGGGAGAGCTTGGGCCGCTTCGTCGCCGACCTCCATCGGGAGCACGGCGTCCGGTTCCACCTGGGTCGCGAGGTCACCGAGATCCGGGAGGACTCGGTCTTGCTCGACGACGACACCACGCTCCCCGCCGACATGGTGGTGGTGGGGATCGGGGTCACCCCACGCACCGGACTGGCCGAGGCAGCGGGGCTCGTGGTTGACGATGGCGTCGTCGTCGACGACCATCTCCGCACCAGCGACCAGAACATCTGGGCGGCCGGCGACGTCGCCCGTTACCCCGGACCCGAGGGCAGACCGGTCCGAGTCGAGCACTGGGTCCTGGCGGAACGGCAAGGCCAGACCGCAGCACGCAACATTCTGGGCCACGACGTCTCCTTCACCGAGCCGCCGTTCTTCTGGAGCCAGCACTACGACGTCCCCATCAACGTCACCGGCCACCTCGACGACTGGGAAGAAGAAGTGGTCAATGGAGACGCCCATGAACGGGACGTCCTGGTG
>DASTBQ010000202.1:0-2039 GCA_035711995.1 Acidimicrobiia bacterium | reverse complement strand
CGGGAGAGATCGAGGGTCACTCCATCACCGCCAGTGAGGTCAACTTGCGGTCGAGGTGGTACTCGACGAACCGCCGCGCGACGCCCATCGCCTCACTGGCGAGACTCACGTCGGTCTGCGGCATCCGGCCGAACTCCGCAGTGGCGAGCGCTGCCAGATACTCGGTGACCCCGTCACGAAGACGGACCGCCCCTTCGGTCCGACAGGTGTCACAGATGGCGCCCCCTCCACCGAAAGAGAACCGATGGAGGTCGTTCACCCTCCCGCACGAGGCGCAGACCCGTAGCGATGGGGCGACGCCCACTACGTCGGCCAGTTTGAGCAGATAGCTCGTGATCAGATCGGCTCCGATCTGCCCCGCTTCCAGTGCCCGCAACCCGCGATGGAGAAGCAGGAAGAGACGCATCGACGACTCGTCCTCCTGGGCCACCGCATCGGCTGCCTCCACCATCGTCCCCGCGGCCACGACGGCATCGAGGCTGGCCCTCAACCTGGGAAAGGGCTCGATGACCGCCACCTGCGTGATGGTGTCGAGATTGCGCCCTTCATAGAGCACGAGGTCGACATGGGTGAACGGCTCGAGACGACCCCCGAACCGGCTCTTCGTCTTTCGAATCCCCTTGGCCACGGTTCGGATCTTCCCGCTGTTTGGGCTGAGCAGGACCACGACTCGATCGGCTTCTCCGAAGGGATAGCTGCGGAGAACGATCCCTTGGTCGTGTCGGAGGGCCATGGCCGATCAGGGTAGGAGTCGTGCAGGCGTTCTAGGTTGTACGTTGTACCTATGGCTCTCGTTTCAGAATCCGAGATCGAGGCGTTCGTCGAGGCGCATCCCGCCTGGGCCCGAGAAGGTGACGCCATCGCACGCACCTACGAGTTCGCAGACTTCAACGAGTCGATGGGCTTCGTGACCAGGGTGGCTCTAGCGGCCGAAAAGTCGGATCACCATCCCGACATCGGGATCCGCTGGAACAAGGTGACGCTCACCCTTTCCACGCATTCAGAAGGTGGGGTGACGCCAAAGGACCTCGACCTGGCCGACCGCTGCGACGGACTGGCCTGACCGTTCTCGCCGGCCTCACTGGGCCTGTGGGGTCGAGATCAGTGCGGGAAGAGTCATTTGTCGAAGCCGAGACGGTCGAGCAACTGGGGGCGACGCTGCCAGTCGGGCTCTACCTTGACCTGGAGGCTGAGATTGACCCGGTTTCCTAGCAGGGCCTCGAGGTCGTGCCGAGCCTCGGTCCCCGCGGTCTTGAGCAGGGACCCACCCTTGCCGATCACGATCCCCTTCTGGCTCTGCCGCTCGACGATCACGTCCGCGGCGATGTCGATGAGCCCATTCCCCCTCTGCTCCAGATCCTCGACCACAACGACCAGCGAGTGGGGCAACTCCTCACGAAGGCGGTCAAGGAACGTCTCTCTCACGATCTCGGCGATGACCAGGTCCTCCGGCTGGTCGGTGGTGACCCCGGGCGGGTAGTAGGCCGGGCCCTCGGGGAGACGATCGATTATCTCGCTCACGAGCTCAGCGATCCCTGAGCCGATCCGGGCCGAGACAGGGACGTACGCAGCGAAGTCCCACTCCCCCGCTTCGTACAGTTGCCGGACCAGCTCGCCCTTGCCGGCCTTGTCGACCTTGTTGACGACGACGACCACCTCTGATCCAGCCTCGTTCAGACGCTCGGCGATGAGCCTGTCGCCGGGCCCAACGGGCATGGAGGCATCGATCATGAACACCACTAGGTCGGCCTCGCCCAGAGTGCCGTACACCAGGGTGTTGAGCCGAGCCCCCAACTCGTTCTTCGGCTTGTGGAGGCCAGGGGTGTCGACGAGGACTATCTGATATCCCGGATCGTCACCTGGGTCGGTGACGATGCCACGGATCGCATTTCGGGTCGTCTGCGGCCGGGAGGAGGTGATGGTGACCTTGGATCCGACCATCGCGTTGACCAAGGTCGACTTGCCGACATTGGGTCGCCCTACGACGGGCACGAACCCCGACTTCATTCGGCGTCCGCGGCCTCCGTGACCGACACCGA
>DASTBQ010000201.1:0-9435 GCA_035711995.1 Acidimicrobiia bacterium | reverse complement strand
GTCAATCGGTTGATCGCGGCCCAGACTCGACCCGCCGAGCTGCCCTCACTGGCGTTGCGGTCGGGACCCACCACAGAGCTGCGCACTTTGGTGGCGGTGCCGGTTCTGTTGACCCGGATCGATCAGGTAGAGGAGTTGGTGGAACGGCTCGAGGTCCACTACCTGGCCAACCCCGAAGGTGAGCTGCACTTTGCACTTGTGAGCGATTGGGCCGACTCCGAAACCCGGGAGCAGACGAGCGACGCCGAGCTGTTGTCGACGGCGACCCGAGGCGTGGCGAGATTGAACGAGAGACACGGGCCGGGGCCGGGAGGGGCGGATCGCTTCCTGCTCTTTCATCGCAGACGGTTGTTCAACCCGGGTGAGGGGGTTCACATGGGTTGGGAACGCAAGCGTGGCAAGCTTCACGAGCTCAACCGTCTGCTCCGAGGGGCGACTGACACAAGCTTTCTCCCCAGTGACCGTCCCCACCCTGAAGGGGTTCGTTATGTGATAGCCCTCGACGCCGACTCGCGACTACCGCCGGGGGCGGCGACGCGGCTGGTGGCGACCATTGCCCACCCGCTGAATCAGGCCAGGGTCGACGAACCACAGGGGCGGGTGGTGGAGGGTTATGGGATACTCCAACCCCGGGTCACCGCCTTCCTCAAGGCAGGTGGCATCAGTTTCTTTCAGCGTGTCTTCTTCCCGCCTCCCGGCATCGACCCATACGGAGCACCCGTCAGCGACCTCTATCAGGACCTGTTCGGCGAGGGGTCCTACGCCGGGAAGGGGATCTATGAGATCGATGCATTCGAGTCGGCCCTGGACGGACGGATCCCCGAGAACACGATGCTCAGCCATGATCTGTTCGAAGGCAGCTTTGCTCGGTCCGGGCTGGTCACCAACGTCGAAGTCTTCGAGGAGTTTCCCAGTCACTACGAGGTGGCACTCTCCCGTCAGCATCGCTGGGTCCGGGGCGACTGGCAGCTGCTTCCCTGGATCGTGGGCATGCACGGCCCTCTTCCGCCATTCGCCCGTCTCAAGATGGTCGACAACCTGCGGCGAAGTCTCAGCCCTCCGGCCGCGCTTTTCACCTTGCTTGCGTCGTTCACGCTCCCCGGTGTGCCCGCTGTGCCCTGGACGGTCTTCATCCTCCTCGCTTTGGCCATTCCCGGTCTGCTCCCTCTCCTGGAGAGGATGATCCCTCGGCGCACGACGACACCCGGGGCGGTCAGGCTGAGACGTTGGGGGACCGACGCCCTGCGGGTGCTGGGAAGAACCACCTTGCAGGCAGCCTTCCTCGCCCACCAGGCCCTCAGGATCACAGAAGCCATAGTCGTCACCCTCTGGCGTGTCGGTTTCTCACGTCGCGGACTGCTCACCTGGGTCACCGCCGAAGAGGTGGAGCGAAAGCTCGGTCTCGACCGTTCGGGATTCATCCGGCGGATGGCCCCTTCCATGGTGGTTGGGCTCGCCGGAACCGCCGGGGCCGCCTTGGTGAAACCGGAAGCCCTGCCTGTGGCCATTGCCTGGTCTGCTCTTTGGGTGCTGGCACCGGTCATCGCCCAATGGGCCAGCACCCCCCGGTCGGTCCAGCGAGCGGAGCCGATCACACCCGTGGAAACACAGAACCTCAGACTCATCGGCTGCCAGACGTGGCGCTACTTCCAGACTTTCGTCACCTTCGACGAGAACTGGCTGCCGCCGGACAACTTCCAAGAGGATGTCGACGTGATCGCGCATCGAACCTCGCCGACGAATATCGGGCTTTATCTGCTCGCCGTCCTGTCCGCCCGGGAGTTCGGCTGGATCGGTGTCGAAGAGACAGTGACCCGACTCGAGAACACGATGTCGACGCTCGATCGTTTGGAGCGCTTCCACGGTCACTTTTTCAATTGGTACGACACCACCACCTGCGAACCGCTCTTCCCCCGTTACGTGTCGACCGTTGACAGTGGCAACCTGGCCGGTCATCTACTCGCGGTGTCCCAGGGGTGCGAGCGTCTCCGGGATCTGTCACCGGGCGGCGATGTCCGACTGGGGATGAGAGACCAAGCGCTTCTCATGCAGGAGGTGGCGACTGCTCTCGAACTCATCGCCGACATCGCGGTTGTGGCCCCCGGCGAGCTCGATGATGCTCTGGATCGGCTCCTCGACTCGTTGGAGAGTGAGCCCGAAGGCCCCCCAGATCTCACCGGGCTCCTCGCCGAAGCCGAGAATCTGGCCGACATCGCCCGAACGCTGGCGGCACGGGGCGGGGCCGATCGACTGGCGGCAGCGGCCGAGGCCCTGGTGGAAACTATCAGGAGTCACCTCCGCGACCGGACGCTGCTGGCCGACGTCGGCGGGCGGGACAATCTCGATAAACGGCTCGCCACCCTTGCCGAGAGCACGTCCGCCCTGGCGGCAGACATGGACTTCTCCTTCCTCATGAACCCGGACAACCGCCTGCTGGCGGTGGGCTATCGGGTCGAGGAACAAGGCATCGACCAGAGCCACTACGACTTGCTCGCCTCGGAAGCCCGACTCGCCAGTTTCGTCGGCATCGCCAAGGGCGACCTCCCACCCAGCCACTGGTTCCGTCTCGGTCGCTCGATGACACCGATGGGGGTCGATGCCGCCCTCATCTCGTGGTCGGGCTCGATGTTCGAGTACCTGATGCCGCTCCTGGTCATGCGATCCCCTCCCGAGAGCATCCTCGACACCACATACCGGGCTGTGGTGCGACGTCAGATCGAGTACGGGGACGAGCGAGGCATACCGTGGGGTATCTCCGAGGCCGCCTACTCGGCTCGAGACATCCAACTCACCTACCAGTACCGTGCCTTTGGCGTTCCCGGTCTCGGGTTCGAACGCGGTCTTGGCGAAGACCTCGTCGTGGCTCCGTACGCCACCCTGCTGGCGACCATGGTCGACCCCCAGGATTCGATGGCGAACCTGGACGTGTTGAACGGCCTCGGGGCGATGGGGGAGTACGGGTATTACGAGTCGCTCGATTTCACACCTAGCCGTCTCCCCGAGGATTCCGAGACCGTCGTGGTGAAGACGTACATGGCACACCATCAGGGGATGTCTTTGGTCTCACTGGCCAACGTGATCCATGACGGGTTTGCGCGGGACCTCTTTCACACCGACCCCGCCGTGATGGCCGCCGAACTGTTGCTCCATGAACGGGTCCCTCGCGATGTCGAGGTTGCCCGGCCTCGCGCCGAGGAGGTCGCTGCCTCCGCTCGCCCAGCGGAGGAGGCGGCGGGGGCGGTGCGCCGGGTGCTGACGCCACACGGGCCGTCGCCGGTCGCTCACGTCCTCTCCAACGGTCGTCTCACCACGGCCGTCACCGCCGCCGGATCGGGCTACACCCAATGGGGAGATTTGGCGGTCAACCGGTGGCGGGAGGACGCCACCCGGGACAACTTCGGCACGTATTTCTTCATCCGGAACGCGGCTGGTCGAACCTGGTCGGCCGGGTACCAGCCGACCCTGGCCGAGCCCGACGAATACGAGGTGTTCTTCAGCGAAGACAAGGCCGAGATCTCGCGCCGCGACGGCAAGTTCGCCACCCGGTTGACGGTGGTCGTGTCCGAGGAGGACGACGCCGAGGTGCGACGGGTCACCATCAGCAATCTCGACTCCGAGCCCAGGGAGGTGGAGGTCACCTCATACGCCGAACTGGTGCTGGCCTCCGCCCGTGCCGACGCGGCTCACCCAGCGTTCTCCAATCTCTTCGTCCAAACCGAGGTGGTTCCCGGTCGCGATGCCCTGCTCGCGACCCGTCGGCCGCGCTCCGCCGAGGAGGAGAGGGTCTGGGCGGGCCATGTCCTCGCCGTCACCGGCGAGATGGTGGGCGGGGCCCAATACGAGACCGACCGGGCCCGGTTCCTCGGCCGGGGGAACCAGATACATCGCGCCGCGGCTGCCGAACGCCCCCTGTCGAACTCGGTAGGTCGGGTTCTCGACCCAGTGTTCAGTCTTAGGAGGAGAGTCCGTATCCCTCCTGGCGCCAGCGCTCACCTCGATTTCACGACTGTCCTGGCTGGCACCCGCGAGGAGGCGCTCGACCTGATCGACAAGTTCTCCGATCCGGCGGCATTCGAACGGAGCTCGACCCTGGCGTGGACTCAGGCCCAGGTGCGTCTCAATCATCTGCAGATCGATCCCGACCAGGCTCACCTGTTCCAACAGCTCGCGAGCATGCTGATCTACTTCGACCCCACCCTCCGCAGCCCACCCGCTCAGATAGCGTCACCCTCCACCGGTCGGGGAGCGTTGTGGCGCCACGGTATCTCCGGTGATCTGCCGGTCGTGCTGGTGCGGATCGATCAACCCGAAGAACGCGGTCTCGTCCGCGACCTGCTCCGTGCCCGGGAGTACTGGCGGTCCAAAGGTCTGAGGTCCGACCTGGTGATCATCAACGAGAAGCCGGGCGCGTACTTCCAGGACCTGCAGGAGGCGATCGAAGAGTTGATCAGGGAGAGTGGGCTCCTCGTGGGTGGGGAGCCCGACGGTGGGGTCTTCGTCCTCAACGGGGAACAGCTGTCCGCTGAGGATCGAGCGACTTTGTATTCGGTGGCGCGTGCGGTGCTGCTCAGTCACCGGGGCACCCTCGCCGACCAACTCGCCCGCCGGGTGACCCAGCAGAAGCCCGCCCCGATCCGGGCGCGGCCGGTCGCATTGGAGCAGTCAGACCGAACCCTTCCAAGCCTGGAGCGTGAGTTCAACAATGGCCTGGGTGGCTTCGACTTCGACGGCTCCGAGTATGTGATTCTCTTGGGTGAGGGACAGTGGACACCTGCGCCGTGGATCAACGTCGTCGCCAACTCCCGGTTCGGGTTCTGCGTCTCCGAATCGGGGTCCGGGTACACCTGGTCGGAGAACGGCCGGGAGAACCAACTGACCCCCTGGTCGAATGACCCGATCTCCGATCGGCCCGGCGAGGTTCTCTATGTTCGGGACGAGGAGACCGGGGAGATCTGGGGGGCGACGGCTCTGCCCATGCGTGACAACGCCACGGCCTACCTGGCCCGTCACGGAGCGGGTTACTCCGAGTTCGAGCACACGTCGCGGGGAGTCTCGCTCCACCTGCACCAGACCGTGCCGCTCGAGGACCCGATCAAGATCTCGCGGTTGCGTCTAAGCAACCTCACGAGCCGACGTCGGCGTCTCTCGGTCACCGCCTATGTGGAATGGGTTCTCGGGACCACGCGGGCGGTCTCGCCAATGCAGATCGTCACCGAACGCGACCCAACCACAGGGGCCGTTTTCGCCAGCAACCCCTGGAACGTGGACTTCGGAAGCCGGGTGGCCTTCGCCGACCTAGGAGCGGGCGAGGTCATGCTCACGGCCGACCGGGCGGAGTTCCTGGGCAGACATGGCAGTGTCGACGACCCCGCGGCCCTCCGGGTCGCCGGAGAGCTGTCAGGAGCGGTTGGCGCGGGATACGACCCCTGCGCTGCCATCCAACGTCTCGTCGTCCTCGAGCCGGGCCAGGAGGTGGAAGTGGTGTTCCTCCTCGGTCAGGGCAAGGACAGCGACGAGGCTCGCACTCTGGTGTCGCGCTATCGCCAAACCGACCCCGAGCAGGTGAGACTCGAGGTGGCGAAACACTGGGACGACATCCTCGGCACCATCCGGGTGACGACGCCTGACCGATCGTTCGACCTGATGGTCAACCAATGGCTGCTCTACCAGACACTGGCGTGTCGGATATTGGGGCGTACGGCCTTCTATCAGTCCGGGGGGGCATTCGGATTCCGGGATCAACTACAGGATGGCATGGCATTGGTGACTCCGATGCGGGACTCGACGAGAGAGCACCTGATCAGAGCGGCGGCCCATCAGTTCGAGGAGGGCGATGTTCTTCATTGGTGGCACGAGCCCTCAGGCAAGGGTGTGCGCACCCGGATCTCCGATGACTATCTGTGGCTTCCCTACGCGGTCGCTCACTACGTGGAAGTGACCGGAGACGCCGAGATCCTCGATCAGGCGGTTCCCTATCTGAGAGGCATGGCGCTCGCACCTGGCCAGGACGAGGTCTTCTTCACGCCGGAGAAGTCGGAGACGACGGGAACGATCTTCGATCACTGCCGTCGTGCCCTCGATCGTGGGCTCTTTCTGATCGGCGAACGGGGTCTACCTCTGATCGGTACCGGCGACTGGAACGACGGGTTCAACCGGGTGGGACGAGAAGGGCGAGGGGAGAGCGTGTGGCTCGGGTGGTTCCTCGACGCCAATCTGAGGCGTTTCGCCGACATCGCCGAGGGACTGGGGGAGGCTGAGCTCGCCTCGCGTTGGCGGCAAGGGGCACAACGTCTCCGCTCCAGCATCGAAGCCGAGGCTTGGGACGGTGACTGGTATCGGCGCGCCTTTTTCGACGACGGGACACCGATCGGCTCGTCGGTGAGTCCCGAGGCCCGGATCGACTCGATCGCTCAGTCCTGGTCGGTGATCCACGGTGGCGGCATAGAGCGACGGGCACGGCGGGCCATGGAGTCGGTGGAGGAGTACCTGGTACATCGGGGCGACGGTCTGGTCCTCCTGTTCGATCCGCCGTTCGACGAGTGGGAGGTCGATCCTGGTTACATCAAGGGGTACCTCCCCGGTGTTCGCGAGAACGGAGGGCAGTACACCCATGCCGCTGTCTGGTGTGCGATCGCCTTCGCCACCCTGGGTGACGGTGACCGAGCCGGGGAGTTGTTCAGTCTCCTCAATCCGATCAACCATGCCAGCACCAGGGCCGGTATCCACCGATACCGGGTCGAGCCCTATGTGGCGGCTGCCGACATCTATTCGAAGGCTCCCCATGTCGGCCGGGGGGGATGGACTTGGTACACGGGCTCGGCAGGGTGGATGTACCGCGCCGGCGTGGAGTGGATCCTCGGGTTCCGTCTTCGTGGGTCCCGCCTCGTCATCGACCCCTGCATCCCACGGGCCTGGGGAGAGTTCGAGATTGCCTTCCGATATCACTCCTCCCGGTATGAGATACGGGTCAGCAACCCCAATGCGGTCAGTCGGGGGGTGGTGAGCCTGGTGGTGGATGGCGCAGTGCTGGCACCTGGAGACGATCTCGATCTCGTCGATGACGGCTCAACCCACGAGGTCCGCATCACCATGGGCTGAGCTTGGTCCCGAGCCTGACCGACCGAGCGACTGCCCGCCAACAGCAAAGGTGTCCGTGGCGATTCTCCGCCGGAGCCGGCACTCCTTGGGACGACGGCTGACCGGCTGGCTGGAGGAAGGGACTAGCCGACAGGACGTTTCGCGCTGGTCGAACTGGGTACTTGCGCTTCGGATCAACCCGACTGCATGCCCGGCGGAGGAAAGGAAGAGGGATGAGACGATTGTTTGTTGCATTGGTGGCCATGGCTCTGATGGCGGTTCCAGTAGTGGCCATCGGCAAGAAGCCGGCGGCCCAGCCGCAATCCAACGGGCCGGATATCACCTGTCAGCTTCCCACCTCCGACGCGGAGGCCCTCGTGATTCTCAGCAACTACTACCCCGGGTACTGGTGGGACCACACCGACCTGACGATTGCAGTGCAGGCCCATCCCAGTGCGACCGCGGCACAGCTGGCCGCCATCTCGGATGCAATCGAAACCTGGACTGACGTTCTCGACGACTGCTTCGACGGTGCGATAACGCTTAACGATGTGACCGACTCAGGGCAGAATCCCCAGAAGGCAGCGGACATCGTCGTGCATTACGTTCCGAAGGCGGGTGGCGTCGTGTTCGGCGGTTACGCGATCTGTGGTGATCACGGCTGTCCAAACATCTTGGTGAGGTCCGATCTGCCGCCGTCGCTGGACCGCGACCCATACTCGCCGGAGTACCTGGGTTGGGTAACCCTGCACGAGATTGGTCACGCTCTGGGGCTGGGTCACGCCACCAACCTCTTGGAGAGCACCGATCTCATGGGATACGGCTGGCCCGAGTTGGGCGATCCGGTCCTGTCCCAGTGTGACGTCGAGGCGTTGGCGTTCGTCTTTGCCTGGGTTTTCGAAGGCTCAGAGCCCTATCCACCGGGTGCAGGGCCATACGAGTGTTGAGGAACGGCGCTTAGTCCGGATCGCTCTCCGTTGAGGGGAACGCGGGCGGGGCGCTCGAGGTTCGCCGCCGTCGGCGTGCGGTCTCGCCCCCCCCCTCTTCATAGCCCTCACCGGAACGTAGCCTGCCCCTCGCATGAGTCGGTTCATCGAGAGTGGGCATCTGGATGCCTTCACCCTTCGATTCGAAGACCCAGATCTAGAGGCTGCCTTTCAAACCGAGGAGGGCCAACTCGGTCTGTCCGGCTATCGGATAATCACTGCGGCAACCGCTCTGCTCTGGGTACTGGCCGCAGCACTAATACCCCTCGGAACTGACATCACGACCCGGTTGGCCTGGCAGGTCGGGGGGACAATGGCTGTGGCGGGACTGATCGCGTTGGCCGTCTCGCCGTGGGCGAAGACGATGAACCGCCAACACGCCCTGGCCTCGGCGCTGACCTCGGCCAACGGTCTCGTCATCCTGTTGCTGGGCGTCGCCGGCGACGTGGTCGCCGGGTTTGCCGTCTCCGGGATCATGCTGCTCTACATGTTCGGCTTCGTCAGCCGAACCCGGTTCGTATATGCCCTGGTACGCACCGTGGTGATCGCGATCGGTTTCGGGGTGGTCTGGGCGTTGTCCGGGGACCCCAACAGTCTCGTCATGGACGCCTTCTTCTTGTTCGGCGCCTCCGTGGCGAGTCTCGTCGGGCTCCGTCTCATCGAGAGAAACCGACGTCGAGTGTGGCACCAGCGTCTGGTCATCGAAGAACAGACCGCTGCCATCGAGATAGAACGAGCGGAGTCCGAGCGTCTCTTGCTCAACGTCCTGCCGGCGCCCGTGTCCGAACGACTGAAACACGGAGAGAACCCGATCGCCGACGACTTTCCGGACGTCACGGTCCTCTTCGCCGACATCGTAGGGTTCACCGAGATGACCTCGACGATGAGCGCGGACGAGGTGATCATGATGTTGAGCGAACTCTTCAGCACCTTCGACGATCTGGTCACCCAGCGGGGTCTCGAGAAGATAAAGACCATCGGTGACGCCTACATGGCGGTGGGCGGACTGCCCGACCCCCTTCCCGACCATGCCGAGAGGGTCGTGGACCTGGCGGTCGCCATGGAGACTTGGCTCGCCTCGTCCCAGCGTTATCCCGGACTGTCGGTCCGGATCGGCGTCCATTCGGGTCCTGTCGCCGGAGGTGTGATCGGGACCCAGAAGTTCGCCTATGACGTGTGGGGCAACACCGTCAACGTCGCGGCTCGTCTCCAGGCGACGAGTCTTCCCGGTCGTATCCACGTCAGCGAGGACACCCGAGGACTCACCGACGGGGCCTTCGAGTACGAACCCCGGGGTCCGGTGGAACTTCGCGGGCTGGGAGCGATGACCACCTACCTGGTCGCTCGAGCGCAACCGATTGGCCACCCCGGG
>DASTBQ010000200.1:0-39184 GCA_035711995.1 Acidimicrobiia bacterium | reverse complement strand
TCCTCGAAGTCTTGGGTCGAGCGCTCAAGATCTGTGTCGTCGATGCGGACTATGAACGTCCCGCCGGTGTGACGTGCATACAGCCAGTTGTAGAGGGCGGCACGTGCCGTGCCGACGTGGAGAAATCCAGTCGGTGAGGGGGCCATCCGGACCCGGACACTCAAGGACCGACCACCCGGTTGGCGAGTGTCCCGATCCCGTCGATTTCGACCTCCATCAGGTCACCCGGCTCGACCTTGCTCACACCGGAAGGCGTGCCGGTGAGGATCACATCTCCGGGTAACAGCGTGGTGAATGCCGAGACGTATTCGAGGATCTCGGCCACGCCGAAGATCATGTCAGAAGTGAATCCGGCCTGACGCACCTCTCCGTTCACCCTGCAGATCACTGCCAGCCTCTCCAACGGGTCGAGCTCGGTCTCGATGGCGGGGCCCAACGGGCAGAAGGTGTCGAACCCCTTGGCACGAGTCCATTGTCCGTCTCTCCGCTGTAGGTCGCGTGCCGTCACGTCGTTGGCGGCGGTGTAGCCGAATATGTACTGCGAGGCGTCCTCTGCCTTCACGTTTCGCGCCGGTCTGCTGATCACCACGGCCAGCTCGGCCTCATGATGGACCTCGCTGGAAATCGCCGGGTGCATGACATTGGCGTTGGTACCGATGACCGAGGTCGCCGGTTTCATGAAGATCAGCGGCTCATCGGGCACTTCACCGTTGAACTCTGCCACGTGCTCCTCGTAGTTCTTCCCGACACATAGAACCTTGGTCGGGATCACCGGCGAGAGGAGGGCGACACTAGGCCAGGGCACGACGATCTCGGTGGGCTCCCACGCGACAAATGGCGACCCGTTGTACACCAGTACGCCTTCGGTGTCGGCGATCCCGTACGCGATGTCGTCACCCGACTTCATCCTTACGATCTTCATGGAGGCCGCGACGCTACCGGAGTGGACGACTCAGGGCCTGAGCGAGCCCCGCAGCGCAGCAATGAGGCGCTCGGGCTTCAAGACCAGCATGTCCCGATCGACTTCGGCAACGGCGGTGGCCCCGGGACGTCCGTCGTGAGCAGCCGCCGCAACCCACCTCGCTCGGTTCTCAACCGCTCCGGACGGGGCGTCGTACCCGTAGCCGCACAGAATCAGGGCCACCTCGATGTCCTCGACAATCGGGGCCCGGCCAAGTGCCGCAGCCCGAGCAAGCATGAGACCAGCCACTACCTCACGGAAGTGAGGGTCGTCACTCGGAAGGGACACATCAGCGAGGATCTTCAGACCCCACCCCGGGTCGGGACCGGTGGTGCCGTAGTACCCACCCCCGGCGATCGCATCGGGGCCGTCGGGGATCCCTGGTTTGCCGGCCCGCCACTTGACGGCTGGCCCCGGCTCGAGTTTGGTGCGCGGCCGTTCTGCGGCGGTTATCTCGACGTTCGGCTGTTGAGCCATCAGATGTAGGTGAGCCAGTCTCGGTGTTCGTCGAGCTTTCCCGCCACTGCGGCTGCGAACAGCTCCTGTGCCTTCTTCGTGATCGGCCCGCGCGTCCCGTCGCCGACCAGACGACTGTCGACTGATCTGATCGGCGTCACCTCGGCCGCCGTCCCGGTGAGAAACATCTCATCGCCGGTGTAGAGCGCCCCCCTCGCCAGATCGATCTCGCGAACCACGACACCTTCGCCACTTAGCAACTCGATCACCGAGTTCCTGGTGATCCCCTCGAGGATCCCCGCCGAAACAGGGGGCGTGTAAACGACGTCGTTGCTGACGACGAACAGGTTCATCCCGCTGCCCTCCGACACCGAGCCGGCGTCGTTGAGCATTATCGCCTCGTCGAAACCGGCGGCCAGAGATTCCTGTTTGGCCAGCACAGAGTTGAGGTAACCGCCGGAGCCTTTCGCTGTCGGGATGAGGGAGGTGTGGGAGATTCGGCGCCAGCTGGACACCATCGTGTTGATGCCCTTCTCGGCAGCTTCGTCACCGAGATAGGCACCCCAGGGAAAGGCGGCCATCATCGAGACGACCTCGTTCTTGGCGGGGTTGACCCCTATCGATCCTCCACCGTAGAAGACCATCGGCCGGATGTAGGCAGACTCGAGGCTGGTCTCACGGAGCAGATGGAGACAGGCTTCGTCCCACTGCTCCACCGTGTGCTTCATCGGGATCTGATAGGCCCGGGCGGAGGCGTCGAGTCGGGTCATGTGCTCGTGGAGACGGAATACGGCGGTGCCCTCGGGTGTGTTGTAAGCGCGGATGCCCTCGAACACACCGGTTCCGTAGTGGAGGGCGTGAGAGAGGAAGTGCACGTTGGCGTCGTCCCAGGGGATCAACTCGCCATCGCTCCAGATGTGGGATGCCGTTTCCATTTGCCAAGGCTATACGCGACCGCGGGTTCGAGAAACCCGGCCCTAGGCTCCCGACCATGCATCGGGTCGTGTCCTCGTGGTTCGGCACCGGGCTGATCCTGGGCCGGCTCCGCGGCGATGACCTCGGTTCCGGGACAGTTGGCGCCCTCTTTGCACTGCCCATCGCTCTACTGATCGGGGAATGGTGGGGTGTGACCGGGCAGGTGATCGCTGCCGTCGTGGTGGTGCTCGCCGCATTGTGGGCGTCACAACCATTCGTCGACGGGGAGGGAGATGCCGGTTGGATCTGTGTCGACGAGGCAGCAGGTGCATTCATTGCTGTCATAGGACTTCCGGCGTGGCCCTTTGCAATCATCGCCTGGCTCGTCTTTCGCGCCGCCGACATATTCAAGAAAATCGCACCCGGTGTGGCGGCCGCAGAACGTCTTCCAGGTGCGGTGGGGGTAACCGCCGACGATGTGGTCGCAGGCCTCTACGGCCTGCTCGTGGGTCATGTCCTCCTGGCGCTGTTATAGGCTCCCGACATGGATTGGCAGATCTCAACAGTGGTGACAGGCGTCGATGGCTCGGAAGGGGGCATGCGTGCTGCAGAGCACGCCACTGCTATTGCCAGACACTGGCAGGCAACTCTCAAGCTGGTAACGGTGGTCCGTACCCCCGAAGGATGGTGGGGTATCGGTGGAGCACCGCCCAGCCCCGAAGCCTTGTCTGCCGCCCTGGTGGAAGGTCAGCAGAAGGTCCTGATGGAGGTCGAGGAAGCCCTCGACCTGTCAGGTGTGGATTACGAAACCGTCGAGGAGTTGGGCGACCCGGTGAGTCGGCTGATTGCGGTCTGTGAGACCACAGAGGCCGACCTGCTGGTGATCGGGCGAAGGGGCGCGGGCTTGGCCGAACGGGTGATCCTGGGGTCGACCGCCGACCGTCTCACCCATCTCGCCAGCTGTCCGGTTCTGGTGGTGCCTTAGCAACCGCGTTGCTATCAGGCTCTGACTTCGACCCCCCGCCAGAAGGCGATCCGATCCTCGATCTGGGAGGCGGCGTCAGAAGGTGACGGGTAGTACCAGGCTGCGTCGGCGTTGGTCTTCCCGTCGACCACGACGTCGTAATAGCTGGCGGCTCCCTTCCAGAAGCACCTGGTATGTGTGTCTGACTCCTTCAGGTAGTCGGAATTGACCGAATCGCGAGGGAAGTAGTGATTGCCTTCGACGACGACCGTATCGTCGCTGTGAGCCAGTTGCACCCCGTTCCAGGAAGCTGTTGCCATCCCTTCACAGAACGGCGTGGACCAAATGGGTATTCCCCCTACCCTCGCCCTCGTGCCCACGGTTGCGGTGATACCCGTCAAGTCGTTCCGCTTCGGCAAACAGCGTCTCTCTGCAGCCCTCGACGAGCAGCGGCGAGAGAGGTTGGGGCGTGCCCTGGCCGAGCGCACTGCGTCCACGGCTGAACAAGCCGGGTTGATCCCTCTCATAGTCACGGCGGATTCGGACGTCGCCGTCTGGGCGACCGACACCGGCTTCCCGAGTCTGAGTGATCCGGGTGAGGGTCTCGATGCTGCGGCTCGCACGGGGACGGCGTGGGCGCAGGCCGGCGACAGTCGCTGGGTGGTACTCCACAGCGACCTCCCCCTCATCGTCACATCCGACCTCGACGCCCTGGCATCCCTGTCGGAGAGAGGCGAGTCCTTCCTCGCCCCATCAGCAGACGGAGGCACCTCCGCGATCGGCTCGACCGGGGACTTCGACTTCTCGTTCGGACCTGGGAGCTTCAATCGTCATCTGGCCAGACTCGGTGATACCAAGGTCGTGTTTCGGATCGGCCTCGCTCACGATGTGGACGAGCCGAACGATCTCTGGACGGCGCTGTCGACGCCTCGAGGGGCATGGATGAGAGATCTCCTGGAATGAGCAAACGAGACGTCATCATGTCCTGGCTGCACGCCGGTCTGCAGGCCGTGGACCCCAGAAGGCTCACGTCGGCGGCACTGGCCGGAGAGAGTGGACCGCTGACTGTCATTGCGATCGGTAAGGCTGCCCCAGAGATGTGCTGGGGAGCCCACGAGGCAGTTGGTGCCATCGAAGGGCTCTGCATTGCCAGCCGGGAGACGGAGGTGCCCGGTGGCGTCGAGTTGATCGTCGGCGATCATCCGATCCCAGGTGAGTCGAGTCTCCGCGCCGGGATGCGGGCTCTGGAGATGTCTGGCAAGGCCGGTCTGGCGTTGCTCAGCGGAGGGGGGTCGGCATTGTGTGAGGTCCCTGCCGAAGGGCTCGATCTCCAACTGGTCGCAGAGGTCAACCGAAGGATGCTGGAGGCCGGTACCAACATCGAGCTGGCCAACATGGTCAGGTCTCATATCTCTCAGATCAAAGGCGGCGGGCTCGGCCCGCTGCCGACTCTGGTTCTCTCCGACGTCGCGGGAGCAAGCCCGGGGGTGGTCTCCTCGGGGCCGACGATTGCGTCGCCCGGCAGGCCCGATGAGGTCCTCGACTTCCTCTCCGGTCTCGGCATCGACATCACCGAGCGTCTGGAAGAGTCGGTGAGACGGTCCGGCTCTCTGCCAGATCCAGAGCAACGGGTGGTCGTCATTGGTGACGGTCGTACCGCCGCACGGGCCGTGGCGATGATGGCGAGCCAGCAGACTGTGACTTCGGTTGCCAATGGTTGGATTCAGGGTGACTACCTATCGGCTCTGGAGGAGTTGATCAGCGCGACCCCCATGGGGGTGACGGTTGCGGCCGGCGAGCCCTCGGTTCCGGTGGAGGACGGCAGGAAGGGTGGCCGCAACACCCACACTGCTTTGTCGGCCGCAAAGATGATCGAGGGCACCGGCATCTGGTTCGCGGCTTTGGCTACCGATGGCGCAGACGGCAACTCGGGTTCGGCCGGAGCCATCGTCGACGGGACGACCGTCGCCCGGGGTGGTTCGCCCGACGCGGCTCTGCGCACCTTCGATTCCGCCACCTACCTGAAGCGCACCGGGGATCTGATCGAAACCGGACCAACCGGCACCAATGTCGCCGATGTCTGGTTGGTCTGGAAACCCGAGTCCGGCCCGCAACCTATATTGGCCTCCTCGTGAGCAAGACATACGTGATCACAGGTGGGACCGGCGGGCTGGGCACAGCACTGGTACGAAGGTTGCTCGTCGACGACAACCGCCTCGCAGTCACCTACCTGCTTCCCGACGAAGCTCAAGCGTTCGAGTCTGAGTTCGAAGTCGACGAAGAGCAGGTGATACTCACGCGAGTCGACTGCACCAATGCCGAGGCCGTGAACACCTGGGTGAAGCAGGTGGCAGACAAGTGGGGGACGATCCACGGCCTGGCGGCCCTCGTGGGCGGCTGGGCTGGTGGCCGTGACGTCGAAGAAACCGACGATGTCCGGTTCGAACGCATGCTCGACCTGAACCTTCGTTCCGCCTTCTATGCGGTACGCGCCGTGATCCCCCACCTGAAAGAGGCCGAATGGGGCCGGATCGTCCTCGTCGGGAGTCGGGGAGCGGTCGACTTCTTCGAGGCCCAGGCTGCCTTCAACATCGCAAAGGCCGGCGTAGCCGCCCTCGGTCGCAGTGTGGCCACCGAGTTGGACGGCACCGATGTCACTGCGAACGTGCTGATGCCTTCCGTGATCGACACCCCGGCGACGCGTCGTTCACTCCCCTACGCCGAGTATGTCAACTGGCCCACACCAGACGAGATAGCTGCCGTGGCCGAGTTCCTGCTCAGTGAACAATCGAGTGTCATCAACGGAGCGCTCGTCCCCGTCTACGGCAGGGCCTAGAACTCGATCCACTCGCCGTGCGGATGCGCCAGCCCTACTTCGCGCAAGCCCGTGCCGTCGTCGACGGCCACCACTGCGGCGTCCGTGTCCTTGGTCAGCCATTCCATTGACACTCGAAAGACGGGGCGGTCCGCCCGCGCCCCATCGACGATGTCTCCGACCCGTGACCTGTCGTCGGGGGCAAATTGGTTCAGAGTGAACGCGTTGAGGACCACGACAGATTCGCCCGGGGGAAGCGAGCCGAGGGTCGGGCCTAGCGTCTCCAGAGCCTCTCCGGCCACGACGTCGGCCGAACCGGCGCTCGCCAGATCCAGCGCTGCCCTGAGACGTCGACGTCTCTCATCATGCTCCGGCCAGATCAATGCTTCGAGCCACCGGCGATCATCGGCGTCGGAGGGATCTAGCGGGTTCAGGTCGAGACCGATCCGGCTCATCACTTCGATCTCTCGAGGGGCCACCGGTCGTCCTCGATTCTCCGTTTCGAGGACGACCGGGGACGGAGGACCCCACACCTGGCTGCCCCATCGGTACTGGTAGCGGTCGAGGTAGAGGTTGAGACCGGCACTGGCACCGACGTCGACGAGGTGAAAGCTCGACGCCGGCGTCTCCCAGATGCCCGGAAGCAGGGCCACGCATCTCCGGCACTCGTTGGTCTGTGTCAGACGACTGTTGCCCAGGGCTATCAATTCGGCGGAGCTCGCGAGGACGAAGTCGGTGAACGGCCCTCCGATACCTTCCAGATCCGACGGTCGTTCGGTGAAGTTGGGATAGAACCTGCCCAGGTCTCCGGGGCCGTCTCTCATCATCAGGTACTGGACACCGGCGTACAGGAGATTGTGACGGGTCCTGTCCTCGATCGAATTCAAGACATCGCAGAGACGAGGGTCATCGGCGATGACATCGGTGAGCCGTCTGTAGAGAGGCGAGTTGAGGGCGTAGTGCTTCCAGTTGCGAATCTGTTCCGGGGTGAGGGTCACATCCGGTCCCGGCGGTAGGCAGTGGCGAGAGAGTCCGCATACTCGTTCCACCGGTTTCCGCTGTGGGCCTTGATCCACTTGATGCTCGCGTTGGGTTTGGCTTTCGTCAGTTCGTACGCTCTCTGCACGAGTTCGAGATTGGCGATCGGACCTGGTGACTTCTTCTTCCAGCCATTCGCCTTCCAGCCTGCAGCCCATTTCGTGAGGATGTCCACGATGAGCTGAGAGTCCGTGTAGACGTTGACACCGGTGTCGGCCGGGAGCATTTCGAGTCCGGCGATCATTGCCTGCAGCTCCATCCGGTTGTTGGTGGTGTGTGGCTCGTGCCCGTGCCTCTCAGCGACGACCTGACCGTCGACGACCAGCACCGCGCCCCATCCACCGGGACCGGGATTTCCCTCAGAGGCGCCGTCGGTGAAGACACCAGTCTGAGGACCGTCCCTGAACGTCGCCAGCACTTCGTCGACCGTCAGATCACGTCGCTTCGAGACACTGGGACGGTTCGGGAGCGCCGTTTTGCTCGATCCACCGTTCTTGCAGTCCAGACACTCCGGTGGTGTCCACCCCGGGTAGCGGTCGAGAACATGCTGGGGAAGATCGAACTCTTTGCCGCACGTCTTGCAGGTGAACATGTCAGCCGGTCTTGACGAACACCGAGGCGAATTGCGGCGACAGAAGGAGGCTGAACTCCGAGCTCTCCTCGACGGTGCCCAACGGCTCCATCATCCTTCTCACCTTGGCCGGCCAGAGTTTCTGACAGTGGACCTCCCGAGCCTTGAACGGCGTGCCGTGGAGAATGATCGAAGTTGGGATGGCATAGAGACCCATTATCGGCTCGGCGGGGTAGATGAAGATCGCCCGACCGGCCCTCCTCAGGACCCTCACCATCTCGGCGAATGCTTCCTCGATTGGAGGGATGTGTTCGATGGCGTGAACCGCCACGACGAAGTCGAACTCCCCGTCGCCAAACTCGAGGTTCTCGGCTCGCATCGTCCTCACCAGGTGGGTTCCAGCCACCTCGCTGGCGTGTGGATTGGCGTCAGTGCCGATTATGTCGATACCACGACTGGCCAAGGCCTTGGTCAGATGGCCCTGACCACAGCCCACTTCGAGCACCCGATCCCCCGGCCTCATCGAGACCAGACGATCGATTCTCTCGAGGTGCGAGGGGTCCCAACGATTGATGAGTGCGTAGCGCTTCGAGTCGTAAGACGTCATCAGGCGGTGGAACCCAAGGGCAGTGACTCCAGATGGGTGGCAACTCCAAAGTCGAGAATCTCCGGTCCCCGATCGGAGACCGCGACGTGCGTGATCGACGTGTTGGCAGGCGTGAAGAACGACTCGGCGTGTGTGTCGGTGGAGGTGGTGATCGAGGCGATGTAAGAGCGGATCGCCCCGCCGTGGGCGACTGCCACAGTGGGCCCTTCGTCTCCGTGGTCCAGCTTGGCCAATGCCTCAGCCACCCGAACCGTCAACTGGCCCCAACTCTCCCCCGAGGTGCCCCGGGGCAGGTCGATGCCCTCTTCGTAGATGGTCTTCATCATGTCGGGCCAGCGCTCGCTGATCTCAGGAGTGGTCATACCTTCCCACTCCCCCATGTGCATCTCCATCAAGTCATCGACGTGGATCACCCCGTTGCGGGCCACATATTCCGCAGTCGACGTGGCTCGCTTCAATGGTGACGAGTAGACCGTCGGGTGTAGGCCATACCATTCACCGAGGAGTTCGGCCTGTCTGAGTCCGACGTCATCGAGGTCCCAATCTCCCTGGCCTTGCCAACGTCCCTCGACGTTGGCCAGGGTTCGTCCGTGCCTGATCAGTGCGAGGACGGGGTCGCCGGTGGCAAGATGTGACTCCACGAGGGCGGAGCGTGGGCCGAGGTGGCCGGTGTCGTTGAAAGTGGCGAGGCGGAGACGTCCGTTCTGACGGACGATGCGGGTGATACCGGTGTTGGACGTGAAGGCGTGTACCCGTCGCCCGTCGCTCGCTAGGTGTCGACGAAGTATCGGCTGGAGAAAGCCCCCGTGTGTGACCACCGCTACGCGTTGTCCGTCTGCCATGTCGTCGATGAGTCTGTCGACCACGGCCAGAGCCCGTCTCGACACCTGGGTGAGACTCTCTCCCGTGTCCCCCATCGGGGAGACCTTGTCGTCGATCGCTTGCTGGAGCTGCTCCCCATACCTCGCCTGGACGTCGGCGAAAGGGATGCCCTCCCAGATTCCGAGATCGATCTCGACGAGGTCGTCCTCGATGACCACCTCATCGGAGAACGCTGCCGCAGTTCGAAGGGCCCGGGACAATGGCGAGCTGAAGACCGCATCGAACTCCCAGTTCGAGAGTCTCTCGCCCAGGGCCTCCAGGGACTCCTCGCCCGCGTAGCTCAGTTCTCCGTCGGTGCGGCCATTCCAGACACCTTCGAGATTCGCCTGCGACTCGGCATGTCGCACGAACACGATCTCACGACGTGTGTCATCCACCGGATACGGCTGTGCGGACATGTCCTCCGAGCTTATGAAGGATCCCCCGACAAACGTAAGCGTCAAGCGATGAAGGCCGATGCAAAGATGAGGGAGACGATCGTCATGACTTTGATGACGATGTTCATTGCGGGGCCGGAGGTGTCCTTGAAGGGGTCACCCACCGTGTCGCCGATGACAGCGGCCTTGTGGGCGTCGCTCCCCTTGCCGCCGAAGGCGCCGGTCTCGATGAATTTCTTGGCGTTGTCCCACGCACCGCCTGCATTGGCCATGAAGATAGCGAGGAGGAACCCCGTCACCAGCGCGCCGCCAAGCAGACCACCGAGCATCTCGACGTTGTAGAAACCAACGATCAGGGGTAGCGCGATTGCAAGCGCACCGGGAAGCACCATCTCCCGGAGGGCGCCAGTGGTGGCGATGTCGACGCAGGTCGTGTAGTCGGGTTTGGCGTCTGGGTGGCCCTCCCTGAGCCCGGGGATCTCCCGGAACTGACGACGAACCTCGTCGATCATCTTGCCTGCAGCCCTGCCTACTGCATTCATCGTCATCGCAGCGAAGAGGAAGGGGAACATCGCTCCGAGGAACAACCCGATTGTCACCGGGGCCTCGGAGATGTTTATCGATTCCAGATTCACCGCTTCGGTGAACGCGTTGAACAGCGCCAGAGCGGTCACCGCAGCCGAGGCGATGGCAAAACCCTTGGCGACGGCCGCCGTGGTGTTGCCGAGCGAGTCGAGAGCGTCGGTCGCCTGGCGAACCTCGGGGGCAAGGTGAGCCATCTCGGCAATGCCTCCGGCGTTGTCGGCGATCGGTCCGTAGGCGTCGACTGAGATCGTGATTCCGAGGGTGGCAAGAACACCGATTGCGGCGATCGCAACCCCGTAGATGCCGCCGCCATCTCCCATTGCCCACTCACCGGCCCAATAGGCGGCGCCGATGCCGCCGGCCACGACGATGACGGAGAATGCAGCCGATCGCATGCCCTCGGCGACACCTGTGATGATCACAGTGGCGGGGCCGGTCTGTGCCTGACGGGCGATCTCCTTCACTGTCTTGTAATGGTCGGAAGTGAACCACTCTGAGATCTTTCCGACCAGCCATCCCACCACGAGACCGGCGACGACGGCGATCCAGATTCCCACCCAGTTGTCCACGGTCTCCCCGAATATCCAGTAGGCGAGACCGGCCACACCGAGCGCGGTCACGATCATCGCGAAGTTGGTCCCCCGATGAAGCGCCGCGGCGAGGTGGGACTCGTCTTTTGCTCTCACCAGGAAGGACCCGATGATTGAAGCGAACATGCCGAGGGCGGCCACTGCCAGGGGAAAGATGAGAGCTGCCACTTGTAGCTCACCGCTGAACACGAAGATCGCGTAAGCGATCGGGGCGACGAGTGCGCCCACGTAGGACTCGAACAGATCGGCGCCCATCCCGGCGACGTCGCCGACATTGTCGCCGACGTTGTCTGCGATCACGGCCGGATTTCGTGGATCGTCCTCGGGGATCCCAGCCTCGACCTTGCCGACGAGGTCAGCGCCAACGTCGGCCGCCTTGGTGTAGATGCCGCCACCAACACGGGCAAACAAGGCGATCGAGGAACCGCCCAGGCCAACTGCTGTGATGATGTCCACCCAGTTGGGGTCTTCGAGAGGCCCACCCTCACCGAACAGCCAAAAGGCGAGCCCGACACCGAGCAGACCCAGCCCGGCCACCGTGAATCCCATGACCGCGCCACCACGGAAGGCGACCGGGAGAGCAGCGGGGATACCCCCGGTACGGGCGGCCTCGGTGGTCCTGGAGTTGGCCGCAGTGGCGATGCGCATCCCGATGAAACCGGCGAGCCCCGATAGAACCGCCCCAAACACGTATGCGACGGCACCCCAGGGACGCCCCCAGTCGAGGAGCACGGCTATGAGCACAGCCATGACCACCACGAAAACCGCGACCCAGGTGTATTCGCGCTTCAGGAAGGCCATCGCCCCCTGACGGATCGCGGTGGACAGTTCCACCATTCGCTCGTTGCCCTGGGGCTCGGCGAGCACCGCGCGGGTGTAATACACGGCCAGGACAAGGGCCAGCGCACCCGCGACGAGCGCGATATAGAGAATCGTGTCGGTCATTTGCGCAGTTCCTCCGGAAGGGATCAGAGAGATCGGAGCGGTGCGGGAGTATAGGTAGACGAGCGAGTGCAAGCAGAAACCGTTCTGTGCGGGTTTGTCCAGACTCAGTCGGGGCTAACCCGCACAGAACGGTGTTCACTGAGCTGTCCGCAGCCCACTGCTGGGATTCTTCGTGGTCGTCACATGTCGATCAAGTCTCTGACGGAGGGATGGCCCTGGCCAATGCAGACTTCATGACCTCCTGGGGATAGGGGCCGCGCGACGAAGCAGCCTCCATGTCGAGTTCTCCGGCAATCATCGCATCGGCGAGAAGGGCCACCTCCCTCAACTCTTCTAGTTGAGTCCTGACAAAGTCACCGTCCACGACGTCGCCGTGGCCCGGGACTGCAACGGCCGGCATGTCAGTCATCGCCGACTCCAGGGTCTCGTGCCATTGGAGCGGGTAGCTGTCCCCGAAGTTTGGAGGAGCGCTCTCCTCGATCATGTCCCCGAAGAATGCGACCCCCGACCCCGGTGTTCTCACGACTATGTCGGCGTCGGTGTGAGCCAGCCCGTGATAGGTGAGATGCACCGCCCGCCCGATTGCAAGGGAGACCGAGTCCGAGAAGGTTCGATCGGGAGGCGCGATGACCACCTCATCCACCTGAGCGTGCTGATGTGCTGGCAGCCACCCCCTGGCGTCCACCTTCATCCTCTCCCCGAACCGCTCCATTCCGACCCGGCAGAGCTCGTGGCCCCAGATCTCACAGTTCGGGAAAGCCGAGTTCCCGAAGACGTGGTCCCAGTGCCAATGGGTGTTGACGACCCACCTGACCGGGAGGTCGGTGAGAGTTCCGAGATCACGAAGCAACTCTGCTGCTTCCTCGTGGGTGGAACGCGTGTCCACGATCAGGATCCCATCGTCACCGAGGACGACGCCCACATTGAGATCGAGCGATTCGTAACGGCGTCGATACACGCCTTCACCGAGCTCATCGAACATCGAGTGAACGCTACCGACTTCAAGTTCAGTTGAACATCATCTGTAAGCTCAGGGCATGGAGTGGCTCACGATCGGACAAGTGGCCGACCGAGCCGGTGTCGCCACGTCGGCTCTCAGGTTCTACGAAACCAAGGGACTGATCGCCTCAGAGCGGACCGACGGCAACCAGCGGCGTTATCCGAGGGCGACACTGCGGCGAGTCGCCCTGATTCGAGCAGGTCAGGAGGTAGGTCTCTCCCTGGGGGAATTGGCTGAGGCACTGGCGACCCTCCCCCACGACAAGGTACCGACGAAGAACGACTGGGAGCGGCTTTCGAAGTCGTGGCGATCCCGTCTCGATTCACAGATCGCAGAGCTCGTCGCCTTGAGAGACGAGCTCAGCGACTGCATCGGGTGCGGCTGCCTCTCGTTGAAGTCATGTGCGATCTTCAACCCGGGGGACGTCGCCTCCGACTACGGGACCGGTCCTCGCTACCTGCTCGGCGATAGCCGGGACGCGGTGGCCGCCGAGGTCTGAAGCGCACCGGCTGACGCGAAGACGTAGACGACCCACAACGCATCGGCCAGGGCGAGATGGACCAATTGCATCCAAACCGGGACTCCCAAGGACACGTTGAGCAAGCCGGTGAGCATCATCACTCCGACCAGGAGGACGAGCCAACTGCCCCAAGGTCCAGCCGGCTCGCTGCGACGAGAGGACAACCACCATCCGATCGAGGCAGCGGCCACGGCGAGTACGGGATGGATGATTCGAAGTTCGGTGAGGAAGTGTGACTCTCCTGAAAGATCGGCGCCCGGCGTCTTCGGGAAGAGGGTGTCTGCGAGGGCCGTCACGGCGCCGGTGGCCGCTATGGCCACCAGGGCGACGCCGCCCAACAGAACGGCTCGGGTCACCGCCGGGTTGCTTGCAAAGTCGAGCCGTCTGTCGTCACCGAGCCAGACGATGGTCAGTGCCAGCGCGGCCAACAAGAAAAGTGTGTTGACGAGATGCAGGGGAACGGAGACGGCTCTGGCGACGGAGGTGTCCTCAGCCACCCATTCCGCGAGGACGATCATGGCACCGATCAGCGCTTCGCCGACGATTGCAACCAGCGACAGGCCGACGCCAAGTCGGGCGCGTGCACCTTTGGGTGCCTTGCGCCAGACAGCGATCGCCAGAGCCACTACCAGGATCAGGGCGATGCCACTCGCCAGCCGGTGGGTGTATTCGATCGCGGTGGCGCCTTTGAGCTCTGGAACTATCTGGCCGTCACACGTCGGCCACGATCTTCCGCAACCTGCGCCGCTCCCCGTCGCCCTCACCAGGGCTCCGAGGAGGATCACGACCACATTGAATCCCAGCACGAACCAGGCATATCGACGAAGTGCGATCACGACCCAAGCCTAGGAAGAGGTGTGCCGAAGTGGATATGCCATCATCGCGGGGTGGACGTGATGCCGCTTCTCGCCCAGCAATCCAGCAACTACTGGCTGGCAGGGTCCCTGACCGTCCTCGCCGCCGCCATCGTCACGGCAGTGATCCTGATCTCGTCTAGGGCCGGTCGAGACGACGGATAGGTCATGCCGATACACGAAAGCATCGTCGATACGATCGGCAGGACGCCACTCGTTCGCCTCAGCCGGATCCAACCCCCTGGAAACCTCGTCGCCAAGATCGAGTTCATGAACCCGGGTGGTTCGGTCAAAGAACGCATCGCAGTGACGATGCTCGACGAAGCCGAAAAGAACGGTCTGTTGAAGCCGGGTGGAACGATCATCGAACCCACGTCGGGCAACACCGGTGTCGGCCTCGCCATCGTGGCAGCCGTGCGCGGTTACAGAGTCGTCTGCACCGTCCCTGACAAGGTGTCCCAGGAAAAACGAGACTTGCTTCGGGCCTACGGGGTCGAGGTCGTGGTCACACCGACGGAATACGGGCCCGATCATCCTGACTCCTACTACGGAGTGGCGAATCGGCTCGCCGCCGAGACACCGGGATCCTTTCAGCCGAACCAGTACTTCAACGAGGCGAACCCCCGGGCTCACTACGACACGACAGGACCCGAGATCTGGGAGCAAACCGACGGAGCGGTCGACGTGTTCGTCGCCGGTGTCGGAACGGGGGGGACGATCAGCGGGGCCGGTCAATTCCTCAAGGAGCGCAAGACAACGATCGAAGTCGTTGGCGCAGACCCGAAGGGCTCGATCTACACCGAGGGTCCTGTTGGTGACATCCATCAATACGAGGTGGAGGGCGTCGGTGAGGATTTCTACCCGGAGACAGTCGATCTCGACGTCATCGATCGTTTCATCCAGGTCGATGACGCCGCATCGTTCGCCATGGCGAGACAACTCGCCCGCAAAGAGGGTGTTCTCACAGGTGGCTCCGGGGGCCTGGCGGTCGAAGCGGCGGTCCGGGTGGCGGTGGAGGACGAGTCGAAGCTGGTCGTGGTGATCGTGCCTGATTCTGGTCGCGGATACCTATCGAAGGTGTTCAGCGACGAGTGGATTCGCTCCCACGGATTCGAAACATAGGAGACCCCGCCCTCGTCATATCGACGAATCGGGCGGGGTCTCAAAGTCAGCTCTGTCGTTTCTCCCCGCAGGCCACGTGTGGACGAGCACGTGGTATCCAGAGCCGGGTGGTCCAAGTTTGGAGTCGCCACCTGTTCCCAGTGGGAACGAGCGGCGCATCAGCGGTCAGCGCCGCTCAGCGCTTGGCCACCTCCAGAGTCCTAAGACATTCATACAAGTTCGGACCACCTCCTTTCTCTGGTACCAGGATTCTGCCACAAGAGAGCGTTTGCGGGAACGGAATTCTCAGCGGTTTGCCACGGTGACTCGGGTCTGGCTGTTGTTCGCCGGAGGTGGAACGTCGCGGGAGTCCCCGTTTCAGACGGTGACTAGAGCCGCAATTGACCGAAGAAGCTGTCCCACCAGTCGCCAAGTGCCCCGATGCCCTCACCGATCGCCCAGATGAAGGCAATCGTGAGAGCCACCAAGGCGATGAGTGTGGCGAGGATGCGGACCCTGTAAAGCTGACGTTGCGAGCTGTCTTCCATGTAAGAGACGTCGGCCAGACTGGGAGTCAGCGGGGTCTGGACGTAGGGATCAGGTGGCGACACGTAAGCCGGACCGGACGCCACTCCCACCAGTTGGCGGGCAGGTTGGCTCGCTGCGGGGTCAGCGACGTTCTCTGTCGGCTGGGCGTGTTGTGAAGCGACGTGGCGGGGCGGTGTCGGGTTGAGCGTCGCCAACGACTGTTCGACGGTTGGGATGGCCTCCTCGAACAAGGGTTGCTCGATTTCGGCCTTCCCGAAGAGTTGCTTCTCGTCGATTCCGAGGACGGCTGCCAGCGCGCCTAGGACCTTGGGGTCAGTGGGCCGGGTCTTGTCCCGCTCCCAGGATCTTATGGTCGCGGTTGAGCGACCTACCAGTTCGCCCAACTTTGCCTGACTAAGTCCGAGCTTGGTCCGTCGATAACGGATGATTCGCCCGAAACTTCGCTGCGTCATGACCATTGAAGCGTATATACCCCGCCCCAGGTTCCCCAAACGGTTCACGAACCTGCGCACCGGGCAGTCGCTGTCCGGCCGAGAACGGTTGTGCTCTCGAAATCCTCCGGGGAGCCTTCATCTACGCTGGCCCACCCAACCAGGAGGCGTCCGGACGCCTGGTGGGTCCCCCGGTCTTCAAAACCGGTGAGAGGCCGATACGGTCTCTGGCGGGTTCGATTCCCGTCCGCCTCCGCCATTTGAAGCCGCCCTCATCCTGTCCGCGCTCTACGACAACGACAACTCGGAGCAGTCCTTCGGAGACGGCAGCTGAGTCGCACGACACTTCTCGTGGCCCGTGGCTCGATGGGGTAGCGTCCTCCCACGTCTATAGAGAAGGATGCCATGAGAAAGTCCGCTTATGTCACGTCGATCGTCGTTGGGGTCATCCTCCTCCTGGGAGGTATCGGGACCTGGATCGTGGTGTCGAACACCCTGGCAAGCCAGAACATCACGGTCTCCGACGACGCCGACTGTCTCGCCGGTGACGAAGTCGACGGGCCGTTCAGCGCCTTCTGTCAGGCGCGCGTGATAGAGAAGCACACGCTGGAGTCAACCGGTGGGCTCACGTACGCGGAGTTGGATCGTGAAGACCCCCTTCGGGAGGTCGCGATGAACTCCGCCTTCCTGCAGTCGTCGTTGTTCACGTCGGTCGTCGCCTTTGGAGTCGCCGGGATGGCGATCTTGATGGGGATCGTCTTCGTCCTGATCGGATTGGGAATGAGAGACGTCGGGCAGAAGACCGGAGAGCTCTAGATCGGCTCGAACTCGACGAAGGGAGCGTTTTCCACCCACTTGTGAAGGCTTGCGTCGACCCCTTCGGGTGGTGAGTCCCAGTTCTCGATCAAGGCACGTCTCAAGATTCGGGCACGCTCGTTCTCATCGGGCTCGGGACGCCCCACGACAGCCACGTCTGCGGTGACGCCTCGCTTCAGGTGCAAGGTGAACTCGGGGTGAGCCAGGATGTTGGCCACCCAATCGCGGGTACGAGTGCTGGGACGACCCGTCAAGTAGAACTTGCCGTCGAAGTGGTGGAAGTAGATCTCGATGCGACGCGGCTGACCGGAGTTTCTGCCGATCGTGGTGATGTCGGCGATCCCTCCACGTTCCATCGCCTGGCGTATCTCGGGTTCCATATGTCTGCCAACAGGGCGGGGACCGCGCCTGTTCCCGGTAGCTTCCCGGCATGGGTCAGCTGATCGAGTTCGCCACGACACGAATCGGGGAGGTGGCCGTGTTCGATCTCGATCGCTCACTGACCGGTCAGGAGGGGGAGGCGTTCACCCACAGCCCCGAGGGGAACACACCGACGTCGACCCTGGCGCGCCGACTTTGGCAACGGCTTCCCGAGATCGACACCATCCACGTCCTCTCCAACACCGTGACGATCCGCAGCGGAAGAGCTTGGACCGAAGAGGACCTCGAGATGGCGGGCGAGACGATCGCCCGGCTGTTCGTTTACTACGAGGTACCGATGCCCGGGGAGCACGAGGAGGCCCTTCGTCTCGCCAACTACAACGCGACGATCACATCGATGCGTGAGGCAAACACTGAACTGAGGATCATCAGGGTCACGCCCGACGAACCGGTTCCGTCGTTCGAGGCGGGCCAGTACACACATCTCGGTCTCGGCTATTGGGAACCGCGTGCTGACGAAGCAACCGAGGACTTCGATCCGGGGAGTGGACGTTGGGATCGGATGGCTAGACGCGCCTACTCGGTGTCCAGCTCGATCGTCGACGACCACGGTGATCTGGTCGCTCCCCACCCTGAGGCAGTCGAGTTCTACATCGTCAAAGTGCCACCCCACCTGGAGGAAATCCCGGCTCTGACTCCGAGGCTGTTTCGCAAGGGAGTCGGCGACCGTCTCTACATGAGCCACAAATTCACCGGTCATTACACATTGGAGGGTGTCGGCCCCGATGACACAGTGCTCTTCCTGGGCACGGGCACCGGTGAGGCGCCACACAACAAGATGACCGCCGAACTGCTCCGCTCCGGGCACAAAGGACAGATCCTGTCAGTGTCCTGTGTTCGATATCGGGCCGACCTCGGCTATCTGGAGCAACATGAAAGAGCGGAGAGTCGGTTCCCGAACTACCGGTTCGTTCCTCTCACGACACGGGAACCCGAGAACGAGGGCAACAAGGTCTATGTCCAGGACTATCTGAGGAGTGGTCGGGCCGAGAAGGATCTCGGAGTTCCGCTGAATCCGACCAAGACCCATGTGTTTCTCTGCGGAAACCCATTGATGATCGGGCTACCAACCTGGCAGGACGAAACCCCCACCTTTCCCGCCCCCACAGGCGTGTGCGAGATCCTCCACGAACGCGGCTTCACCATCGACCGCGCCGGGCACAGGGGCAATGTCCACTACGAGGAGTACTGGAAGGAGCGTTAGAAGAGTCGTTGCAAAGCCGAGAAGACATGGCTCAACGACCCGGTGCACCCTGAAGTCTGCCGATCAGTCCTTTCTCTGCGCCTCGGCAACCGCGATCGCGGTCATGTTGACCACATCGCTGACGGATGCATCTCGCTGCAGGACGTGAACCGGCTTGGAGAGACCACTGAGGATCGGGCCGATCACCTCGGCTCCGCCGAGGCGGTTGAGCAGCTTGTAGGAGGCGTTGGCTGCTGTGAGATTTGGGAAGACCAGGACGTTCGCAGCCCGTCCCAGCAGCGAACCGCCGGGGCGGCGTGTCTCCATGAGTTCGGCTACGACCGCCGAGTCAGCCTGCATCTCGCCGTCGACGAGTATGTCGGGTCTGGCCGAACGGAAGATCTCCACCGCCTCTCGAACCCTGGCGGGCTCCTCACCTCCGGCCGACCCGAAGTCGGAGTAGCTGATGAAGGCGACCCGAGGTTCCCTGTCGAAGTCTTCCTCTGCCGTCTTGGTGGCGGCGAGTGCGATCTCGGCGAGTTGGCCCGCAGTCGGCTCGATGTTCACCGCACAATCTGTGAAGAAGTAGGGCCTGCCACCGACGAGGACGAGATACACCGACGAGACGATGGAGCGACCCTCGTCGACCTTGAGAACCTGCAGGGCAGGACGGATTGTCTCCGGGTAATAGGTGTTGAGCCCACCGAGCACGGCGTCGGCATCCCCCTCTCGCACCATCAGACAGGCGTACATGTTGGGGTCGCGAACCTGCTTCTCGGCATCCGTTAGCGACAGCCCGCGGTCCCGCCTCAGTTGCTCCAGGGCACGGGCGTACTCCCGCAGAGAGGATCCGGGTCCGTTCGGGTCTACGACATCCATCCCGTCCAGGGAGATGCCGACATTGTCGGCGAGCTCTGAGATCTCGTCGGCGGGACCGACCAGGAGGGGGCGCCCGATCCCTTCGTCTTTGACGCGCCTCGCCGCCCGGATGATTCGAACATCGTTGGCGTGGGGATAGGCGACTCTCTTCGGCTGCTCCATGGCGCGGGTGGTGATGGCGTTGATGAGGGCGTGAGAGGCCCGGAACCTGGCCTGGAGCTCGTTGCGGTACTCGTCGAAGTCGTCGATGGGCGAGCGCGCCAGACCCTCGTCCACGGCCGCCTTCGCCACTGCCGGCGCCACGGTCCAAAGGACACGAGGATCGAACGGTTTGGGGATCAGGTAATCGGGACCAAATGCCAGGGTTTCAAGGTCGTACGCCCGAAGGACAGAGTCGGGAACAGGCTCCCTGGCCAGTTGGGCGAGTGCGTGGGCCGCAGCCACTTTCATCCCCTCCGAGACACCGCGGGCGCGGACGTCGAGAGCTCCCCGGAAGATGAAAGGGAAGCCGAGAACGTTGTTGACCTGGTTTGGGTAGTCGGATCGACCGGTGGCCATGAGCACGTCATCGCGGGCGGCTTTCGCGTCCGGATATGTGATCTCCGGGTCGGGGTTGGCCAATGCGAAGACGATCGGGTCGGCTGCCATCGACTGGACCATCTCCTTGGTGACGATCCCGGCAACCGCCACCCCGATGAAGGCATCCGCGCCCACCATGGCATCGGCCAGAGTGCGGGCCTCTGTCTCGACGGCGAACTCCCGCTTTGTCTCATTGAGATCGACCCTCCCGGCGTGGATCACACCGGTGGTATCAGTCAGAAGAAGGTTCGCCGGGTCCACGCCGAGCTCGATGAAGAAGCGGGCACAGGCAACACCGGCCGCCCCGGCACCGGCGACCACCACCCTGGTCTTGTCGATGTCACGTCCGGTGATCTCGACAGCGTTGAGGAAGGCGGCGCCTCCGATTATCGCCGTACCGTGCTGGTCATCGTGAAAAACTGGGATATCGAGCCTCTCGCGAAGCTTTGACTCGATGTAGAAACATTCCGGGGCCTTGATGTCCTCGAGATTTATGCCGCCGACCGTCGGAGCCAACAGCTCACAGAACCTGATCACGTCTTCGGGATCGCTGGCGTCGATCTCGAGATCGAACACATCGATGTCTGCGAACCGCTTGAAGAGAACCGCCTTGCCCTCCATGACCGGCTTGCTGGCAAGAGGACCGATGTTGCCGAGACCGAGCACAGCCGATCCGTTGGATACCACTGCAACGAGATTTCCGCGATTTGTGTAGCGAAATGCGGCATCCGGCTCGTCGGCGATCACCAGACACGGGTCGGCGACCCCCGGCGTGTAGGCGAGACTGAGGTCTGACTGGGTGGCGGTGGGCTTGGTGGACCTGATCTCCAGTTTCCCGGGACGCGGCTTCTCGTGGTAGTCGAGCGCCTCGGAGAACTTTGGCTTGGTGGGCATGAGCAGACCTTATCGCCAACACCCGCCACCCTCGCCCGGCGGTATGCGTTTCTCAATGGTTCCTGCGACAATTGAGACGTGATCGAGACCGACCTCCCCGTTCTCTCCGACAACGGGTACAACGTGATGGGTGGCTGGCGTGTCGGTCAGCAACCCGAAGACACCACCACCAGGTCCGGTCTATTGGTTCCGATCGGTACCAAAGACGGCAACGACGCCCTCGCGCTGGTGGACGTCCAAACCGGTCAGCGTTTCTGGGCCGTCCCCACAGGAGCTTGGCGTTTCATCTGGCCACCGACCGGCAAGCCGGTGATAGCGGTCCGTGAGTCCCAGATAATCGCCGAGGAAGAGCTCGAACACGTCGGCGACGAGGGCCAGTACCTCTGATCCCGCAAAAATCGCCGCATCCGTTTCCTGGTCCGGTCAACATGACTCGCCCCGAGTCCCACAGCTCATGACTTCTGATCATCAATCGCGCTCCCGTCGTCGTCTCACTGCAACAGTCACCGACCTCGAGGTCGCAGTTCAGCGCGCTTTCCTCATCGGAGTACTGATGCCAGACATGTCGACCACAGAGGAGGAGCGCTCCTTGGACGAGCTGGCTCTACTGACCGAGACCGCAGGAGCCGAGCCCGTTGACCATGAGCTGGTCAAGCGTGACAGGCCAGATCCGGCCTCATTCATAGGTTCCGGGAAGGCCGAGGAGCTTGCGACCCTGACCAAGGCCCTCGACATCGACGTGGTCGTGTTCGACCAGCCGTTGAGCCCAGCCCAGCAGCGCAATCTCCAGAAGATATTCCATTGCGACGTGGTGGACAGGGAGGCATTGATCCTCGACATCTTCGCCCAGCACGCTACGTCCAAGGTCGGTGCGATCCAGGTGGAGCTGGCTCTGCTCCGCTATAACCTGCCCCGTCTACGGGGCAAGGGAGCCGATCTCGCCCAGCAGCGCGCCGGTGTGGGCACGACGATGCGCGGACCCGGCGAGACCAAGCTCGAAACCGACCGCAGACGTGTGCTCGCCCGCATATCGAAGCTGGAACGTCAGCTGAAGGAGTCAGCTGGCCATCGTGCAACGCAGCGCAAACAGCGAAAGCGCACCGAGATACCACAGGTGTCGATTGTCGGCTACACGAACGCCGGGAAGTCGACACTGCTCAATACGCTCACCGATGCAGACACCCTGGTCGAGGATCAACTCTTTGCCACCCTCGACTCCACGGTGCGTCGTCTCGAGCTGCCGGACGGGCGACCGATCGTGATCGCCGACACCGTCGGGTTCGTGAGACGTCTTCCCCACCACCTGGTCGAGGCGTTTCGTTCGACCTTGTCCGAGGCTGCCGAGTCCGATCTCCTGGTACACGTAGTCGACGGAACCGACGAGGACCCTGCTGGACAGATCGACGCAGTCATCGAAGTGCTCGAGGAGATAGATGCCGCATCGGTCCCCCAGCTCCTGGCCATCAACAAGATCGACGCGCTCGACGAAGCAGGACGCACACGGCTGCACAACTTGTGGCCCGACGCCGTACAGATCTCGGCGCGCGACGAGGTAGGTCTCGACGCTCTGCTCGACGCGATAGCCGAAGCCCTGTCGAAAGGCCTGGTCACGCTGAAACTGGCGGTTCCATACGACAGAGGCGACGTGGTGGCTGCTGCTCATCGTGTTGGCGAGGTGGTCGAGGAGAAACACGACGAGGCGGGGACCGTGATGGACGTCCGGCTTCCCGAGCGGGCGACCGGTCAGTTCAAGGAGTTCGTGACCCGCTAGCGACCAGGGCCGCTCCAACCAGCCCGGCACTGTTCCCCATCGTGGCCGGGACGACAGGGAGAGCGTCGTCGAGCGCGTGTTGGAAGAACTCCCAGTGTTTGGTGAGACCCCCGCCGAGCACTATCCGGTCGGGGTTGAAGACGAAGTCGACGTGCCTCAGGTAGCGGTTGGCCCGTGCGCCCCACTGATCCCAGTCGAGATTCTCACGTCGCCGCGCCTTTGCGGAGAAGTAGCTCTCGGCCGGTGCGTGACCGTCGAGTTCAATCTGGCCCAGTTCGAGATTGGGCACCAGCTGGCCGTCGACCAGCAGACCCGAACCGATGCCGGTACCGAATGTGATCATCAAGACCATCCCCTGAACACCGGCGGCCGCCCCGAATGTGACCTCAGCCAGAGCCGCGGCGTCTGCGTCGTTGATGACCGTTGTGGCTCTCCCGGTCGCCGCTTCGAAGATGTCTGTCACCTTGCGGCCTATCCAACCCGGGTCGATGTTGTTCGCGGTGTCGACCGTCCCGTTCCGTATCACTGAGGGGAAACCGACGCCGATCGGACCGTCGTAGTCGAAGGACTGCACCATTCCAGCGAGGGCATCGGTAACAGCTTCCGGAGTAGCCGGCTGCGGCGTGTCCAGCCTCGCCCGCTCCGTGACGAGTTCGCCCGTCGCCACGTCCACGAGGGCCGATTTGATGCCGGAACCGCCGACGTCGATGCCCAGATAGATGGTGCTCACGGTCGATGAAGGCTAAGCGCTTCGGGAAGTAATAGCCTCCGTGCTGTGACCCAAAGATCTGATATCGCCGTGGTCGGCCTCGCGGTCATGGGAGCCAATCTGGCACTGAACCTCGCAGACTCGGGCAACCGGGTGACCGTCTACAACCGGACGACCACGGTTACCGATGAGTTCATGGCAGGCGAGGCGTCCGAGAAGGACATGGTGCCGGCGCACACCCTCGAGGAGATGACGTCTTCGTTGGAATCACCACGGGTGATCCTCCTCATGGTGAAGGCGGGACCTCCCGTCGACTACGTGATAGACGACCTTCTCCCCCTTTTGGACGCGGGGGACGTCGTCATCGACGGAGGCAACTCACTCTTCACCGAGACCGCCCGCCGGTACGAGCGTCTCGCCGAGAAGGGAATCCGGTTTCTCGGGATCGGTGTCTCAGGTGGAGAGGAGGGTGCCCGTCACGGGCCTTCGATCATGCCTGGCGGCGACGTCGAGGCATGGCCCGTGGTCGAGGACATCCTGAAAGGGATCGCGGCGATCGCGCCTGATGGCAGCCCATGCTGTGAATGGATTGGACCCGGGGGTGCGGGTCACTTCGTGAAGATGATCCACAACGGGATCGAATATGGCGACATGCAGGTGATCGCCGAGGCCTATGACCTCATGAAGCGCGGTCTCGGTATGTCTCCTGGCGAGATCGGGGACGTCTTCGCGCGGTGGAACGAGGGTCGTCTCCGCTCATACCTCGTCGAGATCACAGCAGACATCCTTAGGGCCGAGGAGGGGGGGACACCACTCATCGACAAGATCCTCGATGCCGCAGGCCAGAAGGGCACCGGCAAGTGGACGGTTGTCGCCTCGATGGAGTCGGCTCAGCCGACGACCTTGGTGGCTGAGGCCGTATACGCCCGGATCGTCAGTTCTGATCCTGATCGCCGGGAGCGTACGGCTGCAATGTTCGGCTCGCCGATCGGCCGGCTCGACGGTACGACTGTCGACGAAATCGAGACGGCGCTGTACGCATCCAAGATCATCTCCTACGCCCAGGGATTTCGCCTGATGCAGGCGGCGTCAGACGAGCATGGGTGGGATCTCGACATGGGAACCATCGCCTCCATCTGGAGGGCGGGATGCATCATTCGCGCCGCTTTCCTCGAGGACATCACAGCTGCCTATGAAGGCACAGACCCGGCCGATCTCGTGGAGACGGGATTCTTCAGCGAGGCCCTGCGGGACTCCGAACCCGCCTGGCGTCGTGTCGTCGCCGGGGCCGTCACCGCCGGAATCCCCTCTCCTGCCTACTCCAGCGCCCTCGCCTATTTCGACGGCATCCGGTCGAGACGTCTGCCCGCCGGCCTGATCCAGGCGCAACGTGACTACTTCGGAGCGCACACGTTCGAACGTGTCGACACTCCACGGGGGGAGTTCTTCCATCACGACTGGGTCGAGGAATGACGTTCGAGATCTCCGAGACCGACATGGCGACTGCCAGCGACGCCGAACTGAAAGCCGTCCTCGAGGTGGTCAATGCGAACGATCGGGAACTCAATCCCCGCCATGTCGATCTGACCGCCGACGATTTCCGGATGTTTGCAAACAACCCAGGAATGGAGGAAATGCGCTTGGTAGTGCGTGATGAGGACGTGATCGTTGCCACGGGCACGCTGCGCCACCCAGACGACGGTACAAACCCCGACGTCCTCCAATGCTCGATCAGGGTGCTTCCCGATCATCGGCGACGAGGTATCGGGACGTTGCTTCTGAGACGCGCGACCGAAGTCGCCGAGGAGAAGGGTCGCACCAGGTTGCAGGGCTTCGTGTTCGACACGGCTCCTGCCGGTGGCGAGTTCGCCCGGGTGATCGGCGCCGAGAAGCAACTCGAGTTTCACGAAAACGTCGTGCGGGTGGGCGACCTCGACCCCGAGCTTCTCCAGAGCTGGGTCGATCAGGGCCCGAAACGGGCTCCCGGCTACACGATAAGACTCGTGGAAGCCTGGCCCGAGGAGATGCTGTCCGACATCGCCTACCTCTTTCACGTGCTCGAGCGTGACATGCCGATGTCACCCACCTTCGAGCCGCGGGAGTGGAACGCCGAACGGGTGCGCGAGGTGCAAGAGCACTATGCGAAAGGTGTCGACGCCATCTCCGTCTTTGCGATCCATGACGAGAGCGGTCGCGCGGTGGGCATGACCGACATGATCCGACGGAAGACCGATCCGACTACGTGGATGGTCTCGGTGACCATGGTCGATCCCGACCACAGGGGCCGCTCACTGGGCAAGTGGATCAAAGGAGCCGCTAACCTCGCCGCTCTGGATCGATGGGAAGGCGGCGTCTACGAAGAGACCGGCAACGCCTTCATAAACGAGCCGATGCTCGCCATCAACCACGCAATGGGCTTCGAGCACGAACGAACGATGACCGACGTACTGCTGCCTGTTGACCGGGCCCGGGTCTACCTGGAGAGCAGGGCTTAGACCGGGGGCGTCCCCGGAACCTCGATCAAGCCTACCTGTTCGAAGTCGGGATCCGCAGCATCGGCCGCTTCGACATGGTCACGACGAACACCCATCAAGAAGAGGATTGCGTCGAGATATGGCACCGAGACCGCTGTGTCGGCCCTCTCCTGCACCACAGGTTTGGCATTGAAGGCGATTCCCAGGCCGGCAGCGGCAAGCATGTCGAGGTCGTTGGCACCGTCGCCCACGGCCACCACCTGCGACGTCGATATCCCTTCGGCTGCCGCAACTTCCTGAAGGAACTTTGCCTTCCTCGGCCCATCCACCAACTCACCGGCGAGACGGCCGGTGAGCTTGCCGTCGATGATCTCGAGGGTGTTGGAAAGGGAATGATCGATCCCGAGATCCGCTGCCAGGGAATTGGCAAACCTGGTGAATCCGGCTGACACGATCGCGGTCTTCATCCCCATCCGCTTCAGGGTCCTGATGAAGGTCTTCGCCCCCGGAGTCACAGTGATTCGTGATCGGACCCTTGCGATCACAGACTCATCCAGCCCTTCGAGGAGGGCGACTCGCTCCCGCAGACTTCCTTCGAAGTCGATCTCGCCTCTCATGGCGGCAGCGGTGATCCCGGCGACCTGTTCGCCCACACCTGCCTCGTCGGCGAGCAGGTTTATCACTTCGTTCTCAATCAGCGTCGAGTCGACGTCCATAACGACCATGCGCTTGGCCCGTCGCTCCAAACCCTCGGGTTGGATTGCAATGTCGATCGGCCGCTCGGCAGCGACGTTGATCAACACCTCCCTGATCTTGTCGACGTCGCCGTTCGACACTGCCAGCTCGTAGGAGATGACCGGGTAACGGGAGAGACGGAAGATGCGTTCGATGTTCCCGCCACCCTCGGCGATGCCACGGGCGACCACCCCGAAGTCGTCAGGACCGATCCGCTCTCCGAGAACCGTGACGACAGTCATCGTCTTGATCGGAGTCGGGATTGGATCGACCACCTCGAATTCGATGTGGAGTCGCTGCTCCCAGCCGAACAAGAGCAGGTCCCTGATTGTCGCTTTCTCGCCATCTACTCCAACCAGGACGTTGAGTGTGAGCCGTCCCCGCACGACGATTTGTTCCACGTCGAAGATGTCGGCGTTGGTCGCCACGAGAACGTCCATGAGCCCGGCAGAGATGCCGGGTCTGTCAGGACCGTGCACGGTGACGAGAATCGTCGAGAAGTCAGTCAACCCCGGCAGGTTAGGTCTCTGCGCCGTCATTTCCACTTCGACCAGTCCACTGGTGCCGGTACCATCAACGGACTGCGAATCGCGAGGAGTCATTGACCGAAAACCCCTTCAGGCTGCCCCGACACACCCAGCCCAACCACTACGACATCAGACTAGAGCTCGACCTGGACACCTTTACCTTCACCGGTGCGGTCGGCATAGATCTGACGGTTGTCGAGCCCACCGACAGAATCGTTCTCAGCGCGGCTGAGGTCGAGATCAAGTCGGCGGCGCTCGCCACAGGACCCCGGATCAGCGAGATCGCCTACGACGACGAGAAAGAATGGGCGACACTGTCGTTGGAAGAGACGCTGGAGCCCGGCGACCACCGTCTCGACATCGAGCACTCGGGAATCATCAACGATCAGCTGCGTGGTCTCTACAGATCGACCTGTCGAGACGCCTCCGGGGCCGAGCACGCACTGGCGACGTCGCAGTGCCAGGCGACTGACGCTCGCCGGATATTCCCCTGTTTCGACGAACCCGACTTCAAGGCGACGTTCGCCACCACGATGGTGGTCGCGGACGGATTGGAGGCCTACTCCAACACGCGTGAGGTCGCCCGCAACACGCTCGAAGGTGGCCGCGTCGAGTTCGTGTTCGACACCACGATGAAGATGTCCACCTACCTGCTCGCCTTCATCGCCGGGCCATTCGAGGCCACCGATCCCCGGATAGTGAGGGGAACGCCAATCCGAGTCATCGTCCCCACGGGCAACCTGCATCTCACCGACATTGCCATGGAGAACGCAGTCTTCTGCTTCGAGTATCTCTCGGACTACTACGACATCCCATACCCCGGCGACAAGCTCGACCACATCGCCATCCCCGACTTCGCCGCGGGTGCCATGGAGAACGTCGGCCTGATCACCTACCGCGACGCCTATTTGGTCATCGACCCGGAGAAGGCCAGCCAGGCCGAGTTACAGAACAGCCTCGATGTCATTGGTCACGAGGTGGCCCATCAATGGTTCGGCAACCTGGTGACGATGGCGTGGTGGGAGGGGGCGTGGCTCAACGAGGCATTCGCCAGCTTCATGGAACTGAAGGCGACCGACGCAATGCGTCCCGAGTGGAAGAGGTGGCTTGCCTTCCAGAACCTCGAGGTTCCCTGGGCGATGGGCACAGATCAGCTCGCCTCGACCCGTCCCATCGAGTTCGAGGTAACCCATCCCGACGAGGTCGACCAGATGTTCGACGCCATCACGTATGGCAAGGGCTCGGCCGTGCTCCACATGCTCGACGAGTTCATCGGGGTCGAGAGTTTTCGGGAAGGAGTGGGCAACTATCTTCGTCGTCATTCCTACGGCAACACCGTGACCACCGATCTCTGGGAGGGTCTCGATGCGGCCTCGGAGTATCCGGTGTCCGAGATCATGGACACCTGGGTCTACCAGCGCGGATTCCCCCAACTCGACGTCAAGGTCGTCGACGGTGGCGTGAGACTGTCCCAGCGTCGCTACATGGTGATCCCCGACGAGACCGATACCACACTCTGGAAGGTGCCGGTGCAGTTGCGGGGCACGATCGACGGTGTGCCGTTCGACATCCGATTCCTCCTCGAGACCGACGAAGCTGTCGTCCCTCTGGACGGCACAATCGACTGGGTAGTTGCCAACGCCGGTGGCTACGGCTTCTACCGGACCAACTATTCAGACGAACTGTTCGAGGCTCTGCTCACCCATGTCGACGAACTCGGTGACAACGAGCGGTACGCCCTGGTCGCCGACACCCTCGGATTCGTTCGCAATGGGCAGATCTCGGTGACCCACTTCCTCGATCTGATCTCGAAGTTCGGAGGCGAGGAAGAACAGGCGATCTGGTCGGTGATCACCGGAGGACTCGCCCTCATCGAGCATCACGCCCTGAGCGAGGAGGCACGTCCAGGCTTCCAGAGATTCGTGTCAGACCTCGTGTCGCCGGCCCTGGATCGCCTCGGTTGGGAAATCGGGGGGTCGGACTCCGACCTGGTGCGCAAGCTTCGAGGCGACCTGATCGCAGCGATGGGGAACCTGGCGCGTGATCAGGAGACGATCGATCGCTGCGCGGAGAAGGTGTCTGTAATTCTCGACGGTGGAAGCATCGACCCCGAGGTTTGCACCGCGTCGCTGTCGGTATACGCCCATAACGGTGGGCCCGATGAGTACGTCACGCTCTGGAACGTCTACAAGGAGTCGAGCACGCCGCTCGAACAGGTGAGATATCTCCGTTCGGTTGCCGATGTGGCCACCGAGACCGAGGCGTTGGCCACGATGGACAAGATCGTCGAAGGGGAGATACGCACCCAGGACGGATTTTGGGTCTTCGCCCGCCTCCTGTCAGGCGACGCCGGACCCCAGGTGTGGGCCAATGCCCGGTCACGTTGGGACGAAGTCCTCGATGTCATGCCCGGGATGACCCGCACCCGGGTCATCGAGGGCCTCCCGGCGCTGTCTCAGCTCGAGGTTGCCGCCGACGTGAAAGGCTTCTTCGCCGAACATCCGCTTCCCGAGGCGTCGAGAACCCTCGAGCAGAGGCTCGAGCTGCTCGACGCGAACGTGAAACTGCGGGAGCGGGAGACCGACGAGGTGACCGAGTACTTCACCTGAAGGACATTCTGGGTGTGAAAACCGCCGGATTCCGTCGGTTCCACACCCAGAATGAGAAGGGAGCTCGGAAACTACTTGAGCTCGACGGTGGCGCCGGCGCCTTCGAGAACTTCCTTGGCCTTGTTGGCGGTCTCTTCGTCGACACCCTCCAACACCGCTGCAGGAGCACCGTCCACGAGATCCTTGGCCTCCTTGAGACCGAGGCTGGTGAGCCCACGGACTTCCTTGATCACCTGGATCTTGGCCGAGCCAGCGCTGGTGATGACGACGTCGAACTCGTCTTTCTCATCGGCGGCGGCTGCAACGGCATCGCCGCCACCGGTACCCGGGGCAGCAGCAACGGCTACCGGCGCGGCGGCAGTTACATCGAACTTCTCCTCGAACGCATCGAGGAACTCCTTCAGCTCGAGGATTGTCATCTCCTCGAATCTGCTGAGCAGCTCGTCAGTGGTGAGCTTGGTCTTTGCCATCTCTTCATTCCTCCTCGGCCTTGTCGGCCGTGGTCTCGGCGGGCTCTTCGGCCGGCAGCGTCGCCTCATCGGCAGCGGCACCGGACACGAACTCGCCCGACTCTTTCTTGTCCAGAAGCTGTGAGAACATCGACGCCGCGCTCCGGTTGAACGAGGCGAACATCCCGGCTGCCGAGAAGAGCGGAGCCTTGGCTGCCCCGACGATCCTGGCCAGGAGAACCTCACGAGGCTCGATCTCGGCGAGCTTGGAGACCTCCTCAGGACTGAGGACGTTCCCCGACAGGTATCCGGCCTTGAGGACGAACACCTCGTGCGTCTTCGAGAATTCCTTGAGCGCTTTGGCCGTGGCGACCGGGTCGCTCTTGGCGAATGCGAGGGCCGTCGGGCCACCGAGGTACTCGTCGAGACCCTGGATGCCGGCGTCGCCAGCGGCGAGCTTGGCCAGGGTCATCTTCACGACCTTGTACTCGGCGCCGCTATCACGCAACGAATTGCGCAGTTCCTGCACGGCCTGGACGGACAGACCCCGATACTCGGTGAGGAACACCGCTTCGGAGCTCTCGAGCCCTTCTCGGATGTCGGATACAGCCTGGACCTTTTCGGGTCTTGCCATTTGCGTCTCCCTAGACATCAATAAAGCCCCTCGGCAAAGACAAGGGGCTTCGAAAAGCGAACCTGCGCTGGCGGGAAGATCCCTTTACACCTTGTGGTACCGGCGGTCTCTGGCCGAGGTATTGGAGTTGCGGACCGAATTGTATCCGGCGCCGGGTACTCCGCAATTCGATAGGTTCGGCCGGTGGACTTCCACATCGAAGACAAAGGCGGGAGGTCGGCCGGTCCTCTTCATCCACGCCGGTGTCGCCGACTCGCGAATGTGGCGTCACCAGATGGGTTTGGACGGTCTCCGTTCGATTGCCTTCGACAAACGCGGCTTCGGAAAGACCCCTTTCCGGGCGGAACCATTCTCGGACACCGACGACTCAATCGCCGTCCTCGACCAACTCGAAGTCGACTCGGCGGTGATCGTCGGATGCTCCATGGGTGGTGAGACCGCACTCGATCTCGCGATCCAACACGCCGGGCGGGTCGACGCCCTTGTCCTCATCAGTGCGATTCCCAACGGATGGGAGCCAGACGGCGGATGGGTCGACTTCCAGTACGCAGTGGAAGCGGGCGCTGCCGCCGACAGTGGCGATCTCGAGCAGATGCTGGAAATCGAGTTCATGAGATGGGGTGTCGGTCACGGCCGCGCCGAGAGTGACGTCATTCCCGATGTCCGTGAGCTCTTCTGTGACATGGATCGAAGGGCACTGGAAACAGAAGAGGAACGTGAAGAATATCAGACCGGGTTCGACAGGACCTGAATGGGCACCTGGATCAGATCGATTGCCCGACTCTCGTGATGGTCGGGGGACACGATGAGCCTGCTTTCATCGAGGCTGCCCATCATCTCGCAGGACGGCTCAGCGACCGGCCCGCGATCGTGGTCCCTTGGAGCGGCACATCTGACCCCATTGGAGCAACCTGACTTATTCAATCAGGAATTGCTGGCGTTCTTGGGCACGATCTGAGGTGTTTTCCATATTTTCCCTGGACACACCGTCGGGCACGCGCGACACTTGAACCTGTTGAAAACAGGGGGTCTCCGTGCTGCCGGGCGGGTTCCCTGACCGCCCCCGCCCGGGTTCCGGATCCCGAATATGTGAGGGCCGCGTTCAGCCGACGACTACGACCAGCCCCTACCCTGGTCCACAGACGAAAATCGTCGGCGGCGTGCGGACGGTGGACCTGGCAGCCGAAGCCCTCCAGCCCACGGATGTTCCGGGCACGGAGATCCCCCTAGTTCCAACAAAACGAGAAAAGCCCCCGGCAAACGGGGGCTTTTCCACATCTGGGGCGATGGTGAAACTCAGAGGGCCTTTTCGGCCATCTCCTCGAGACGACCCGGGTCGACCTTGACACCGGGACCCATGGCCGACGAGATGGTCATCGCCCTCATGTAGCGTCCTTTGGCACCGGCGGGACGGGCCCGCTGGATCTCAGCGGTCAATGCCGCCAGGTTGCCGAACAGCTGGTCAACCTCGAACGAGACCTTGCCCACGGGAACATGAACGTTGCCGTACCTGTCGTTCCGGTACTCGATCTTGCCACCCTTGAATTCGGAAACGGTCTTGCCCACATCGGTAGTCACGGTGCCCGATTTCGGGTTTGGCATCAGACCTCTGGGACCGAGAACGCGGCCCAGCTTTCCGACTTCGGACATCATGTCAGGGGTTGCGATCGCCACGTCGGCGTCGAGTTCCTGACCCCCCTGGAGCTTCTCTACGAGATCTACCCCACCCACGATGTCGGCGCCCGCTTCTCTAGCCTCGTTCTCTTTGTCCGGCGTGCAGAAGACGGCGACCCTGACCTCTTTGCCGGTCCCATTGGGGAGCGAAACGGTGCCCCTGACCAGCTGGTCTGCCTTGCGGGCGTCGATGCCGAGTGTGAAGACGGCCTCCACTGTCTCGTCGAACTTGGCGGGAGCCAGGCTCTTGACCAGATCGAGCGCCTCACGGGCGGTGTAGCGGTGTTCTTTGTCGTACCGGGATGCAGCCTCCCGATACTTCTTTCCGTGTCCCATGTCTCTCCTTGTGGTTCGGACGGTCCGTGGAGGACCTCCCACTTCAGTTCTGTGCGGGTTTACCACGACTGTGTCGAGGTAGATCCGCACAGAACGGTTGTTCACCCGTCGACGGTGATCCCCATCGAGCGGGCTGTACCTTCTACGACCTTCATCGCGCCTTCGAGGTCGATGGCGTTGAGGTCGGGCATCTTTATCTCAGCTATCTCTTTGATCTGAGCCTTGGTCACCTTTCCGACCTTCTCCTTGTTGGGGACGCCGGAGCCTTTGTCCACCCTGGCGGCCTGACGGAGCAGGGCGGCTGCGGGTGGGGTCTTGGTGACGAAGGTGAACGATCGATCCTCATAGATCGAGATCTCCACCGGAATGATCTGTCCACGCTGACCGCCGGTGGCGTCGTTGTACGCCTTGACGAAGTCCATCAGGTTGACACCGTGAGGACCGAGAGCGGTACCTACCGGGGGTGCCGGTGTCGCCTGGCCAGCCGGCAGCTGCAATTTGAGTGTGGTAACGAGTCGTTTTCTACCCATGAGAAGTTCCTAGTTCTTCTGAATGTCTTCGAAGCCGAGCTCGACCGGAGTGTCACGGCCAAAGATGTTGACCAGCACGACGACCTTCTGCTGGTCGACGTTGAGCTCCTCGATGATGCCGTTGAAGTCTGCGAACGGACCGGTGACCACACGGACCTGCTCGCCGACGTCCCACTCCGGCTTGAATCGGGGTTTGCCCTTTTCTTCCTCTTCCTGGACGCCAAGGAATCGCTCGACCTCGCGTCTGGAGAGCGGTGTGGGCTTCTGGGCATTGCCTGCAACGAAGCCGGTGACACCAGGGGTGTTACGCACGGTGTACCACGAGTCGTCGTCGAGTGACATCCTCACCAGGATGTAACCGGGGAACACCTTCTTGGGGACGGTCACCTTCTTGCCGCCCTTGAATTCCACGACGTCCTCCATGGGAATGTGGACCTCGAAGATCCGGTCTTCCATGTGCATCGACTGGATGCGGGTCTCGAGATTGGCCTTCACCTTGTTCTCGTAGCCGGAGTAGGAGTGAATGACGTACCAATCGCCCGGCATGTCGTATGGACTGACCGGCTGGGCTGCCTCGACGGTCTCAACGGCCTCCTCGGCCGGGGTCTCGGTCTGGTTCTCGTCGACGTCTGTGGTCTCGATCAAATCTGCCATCAGCCTCTCAACTCGATAAGCCAGAGGAGAAACTCCTTGGTCGCTACGTCGAAACCGAAGACGACCGCGGTCAGGGCCACGGTGGTGATCAGCGTCACAGAAGTGAATGCGATCATCTGCTCACGGGTCGGCCAGGTGACCTTCTTCAGTTCGACCCGGACCTCATGGAGATAGTCCCTGACGCGGGTGAAGATGGACTTCTTCTCCCCCGATTCGGGGGGACGGTTCTGCATCGCGGCAGCCTTGCGCTGTGCGCGCGACTGTCCGCCTTGCTCATTCTTGCGACGTCGCTCCTCTGCTTCCTGCAGGCGACGCATCTGTCTGTTGCTCATTTACTCGATCAATCCTGTACCACTGTCTCGATTGTGGCAGGGGTGGAGGGACTCGAACCCCCAACCTCCGGTTTTGGAGACCGGCGCTCTAACCAATTAGAGCTACACCCCTAGGGGGTTCGCGGGTCGTCCAAGTATAAGAGCGGTCAATGCGCTGTGGAAAGTCGGAGTTCAACCGCGGGTTCGACCAGTGGCCGATATCGCAGTGGCGCTCAACTCGAAACTACCGGTCGGACCACCGAGCAAGCTGAACATCTCGTCACGAATTGCGGCCCGCATCTTCGGTGGGGCACTGGAGAAATAGGCGCCCACCGAGCCCATGCCAGGCCCGAAACCCAGCCAGTACTCTTCGAAGTCCCGATATCGGGCCGACACCCGGAGTTCCGACTCGACCACGTCGAGCAAACCGCGCCCTTCGAAGAGTGTGACGATCTCGCCGGTCCCGCCGAAGCGGATCCTGCCTGCCTCGTCGCGAACGGCCGGGTCGACGGTGCGGGCCGCCTCCCAGAAGACACCGAACATCTCCATGTTCCGCCCCAGTTCCCAGGTGCAGGCAGAGACCCTCCCACCTGGCACCACCACACGGATCATCTCGTCGACCGCCGCTGGCGCATCGGTGAGGAAATGGACGACCAGTTGGGCCAAGGCGTGATCGAAGCGACCGTCTGCGAAGGGCAACGACTCTGCCTGGCCCAGCTTCACCTCGACACCGGGGTGAAGAGCAGCGCAGGCCTCGACGAACTGGGGCGCCGGGTCGCATGCGGCCACCGAGGGTGCACCAAGAACCTCCACCAGAACCGAGGTCAGTGCACCGGGGCCACATCCGACATCGAGCGCTGACTGTCCCGCGGAGACGCCGGCGACCGCGACGAACTGCCGAGCCAGCGGGCTGGAATACCGACCCATGAACCGGTCGTAGGAACTCCCATCGGTCTGGAAGTTGCGGACTCCTTCGACGTCAGTCATGGGCCGAGAAGCTACTCCCGATGCACCCCGAGGTTCTGGATCGCGAGGACATCTGTCAGCGAGCCGTCATCCAGCCCTCGTCTTCGAGTCCAAACCACCCTTCTCGGTCCGGGTTCTGGTCTCACCCTGGACTGCCTAGTCTGCCGATTTCGTGTCAAAGCGCCAGATTCTCAGCGAGATAAGAGCGTTGGTTGAGAGTGCAGGGTTGCCGATCACGCCCAATGTCGGATATCCGTGGATCACCAACCGGGTGCCCATCGCGGACGACGCGTCCACACGGGGACGTGTGCTCTACCGTCTCTCGGCCCTTCATGTTCGACTCGGCGGCGACTGGGAAAAGCGGCTTGCAAAGCGGGAAAGCCAGCTGCGATTCGACTTCGAGGTAGGCGACACTCTCATCGAGGTCGACCCCATATATCGCTTCACCCCGGCTCGGCTGAAGACACTCGATTTCTACGATGGGATCGAGAGCCATCTCGACGTGGCCAAGTATCGCGAGCTGTGCGAGATGCACGGGGAGGATGCCGCCCGCCACTTCGGCTCGAAGGCGACCGCCGACTTCCCGTTCGAAGGGGGTCGCGCCGCCCAAGCGGCCTTCTTCGACTTCGCAAAAGACGTGCTGGCGCCGGCACATGGATTTCGGCTCATCCGGCTACCCGCCCCCGAAGGCGAGTTCACATCGGCGTTGGCGCTGACGCTGCGCGTCCTGTTGTGATTCTCCCAGTTCACTCCTCGAAAGCCTGTTCGAAAAACGCGATCAACTCGACCCGGGCACGGTCTCTGGCCGCTTCGTCATAACCAATGTGGGCTCCGAGCCGGACGCATGGCGATCGGATACCAGCCTTCTTGCCGGTGTCCTCGTCGACGATCGATCCATCCTGCTCCACAAAGCTGCAATTGCGAGGGCTGAGTACGTCGACATGAAGCTCAGGTGCCTGTATCGCCGAGTTGTCGAATCCGTGGTGGGCACCGGCGTAGGCGAGAACCTCAGCGTCGACTCCGCCGGCCACCAGCCGGCCTACGTAGTCCTGGCACTGGACAATCGGTGTCCAGTCGTCGGATTCGCCGTGGAAGATGCGGATAGGGCCGCCGGTCACGTCGGTCTCGTTCTCGAGCCGGATGAAACACGTGGACGGATAGAAAGCAACGTGAGCAGCGAACGGCCGACCGTCGTAGCGATCATGAAACCTGGTCATTGCCGACCAGAGAGCAGCCCGGCCGCCAAACGAGAGTCCCATGACTGCGATGCGGTCGTCGTCAACGAAAGGATGATCCGCGACGGTCTCAGCCGCCCGGTAGACGTCAACCACCACACTCGCCACATTCATCGTCTCGTTTCCCGAGCAGACAGACGTGATACCCCTGCCCCCGAAACTGTCCACCATGAGCGTGGCGATCCCATTTCGTTCCAGGAACGACACCCATCCGATCTCTCCGCTTCCGATCCCGCCACAGCCGTGTGTCAATACGACCAAGGGCACCGGTACGTCGGTTGGAGGCATGGTGAGGTGGCCTTCGATCGTCACCACCTCGCCCTCGGCGACTGCTGGCATGAAAGGATCCCAGAGGTTTCCGGGCAGATCTACCGACTCGAACTCGATGACCTCCCTCGTGGTTTCCTCGATGGGGTTTGGTGCAGAGCAAGCGGCAAGCAAAGCGAGCAGGGCTAGCCGGGTCAGTAGGCGGAAGGTCCTGGAGCGGGCGGCGAAGTCCACCGGACGGCCGGACTCAGACGGCCCGTGGCCTCAGTCTCCAGATCAAGATGGCAGCGGCCATCGAGATCAACGCGGCGGTCACGGCGACCGGCTTGCGCCAGGTTCGCGCAACGACCAGGTCGCCTTCCAACGAGGAGAGAACCCGCCACTCGAGGTCCGCAGGTGCGGGTATCTTCTCGACACTCATGCGGGCCAACTCGCGAGCCGTTCGTGACATGGCGGCATGGCGCGCCTGGCACTTGAGACATGTCTCACAATGGGACCTGAATGAACGGGTGATTTCCTTGCCTTCCACCGCGCTGTTTGCCACAAATGGTGCAGCGATCTCGCAGACAACACTCATGCCGTCTCCTCGAGATCTCGTGCCAAACGAGCCCGGGCACGGTGGAGGCGGACTTTGGCGGCGGTCACCGAAATCCCCATCGAATCGGCGATATCCGAATGCGACCAGCCGTAAACGTCTTTCATCACCACGATCTCGCGCTGAGCATCGGGGAGACGATCCAGGGCATTGCGGAGCCGAGAGCGAAGCTCCATGATCTCCCCGGCGACCTCGGGGTGGTTCGAATCCATGGGTGCAGCCAGTTCGAAGTGCTCCTCCAGGTCCGACGTCCGATGTCTGCTCGCACGCTTCTTGTGCGTCCATGACGTGTTGACCGTGATCCGGTAGAGCCATGTGGAGAACTTCGCGTCACCCCTGAAGTTGGGTAGGGCACGCCATGCCCTGATAAGGGCTTCCTGCGCCACATCCGCAGCCATGTGCGGATCGCCTACCAACCGTCTTGCCAATGTGTACACCTCGTCTTGGTGCTCTCGAACCAGCGCGCCGAACGCAGCGCGGTCACCGCTTCGAGCCCGAGCTATCAGCTCGCGTTCGTTGCTACTTTCGACCGATGGGGTGTCGTCTGGGTTACTCATGATTGACGCCGATCGTGGCTGTCAGATACTCGACATCTTCGTCGAAGATCGAGACATCGAGTGTCTCATCACCTGACACTTCGACAGAAACCGTCCGGGCCGGAAGCAGCGGATTCCGGAACCTGAAACGGGCCGTTGCGAACGGTGCATCACCCCCTACCTGCTCACCTGCTGAGCGGAGAGCCCATCCTGCCTGGAGCAACCCGTGCACGACCACTCCGGGGAACCCTGCAGCGACGCCAGCTTCGTGATCCCAGTGCACGGGGTTCCAGTCCCGGGTCGCCGACGCGTATTTGACGAGATCGGCACGTGAGGCAGCGACCTGTCCGTCGCGGGGCTCACCCCGGTGAGAGTGAGGCGGCTCTGGTCGCTCGAACGTCGACTGACCACCGGCGAGCGTTTCACCGGAAGCCAGGAAGAGAGACCGGCCGGTCATCACGGTGCCGGCGTCGTCGTGCGCCTTCATCGCGAATGTCACGAAGTAGATGCCACCCCGGTCCCGGACTTTCGTGACCTCGCCGTTGACTTGAAACTGAGCACCAATCGGTATCGATCTTGACCATGTGAACAGCTGCTCCCCATGAATCACCGAATGGTCGTAGAGCTCAGCGAGGAGATCGGGCGCCACCGAGAAAAGGGCAGCGGCAGCGAAGCCGGGTGGTGCGGAGTAAGCCCAGCGGCCCGGGTCGTCGCCGGTCAATGAGACGAAGTCACGGACCGAGTCGGGCGATACACCCCATGTGTGGGGTCCATAGGCGCGCCCTTCGAGCTCGTTCAGATCCATCACCGTCACGCTAGAGGGGTAGAACCTCATGAGAGACAGAGAAGGCCCCGATCGGGGCCCTCTCTCATGACACGTGTCCTAGCGGGTCTCGCGGTGCACTGTGTGCACACGACAGAACCTGCAGTACTTCTTAAGCTCGAGGCGATCCTGTGTGTTCGACTTGTTCTTTGTCGTGACGTAGTTCCGCCGCTTGCACTCGGTACACGCAAGCGTCAGCGGCGGTCTCTTATCAGACGGCATGGCTCACTTCTTTCTCTAAATCTTGGACGAGCCTTACTTGGTGATCTTTATGACTCGTCCGGCGCCGACGGTGCGGCCGCCTTCTCGGATCGCGAACCGGAGACCTTCGTCCATGGCGATAGGAGCGATCAGTTCCACTGTCATCTCGGTGTTGTCACCAGGCATCACCATCTG
>DASTBQ010000199.1:0-10597 GCA_035711995.1 Acidimicrobiia bacterium | reverse complement strand
GCTCACTTTGCCCGTTGTGATCATCGCATCCCAGGAGGCCCTGAAGGCGGTTCCAGACTCCTTGCGTCAGGCCGGGCTCAGTCTGGGCGCCACCAAATGGCAGACGGTGCGTTCCCAGGTCCTGCCGGTTGCGATGCCAGGGGTTCTCACCGGGACGATCCTTGCGGTCGCCCGTGCAATCGGGGAGACCGCACCTCTGATCTTGGTGGGGGCGGCGTCTTTCATCACTTCTGACCCATCAGGGCCATTCTCCAGCTTCACCGCCCTCCCAATTCAGATCTTCCAATGGACCTCCTTCCCACAGGAGGAGTTCCGAAACATCGCTGCCGCGGCCAGCATTGCGCTGTTGGTGCTGCTGTTGACCCTCAACGCCTTGGCCGTGATACTTCGTAATCGCTACTCCAGGAGAGCGTGACGTGACCCAAGACCAGGACACCCAACAAGTGACGGAGCTACCGGAACACTCAGAGCAACATCACGCCACGCCACCAGAGGTGACTCACCACCTCCCCCCAGAGGTAGCTGTGTCCGACATGTTGGTCCCGGCAATGCGGACCAACTCCATGGACGTCTATTACGGCGACTTCAAGGCAGTGCACGACGTCACTCTCCCGTTCGGCAGACACGAGATAACCGCGCTCATCGGTCCCTCCGGCTGTGGGAAGTCCACCGTGCTCAGGTGTCTGAACCGCATGAATGACCTCATCCCGAGTGCCCGTGTCGATGGCGAGGTCTATTTCCACGACAAGAACATCTACGAGAGCGACGTAGACCCGGTCGAGATCCGGCGTCGCATCGGAATGGTGTTCCAGAAGCCAAACCCCTTCTCCAAGTCGATCTACGACAACGTTGCCTGGGGGGCCAAGATCAATGGTTTCAAGGGCAAGAAGACCGAGATGGACGATCTGGTGGAACGAGCCCTCAATCAGGCAGCTCTTTGGGACGAGGTGAAGGACAAGCTCGGTGAGTCCGGATACTCGCTTTCAGGTGGTCAGCAGCAACGTCTCTGCATCGCCAGGGCCGTCGCCCCCAATCCCGAAGTCCTACTCATGGACGAGCCATGCTCCGCCCTCGATCCGATCGCCACGCTCCGTATCGAGGAGCTGATGCTCGATCTCAAAGAGCGGTATACGATCATCATCGTCACCCACAACATGCAGCAAGCAGCCCGGGTCAGCGATCGTACGGCGTTCTTCAATGTGAAGCTCAACGAGTCCGGCCAGCGCACCGGCTATCTGGTCGAGTTCAGCCTGACAGATCAGTTGTTCACTTCTCCCAAGGAGAAGGACACCGAGGATTACATCACCGGCAGGTTCGGATGACAGAGATCAAAGACACCAACGTCCACTTCCATGCCGAGCTCGACCAGCTCGAGCGGCGGGTCCTCTCCATGGTCGACCAGGCCGAGCAGATGGTCGGTATGGCCGTCGAAGCCGTGACCACCGACAACATCGATCTGGCCCGGCAGGTGATCCAGCTCGACAACAGGATCGACGAAACGTACTTGACGGTCCACCAGGACTGGACATCGTTGATGGCCCGTCACCAGCCCCTCGGCTCAGACCTGCGTCGGATGACCATTCTGATCCAGCTCAACGTGACATTCGAGCGAATGGGTGACCAATGCGTCAACATCGCAAAGATTGCCCAGTTCAACGCGGGTCTGCCCCGGGTCGAGCGCATCTGTGAACAGATCAGGGAGATGGGGGATCTGGTTCGTCCCATGATCCGGACCGCAATCGAGGCCTATGTGCGGGCGGATCTCGATGAAGCCCGTCTCCTCCCTGCCATGGATCATCCCGTTGATCGTCTCAACGCCAACATGTATCGGGAGACCGTTGCGGTTCGCGACAACCCACAGCTCCTGGAGTGGGCCACCAAGATGCTCATGGCATCGCGGGCCCTGGAGCGTGTCGGAGATCAGGCGGTCGACTTCGCCGAGCAAACGGCTTACCTGATCACCGGGGAGCGGGCAGAGTTCGACGAAGACGGTCTGGCCCGAGCCTTCGATGACATCACAGATTGACCGCAGACCACACCGCATCCTGATCGTCGAGGACGAACCGGGTCTCGCCGAGTCGGTCCGTTATGCCTTGGAGACCGAGGGGTTCGAAGTCGACGTCGCCAACACCGGGGTGTCCGGCCTGGAGAAGGCTCGCCGAGGGGACCCCGACCTGGTCTTGCTCGACCTGATGCTCCCCGAGATGTCGGGACTCGACGTCTGTCGTCTGATCAGATCGTCCTCGGATGTCCCGATAATCATGCTGACCGCCAAGGACTCTGAGGCGGACAAGGTGACAGGTCTCGAGCTGGGGGCCGACGACTACATGACGAAGCCCTTCTCGATACGGGAGCTCATCGCCAGGGTGAGGGCTCATCTGAGACGTGTTGCCAAGACAGGGGTGCTCGCCGAATCGAACGAGGTACTGCGGGGCGGACCCATCGAGCTCGACATCGACGCCCATGTCACCAGACTCGATGGAGCCGAAGTCGAGTTGAGACCAAAGGAGTTCGAGCTTCTCGAATCGCTGATGCGTCGCAAGAACAGGCTCGCCGCCCGGCATACCCTGATAGACGAGGTGTGGGGACCTTCATACTTCGGCGACACCAAGACTCTCGATGTCCACATCAAGAGGCTGCGTGAGAAGTTGGAGAGAAACTCCTCGAAGCCGAAGCACATCGTCACGGTGAGGGGATTGGGCTACAAATTCGTCGATGAGTAGCCCGCGTCGGACGAAACTCTCCTCACGGTTCATCGCCTACTACGCCTTCACCTACCTGGTGATGATCGGACTGATGGGTGTAATCGTCGATATCACGACGCGTGCTGCTCTCATCGAAGAGGTGGACGAGAACCTCGCCACCGCAGCGCGCCTGACGCGACAGTCTCTTCCCGTCGACCCTGGCGAATACCAGACGTGGGCCGCGGAGACGTTCTCGACCGGTGGATTCCGGATCACGCTGATCGACACCAACGGTGTGGTGCTGGCCGACTCTCATTCGGACCCGGCAGTGATGGAGAACCACGCCGACAGACCCGAAGTCCAGGCGGCCATGGACGGGGCGGTGGGTGAGGATCAGCGCCCCAGCGACAGCACCGGGTTCGAGCAGCGTTATGTGGCCATCCCTGCAGAGGATGGCTTGATAGTCAGGACCTCGGTTCCCACCCGGGTCGTGGACGACGAGCTCTGGCTGGTGAGACGGTCCATCATCGTGACCGCGGCGGTCCTCGGGCTTGTCGGAGTGGGTTTCATGGCGGTGCTCGCCAGACGTCTCGCCAGCCCCATCACCGAGCTCACCGAACAGGCGATGGCGGTCGCCGAGGGGGAGCCCGGTGTGATGCCGAGGAGGTCCAGTATCGAAGAGCTCGATCAGCTCGGTCTTGCGATCTCGACCATGGCAACACGTCTCGGCTCCAGAGTCTCAGATGCCGAAACTGCCTCCGCCACCCTAGAGGTCGTCTTGGGTGCCCTTCCCGAGGGCACGATCCTGGTCGACGCTGACGACCGGATCGCTTATGTGAACCCGGCCGTCTCAGAGATACTCGGGTCGGTACCCGAGTCCCTTGCCAATCTCGCGCCGCTCCAGTTCCAGAATGCGGTGCGGCGGGCGAGGGAGACCAAAGAGCAACAGACAAGGGTGCTGGACCACGGCAGCCCGGTACGTCGGCTCCGGGGCCTGGCGACCCCTTTCACCGCCGACGAACGGGTGCTTCTGCTGGTAGTCGACATCACAGAACGGGAGCGCACCGACTCGATTCGGCGTGATTTCGTCGCAAACGCGTCACACGAACTCAAGACACCGGTATCGACGATCATCGCCTCGTCTGAGGCCTTGCAGATCGCTCTCGATCGAGGCGACGAGTCTGCTGTTGGCTTCGCCGAACGGATCGAGGGATCGGCACGCCAACTCGACCGTCTGGTCAGCGATCTGCTCGACCTGTCCCGTCTCGAGAAGGAGGTGCCAGACATGGTGCCGGTCCGACTCGATCGACTCGTTCGGAACGAGGTGGAGCGGATCAGGTCGGAGGCTGAGGAGAAGGGCCTCGACCTTTCTGTGAAGGTCGATGAGGTCACGGCACATGTGAATCAGCGCGACGTTGCAATCGCGGTGCGGAACATCCTCGACAATGCAGTCCGCTATTCCTCACAGGGGGGCTCGGTCTCGGTCTCGGTCAGACCGGAGGGTGAAGTGGTGGTCATCGGGATCACGGACACCGGCGAGGGAATCCCGACCCGCGACACCGAACGTGTCTTCGAACGCTTCTACAGGGTGGATTCCGCACGATCCAGGGCGACCGGCGGGACCGGTCTCGGTCTCGCCATCGTCAAACACGTCGCCGAGAGTCATGGCGGATCGGTCTCGCTGGAGAGCGAGTTGGGTGTTGGTTCGACGTTCACGATCCGATTGCCACTCGTCTCTCGGAGCGAAATCCCTCAGGGCAACTAGCCTTTGCGAAGACGGCCGTCCGGTCGAAGAGCCATGCTCGAGTCGATATCCCAACCATCAGACCTGCACGATCTCAGTCCTGAGGAGCTCGCAACCCTCAGCGAGGAGATACGTCAATTCATCCTCGACAGAGTCTCGAGGACTGGGGGGCATCTGTCCCCGAATCTTGGTGTCGTCGAGCTCACCATCGCCCTGCACAGAGTGTTCGACTCGCCACACGACCGGTTCATCTGGGATGTCGGACATCAGGCCTACGTGCACAAGATCCTCACCGGCCGCGCCGACAGCTTCGACACCCTCAGGCAGACTGGTGGTCTCTCCGGGTACCCGAGCCGGGGGGAATCCGAGCACGATTTCGTCGAGAACAGCCACGCCTCCACGTCGCTCAGCTACGCACTCGGTCATGCTCTCGCCGGATATGACGGCTGGACCATCGCCATCATCGGGGATGGGGCGTTCACCGGGGGCATGGCATATGAGGCCCTGAACCACATTGCCGTGGCCCGCCCCGAGCGGCTCATCATCGTCCTCAACGACAACGGGAGATCGTACGCTCCGACGGTCGGTGGGCTGGCCGCTCTCTCCAACCTGGCCCACTACCGGATCGATCCCCGCTACGAGCGAGCCAAGAACACGATCGGCAGGATGCTTCGGGGGATCCCCCTCGTCGGCGAGACCGCCGACGAGATGGCGGGCCGGATGAAAGACGCCGTCAAACAGATACTCGAGCCGGCCACGGTATTCGATGCCCTCGAGCTGAAGTACACGGGGGCCATCGACGGCCATGACATCGGTCTGATCGAAGAGACACTGCGTCAGGCAAAGCGTTACAGGCAACCGGTGGTGGTGCATCTGATAACGGAGAAGGGCAACGGCTACACCCCCGCCATCGAAGACGAGGAGGAGAAGCTCCATGGGGTCGGCGCCTTCGATCTCGCCACAGGCCGTGCGGAGAAGTCTGAGTTGAAACTCACCGAGGTCGCGGGCCAGGCGCTTGCCGAGGCTGCTTCGAGACGCCCAGATCTGATTGGTGTCACGGCTGCGATGGTCTCCACCACCGGACTGAAGGAGATGGCAACGCGATTCCCGGATCGGGTGTTCGACACCGGAATCGCCGAACAGCACACAGTCACCCTGGCGGCGGGGATGGCGATGGCCGGCAAGCACCCGGTTGTGGCGCTGTATTCGGCTTTCCTCCAGCGAGCCTTCGACCAGGTGATCGCGGACGTCGCCCTCCATGATCTGGCGGTGACCTTCCTGATCGATCGTGCCGGTGTCACCGGCCCAGACGGGCCATCACATCATGGGGTCTTCGACCTCTCCTATCTGCGGATGATCCCGAACCTGACCATCGGCGCCCCGGCGGACGCCAGCGAGCTGTGCGCGATGATCGAGACCGCGGTTGACCACAACGGGCCAATCGCGGTTCGCTATCCGAAAGGAGGCGCGGTGTCCGTGCCGTCTCTTCCGGTCGAGCCTCTCGAAGTCGGGGTGGCAGAGCTCATCAGCGAAGGTGACGACGTCTTACTGGTCGCAGTGGGGCGGATGGTCGAGATCGCAGAGAAAGCCGCTCTCGATCTGGGGGCGAAGGGCGTGTCGGCTGGAGTGGTCAACGCCCGCTGGGTCAAGCCCTTGGACGCCCGAATTCTGGAATGGGCGGCACCGGTGGGTCATGTGGTCACCCTGGAGGACAATGTGATCGCAGGTGGTTTCGGGGCGGCGGTTCTGGAGGCCTTCGCCGCTGCCGGGATGGTGAAGGACGTGGTCAACATCGGCGTGCCGGACACATTCCTTCCTTTCGGCGCCGCCTCCGACATCATGGAAATCGCCGGTATGGACCCTGATTCAGTGGTTGCTCGGGTGCTGCTGGCGGTCGGGTCTCGACCCTGAGGTTGGGCGAGGGGTCGTTTCAGCTTCGGGCACCGAAACACTTCTGTGTCGATCAACCCTTCATGGAGACGGGTTTTTCGACACAGAACGCTCAAAGAGGGGCCCGAGCCGGTAGAGCGGTGGTCTGATCCCCTCAGATCACCCGTCCCGGGATTGCAATTCGACGTTCGTACCAGCGCAAGGCAAGACTGAGCACGAGGGTGAGAACGACGTAGATCACCACGAGTATGAAGAACGACTCGCGGAATCGAAACGTGCTTCCGCTGTAGAGACGTGCCATCTGAGTCACCTCTCTGACCGCCAGGACCGAGACGATCGATGTGTCCTTCATCAGCGAGATCAGATCGTTGCCCAGAGCAGGGAGCATGTTGCGCACCGCCTGGGGGAGCACCACCCGTCTCATGATCTGTCTATCCGACAACCCGAGCGCCCGACCCGCCTCGGGTTGCTCGCGGGGTACCGACTGGATGCCCGCCCGGAAGACCTCGGCGATGAACGCCGCATAGAAGAGAACGAGGGCGGCGGCGCCCCTTATCGCCTGTGGGATAGCCCGTGATTCGACCTCGAGTAAGTCGGCGAAGTCGGGAATGAGCACCAGTGCGATCAGAAAGATGAAGACCAGCATCGGGATCCCACGCACGAACTCGATGTAGGTGGCGGCGATGTTGCTGACGAATGCGTTCTTGGAGACACGTGCCAGCCCGATCCCCAATCCGACCGCCATTGCCACCATGAAGGAGCCGAAGGTGAGGTAGAGGGTCATCAGGATGCCCTCCGCCAGTCGCAGTGGAACCGGGAAGATGCTTTCGAAGGCCTCCCGGTAGTCCTCGTTGAAGATGATCGCGAGGACAAGGGCCCCGATGATGACGAGCATTGCCACCAGCCACCAGGGGAACTCCTTGACGTTGAAGGTGTATGCGCCACCCGGCACCGGGGCAGCGATCAGATCGTCTTGTTCCGTCGTGCGTTCAGTCATCGGGGCGGAAACATAACGAAGCGCCGGGTCATCCGACCCGGCGCCTCCTGAATCTCGGCCTGCTGGACTCAGCCTTCGATGTCTTCGTAGGTGACGGTGAACTCAGGTCCGAACCATTTCAGACCCAATTCCTCCATGGTCCCGTCGTCGATCATGGCCTGGATGGCGAGGTCGACAGGCTCGACGAGTTCTGATCCTTTCGGGTAGATGAACCCGAGCGGGTCGGACTGCAGGGGGTCGTCGATGGTCTCGATCGCCTCGGCATTCTCACCGATGTAACCGAGCCCTGCGGCGTCGTCGATGATCACGATGTCGACATCACCGGCGATCAGGGCCTGTACGGCAAGCGGGAACGTGTCGAACGCCTGGATCCGGTCCTCACCAACCAGCTCGGTGGCAAGCTCGAAGTTCGTAGTGCCCACCTGTGTGGCGATGATCGCATCCGAGTTGATCACGTCATCTGCCGACGCGAACCTGTCATCGCCGACCTGCTTGATGAACTTCTGGGTCACCACCATGTACGGCATCGAGAAATCGACGATCTCCTTGCGCTCGTCTGTGATGGAGATCCCATCGGCTGCCGTGTCGAATTCGCCTTGGGCGACCTGGTCGATCACAGCCGGCCAAACTGCCTCGACGAACTCGGGAACACAGTTGAGACGGTCACAGATGTCGCCCCAGGCGTCGTAGTCCCATCCTTGACCTTCGGTCTCGCCCGCGAGGATGAAGTTGAAAGGCAGGTATGCGTTCTCGACCGCGACCGTCACGGTGCGACCTTCGAGATCGGGCAATGCCGCGGCATCTCCGGTGGTCGGCGTCTCGGCCGCGGTCGTGGTCGTCGCGTTATCTCCAGTTGTCGTCGAGCCTTCGTCGCCCGCGTCGCCGCCACAAGCGGCCACGACCAGGACGAGTACGGCCAGTACTCCAAGCAATTTTGTTTTCTTGATCATTTTGTTGGGTTCCTCCTGTGAACCATTGGGAAGGGTAAATGAGCTGGCGGGCAAGGTGCGAGTCGGACTGGGTCGCATCTGTGAATCGCGTGTGGCTAGGGTCGCAGCGGCGGGCACGTCCCTCGGGCGCGCCTGCTTCCCCAACTTACGGAGGATCAATGAAGAGATACCGATTCTTGGTGGCGCTGGCCGCCTTGATGCTCATCCTGGCGGCGTGTACCGATGCCGCCGACACCACGACGACGGCCGGTGATGGCAGCGAAGCCCCCGACACGACATCAGGTGACGGCGGGACGACCACGACAGGTGCCGGTGGCGAAACCTCGACCACCGAGGGTGCCGAAGCGCCAGCCGGTGGTTTGCTCGCCGAGGTCCAGAGCCGTGGCTCATTGAACTGCGGCGTGAACGACGCGGTTCCTGGTTTCGGTTCGGTCGATGACGCAGGTGAGTTCACCGGGTTCGACATCGACTTCTGCCGCGCCGTGGCAGCGGCCGTGTTCGGCGACCCCGAGGCCGTCGAGTTCATCCCGCTGACTGCAGAACAGCGATTCACCGCGCTTCAGTCGGGTGAGATCGACGTCCTGATCCGCAACACCACGTACACCGCCACCCGTGATGGTTCGGAGGGTGCGACCTTCCTCACCACGACCTTCTACGACGGTCAGGGGATGATGGTCACAGCTGACAGTGGTTTCACCTCGATCGACGACATGACCGACACCAACATATGTGTGCTGTCGGGCACGACGACCGAGCTGAACCTGGCGACGCGGATGGAAGGGATCGCCCACACTCCCCTCACCTTCGATGACAACGAGCAGCTCCAAGCTGCCTTCGTCGAAGGACAGTGTGACGGCTGGACCTCTGACAAGTCTCAGCTCGCCGGGGTCCGGTCTGCATGGCCCGAGGACCAGGGTGGTCCTGAGGCGCTGGTGATTCTGGAAGAGACCTTCTCCAAGGAGCCGCTCGGACCTGTCGTCCGTGACGGCGACTCGGAGTGGGCCCAGGTCATCGACTGGGTGGTCATCAGCACCATTCAGGCCGAGGAGTTCGGAATCTCCTCGGAGAACGTCGACACGTTCGCCGAGACAGAAGATGCGGGCATCCGCAGGTTCCTCGGTCTCGAGATCACCGACGATGCCGGGAACACCAGCATCTTCGATGCCGGCCTTGGATTGGATCCGGGTTTCGCTGCCGACGTGATCGCGGCCGTTGGCAACTACGCCGAGATCTTCGAACGCAATGTCGGCCCTGATACCGCTCTCGGACTGGAGCGTGGCGTCAACGCACTCTGGACCGACGGCGGGCTGCATTACCCACCGCCTTACCGCTAATCCAGATCGCACAGGGGGTGGCCACCGTGGCCACCCCCTGTCATCGGTTTCACAAGGTGACATAGATGGCGCTGGCCGAGAAGAGTCCTGCCCGCCCGCCCTTCTGGCGGGACACAAGAGTGCTTCGTGTCGTCGCGCAGGTCCTGGCGGTTGCGGGAGCGGCGGTCCTCCTCTATGTCCTCTGGTTCAACCTCACTAACAACCTTCGTCGTTCGGGCATCCCGCTCAACTTCGAATTCCTGACCCAACCTCTCGGTGTCAACATCGCCGGCTCCGATGCCGGCGCATCCGCCCCGATCTGGCGTGGATTCCTCATCGGGATCAAGAACACGTTCGCCCTCGTCATCGTGGGACTTCCCATGCTGACGATCATCGGCGTAGTCGTCGGCGTGGCTCGATTGTCGAGCAACTGGCTCGTCGCCAAGGCCGCAGGTTTGTATGTCGAGATCCTGCGAAATCTCCCGCCGCTCTTGATCATATTCCTCGCTTTCAATGCGGTGATCCTGCAGTTGCCCCGCATCGAGAACTCGGCGTCCCCTCTCGGCCTTTTCGTGATCAACAATCGCTTCATCGCGGTGACCGGCTTCAACCAGCAGCCGGGTCTCGGGCTGTTCCTCTGGGTGCTGGGCATGGGTCTTTTGGGTGCGATCGGTCTCTGGGTTTGGCGTACCCGTCGCCACACCACGACCGGGGAACCGCATCATCGCGTGCTCTGGGCCCTTGGTTTCCTGGTTGGGGTCGGGGTCATCGGATACTTTGCAGTCGGCACGCCGTTCAGCTTGACCCGACCCGTCCTCGACGGGCGGTCTCTCGAAGGCGGATTCCAGGGTCTTGGCGCCTACTTCGCCTGTCTCGTCGCCCTGGTCCTCTACACCGCCTCTCACGTGGCCGAGATCGTTCGGGGCAGCATCCTCGCGGTGCCGAGGGGACAGTCAGAGGCGGGTGACGCGTTGGCCCTCACCTGGTTCCAGAGGCTCAGGTTCGTCGTGCTCCCGCAG
>DASTBQ010000198.1:0-3925 GCA_035711995.1 Acidimicrobiia bacterium | reverse complement strand
CGACGACAAGGCGCGAAGCTTGGCGTCCGAGATCCAGACCATGTCAGGCGTCTCCGAGATCAAGGCCGAGGCCCCTCCCTATCCCCAGGTATCAAGGGACTACCGGGAGTCGGACACGGTGGTGAATGTCGGGGCAGTGGCCGTGGGTGGTCCTGAAGTCATCGTGATGGCGGGCCCATGCTCGGTGGAATCGGCCGAGCAGCTCATGACGATCGCCGAGGGCGTCGCCGCCGGTGGGGCACGTGTCCTGCGTGGCGGTGCCTTCAAACCCCGGACGTCCCCATACAGTTTTCAGGGTCTGGGGGAAGAAGGTCTGTATTTCCTGGTCGCGGCAAGGGAACGGACTGGTCTGCCCGTGGTGACGGAGGTCGTCGCCACCGAGGATGTCGAGTTGGTGGCCGACCACGCCGACATGCTTCAGATCGGGGCACGGAACATGCAGAACTTCCGTCTGCTCTCCGAGGCCGGTGCACAGACCAAGCCTGTCCTGTTGAAGCGGGGCATATCGTCGAGCATCGAAGAGGTCCTCCTCGCCGCCGAGTATGTCGCTTCTGCCGGAAACACCAGGGTCATACTCTGTGAGCGGGGGATCAGGACCTTCGAGACTGCTACCAGAAACACCTTCGATGTGAGTGCGGTGCCGGTGCTGAAGCAGAAGACGCATCTCCCGGTGATAGTCGATCCCAGCCATGCCGCAGGCGATAGATCCCTGGTGCCTGCCCTGTCCGCGGCAGGTGTCGCCGCTGGGGCCGACGGGGTGATCGTGGAGGTGCACAACGATCCCGACTCGGCGCTCAGCGACGGCCCGCAGAGTCTGACGATCCCCGGCTTCACCGAGATGATGGGTCGTCTCAAGGGTGTGGCGGGAGCGGTAGACCGTTACATGGCCTGACCCTGCACACGCTTGAATGCAGCACGATCCGAATGGAGGTCCCTTGACCCAACTGCACCAGCTACGGATCTACGAGATCTTCGAACACAACAAGCAGGCATTCCACGACAGATTCCGTGACCACGCGATGCGCATCATGCGGAGCCACGGGTTCGAGTTCGTGATGCTCTGGGAGACCGGAACTGACGAACGTCTCGAATTCGCCTACTTGCTGGCCTGGCCCGACAGAGAGGTGATGAAGACGGCCTGGGATGCCTTCATGGAAGATCAGGAGTGGAACGACATCAAACACGTGACCGGGGCGGAGCACGGCACGATGGTGGGTGAGATCTGGGAACGTGTCCTGACTGCGACTGACTACTCGCCAAATCCGAGATGGGACCAGCAATGAACCCGTTCGAAAGCGTCCGGACCGGGCTCGCCGCGAGACGCGCTGAGTTGTCGATCGAACTGGACAAACTGACCGCTCCCCCCGAGGAGGGGGCATCAGTGTCGTTCGGGAAACGGGTTGGCGATGGAACGACCGAGGCGGTGGAACGACTGGCCACCACCGCCACTGCCCGGTCGCTGGCAGCATCGATCGCCGACATCGACCGGGCGCTAGCCAAAATCGACGCCGGGAGTTATGGGTTCTGTGACTCATGCGGCGGCGAGATCGCCGAGGCTCGGCTGGAGGCGCTCCCGGCCAGTTCACTCTGCATCGACTGCGCCGTTTGACCGTGTGGAGATGACCGCACCCGGTGCGGTCATCTACACACGCTCGATGTGGCGGATGCCACACTCGCCCCCATCAGTCTGATAGCCCGCGCCCGCGAGATGGCCGACGCAACCCCCGAAACCCGGAATCGGGTAGTCGACCTGGTTCGTGTGGCCTCGATCCTGGTGGTGGTGTTCGGGCATTGGCTGATGGCAGCGATCACCTTCGAGGACGGGGAGATGGTCCCCGGGCATCTTCTCGACCTCGCCGACTGGACACATCCCCTGACGTGGGTCCTCCAGGTGATGCCTCTCTTCTTCTTCGTCGGGGGCTACTCCAACGCCCTCTCGTGGCGTTCGGCGCGCAAACGTGAAGAGACTTACGGTGGCTGGCTTCGGGCCCGCTTGCGCCGGCTCGCCTTGCCCGTGGTCCCCCTTCTGCTGGTGTGGACCATTGGGGGCTGGCTCGGTCTCCGGCTCGGTCTCGACTGGGAGATCCTGCAACTGGCCTCCCAGGTCGCTCTGGTGCCGACATGGTTTCTCGCCGCCTATGTGGTGATCGTCACTCTGGCGCCCCCCGCCCTCGCCCTCTGGGAGAAGACCCGATGGTGGTCCATCGCGGGAGGCATAGCCCTCGCCGGGTTGGCAGATCTGCTCTCGATCGGTGGGGAATTGATCTGGATCGGTTTCGCCAACTACGTCCTGGTTTGGGGAACCGTCCACCAACTCGGATATGCCTGGGTCGACGGCACACTCGTCTCCAAGACACGCAGGTATTGCCTGTTGATTGGTGGACTCGCCGCAGTGCTCGTCCTGGTGTGGATCGGTCCCTATCCGGTGGCGATGGTCGGTCTCGACACCGCTGAGGTGACCAACTCCTATCCACCTAGGGTCACATTGATATTCCTTGGTCTGTTCCAGGCCGGTCTGGTCCTCGTTGCCGAGCCGACGCTGTCACGTTGGATGAACCGCCGCTCCGCCTGGACCGCAGTGGTGTTGATCAGCTCCCGGATCATGACCATATACCTGTGGCATCTGACCGCGATGGTGATCGTCATCGGTCTCGCGATGCTCGTCGACGGCTGGGGATTCGGGCTGGAGCCGCTGAGTCTTCAGTGGTGGCTCACCAGACCGATCTGGTTCCTCCTCCTGCTGGTGCCCACGCTCGCCCTGGTCGCGTTGTTTGGCAGATATGAGCGTCCCGAGCACGACACCAGACCGGACCCGGCATGGTGGCGCCCGGTCCTGGCTGTGGTGATGATCTGCGCCGGTCTCGGATTCCTCGCTGCGATCGGAATAGCCGACGAGCAAGGCCTCAACGGGCTCGTGCTGAGTCTGCCCGTGATAGGGGTGATCGTTGGGGGAGTCGCTCGAATGCCCTGGGAGCGTACCGCGGCTGCCGGCTGACTCAGGTGGTTCGAGTCATCCTGTCATCGTCCGGGAGGATCACCCCGATCAGCCATCCGGCGATCGATACCACGATCGAGGCGAGGAAGGTGTCCCAGAAGAACCCGTCTGAAGTCAGACCGAGTTCGAACATGTTCGACAACCAGACGACCATCTGAAGCACCAAGGCGTTGACCACGATCAGGAACAGACCGAGCGTCAGAACGACGATCGGGAGGCTGAGCAACCTGAGGATGGGCTTGACGACGGCGTTGGCCAGACCAAGGATGGCTGCCACGATCAGAAACTGCCACCACCCTCCTGCGAAGTCGAAGCCGTCGATCATCCACACCGCGATCCCGAGGGCGGCGGCGGTGCCGAGCCATGTGATCAGGAATGACATGGGGTCAATCTATCCAACGAGCCGACACCGTGTCGGATCAATCGGGGACGACCGCGATCGCCTGGAGCTCGAGGACCAGTCTGGGATCGGTGGCCAGACGAACCACCTCAACTGAGGTGCTGGTGGCCCGGTGCTCGCCGAGGTATTCCCCCATGACCTGGTTGATCGCATCTTGATTGCGATCTTGGTCGACCATGAATCGGATCAGTTGGACGATGTCGCCCAAACCGGCACCGGACGCCTCGAGCACTCGCCTCAGGTTCTCCATCGCCAACGCCGCCTGTTCACCGGGATCCTCCGGAATCGTGTCGAACTCGTCCGGCACGTGTGGATGCGAGTGGTAGACAGGTGCGGCGGTCACTCCTGAGACATACACGGTCGAGCCGCCGGTGACCTTGATCGCAGGGGTGTATGGCATGTTCCACCGAGGGTCGTTGTCCCCGGTGTGAATGTGTTCGACTCTGTGCTCGGTCACGATGTCCCTTTCGGCGATGCATGCGAAGATAACGAATACTGAAGGCGAATCGCTGTCGGTTTCTCCAATCACA
>DASTBQ010000197.1:0-51334 GCA_035711995.1 Acidimicrobiia bacterium | reverse complement strand
GCGGGGCGTCCATGTTGGACGAGAGGTCGTCGATTATCGACCAGTCGGGTCGTCCCGCACCCGGAGCAGGTCGCGTCCGGTTGACCTTCTGGACCCTGCCCTCGACGTTGGTGACGGTCCCCTCCTTCTCGCCGAACCCGGCCGCGGGCAGGAGCACGTCAGCGTGGGCGTTTGACGCGTTGCGGAACAGGTCGATGGCGACTACGTACTCGGCGTTGTAGAGACCCTCTTCGGCGATACGGGGATCCGGCATGTCCCCCAGAGGGTCCGCCCCCACCAGGAGCAATCCGCGGATTTCCCCGCTCTCCAGCCCCGCCATGATCTCTCTGGTCGACTTGCCCGGCCGATCGGCGGCAATCCTCCCGGGCAGGAGATCCGGGGCGAGTCCCATGTCTAGAGCGCCGTATGTGTTGGCTCTCCCGTTGAGGGGGAGGATGCGCGCCGAGCCGGCACGCTGTCTCACGTAGGCAGCTACTGCCTCGGGAAGCTGATGGCTCTCGGTGAGACCGGGCAGACCCACGATGGCGACGACCTTCGCTGCGGACAGATCCTCGACCACCTCGAGCTGCTCGTCGAGATTCTGGAGGAATTCAGAACCCCCACCGGGGCGGTAGGTCAGCTTGTGCGTGGCGCGGTCGTCGAGACCGGTGGCGCGGGGATGGATCACGATCAGGGTCTTACCCAGCTCCTGGGCGGCTCGTCGCACCCGCAGATAGAGCGTGGGATGCTCTTCTTTGAGGTCGGGACCCCAGACCAGGATCGTATCGGCATCGTCGATGTCGGAGATCAGGGCACGATCGGCGGTGGCAGCCAGGAATTGCGATGCGAGAGCGTCGTCCATCCTCGAGTCGATGTGAGGTGTCTCCAGTACCTCCCTTGCGAAACGGGCAAGCGCATAGCTGTCCTCGTTGGTGCCTTGAGCCCCACCGATGACAGCGATCGCCTCGCCACCGTCCTCATCCTTGATGAGTTGGAACCGGTTGGCGACCACCGCCAGGGCTTCGGCCCAGTCGACCTCGACCAGTGCGCCGTCACGGCGGATCAAGGGACGGCTGAGACGTTCCTCGGAGCGCAGGTATTCGAATCCGAACCGGTCCTTGTCGGAGAGCCAGCCGTGGTTTGTGTGGTCGTTGTCGACACCGATGTAGCGGAGGATCTCGTTCTGGGAGGAGTGGATCTCGATCCGTGGGTGGGCGGTGTCGAACATCGACGAGCTCTCCACCTTCTGCAGGTCCCAAGGACGGGCCCGGAACCGATAGGGCCTCGCGGTGAGGGCTCCTACCGGGCAGATCTGGACCGTGTTGCCCGAGAAGTAGGAGGAGAAGGGAAGATCGGGGAAAGTGTTGACCTGAGTCGTGTTGCCCCGATCCTTGAACTCGATGAGCGGGTCTCCCGAGATCTCGTCGGAGAAACGGGTGCAACGGGCACAGAGGATGCAACGCTCCCTGTCGAGGAGCACGAGGTCTGAGATCGGGATCGGCTTCTCGTAGTTGCGTTTGATCTCGACGAATCTGCTCTCACCCGGGCCATAGGCGAGAGCCTGATCCTGGAGCGGGCACTCCCCGCCCTTGTCACACACGGGGCAGTCGAGTGGGTGGTTGGCGAGGAGGAACTCGAGGATCGCCTCCTGGGCCTTCTTCACATCGGCGTTCTCGGTGTCGACCACCATCCCGTCTGTCACCGTGTTGGTGCATGCGGTCACCATCATCGGGCCACGTGGGGTCTCGATCTGCACCAGACACATGCGGCACATCCCCACCGGGTTCATCCGCTCGTGCCAGCAGAACCTGGGGATGTAAGTGCCGTTGTCCTGGGCGGCTTTGATCAGCAGATCCCCGGCGGGCACCTGATGCTCGGTCCCGTTGATGGTGAGCGCGACGAGATTCGGGGTTTGAGAGTCGCTCACACGTCTCCTCCCCCGGCGCGATCCACGTGCGGCGGGAGACGGTCAGATGATCGCCCCTCCCCGACACCCTCGAGGGCGAGTGGCGAGCGGGGGGTCTGGGGCGTCGCCCCCCCAGATACAACGGCTCTCGACCCGGGGAACCAACAACCGCCACGTGTCACGTGCTCGTCCACCTCGTCACGGAAGTAGTTCTTGAGAGCGAGGATCGGGGAGACAGCCGAGGGTCCGAGCGGGCAGATCGTCGTCATCTTGGGAGGCCATGCCAGGTCTATGGAGATCCCGTCGGATACGTCTACCAGTAGATCGAGATCCACCGCCCGCCCCTCACCGTCCTCTATGCGCCGAAGGATCATCTCCAGCCAAGTGGTGCCTTCCCGGCATGGGGTGCATTGACCACACGATTCGTGTGAGAAGAATCTGACGACCCTCTCCGCCGCCCGCACCATGCAGGTGTCCTCATCCATGACGATGACGGCGCCCGACCCCAGCATCGAGCCTGCGCCCGCGGTGGCGTCCTTGGTGATCTCGAGGTCGAGATGTTGACCAGGGACGAACCATGGGGCCGATGCCCCGCCGGGGATCCATGCCTTGAGCTCCTTGTCATCTCTCATCCCTCCACCGATGTCGAAGATGAGGTCGCGCCATGTGATCCCGTGAGGGAGTTCGTAGTTGCCCGGTTTGTTGACATGGCCCGACAGGGACATCATGAACGTCCCGGTGTCCAGCGAGCTGGTGATCCCTGAGTATTCGCTGGCCCCCAACGCCAGGATGTGAGGCAGATTGGAGACGGTCTCCACGTTGTTGACGATGGTGGGCATCATGTAGAGACCCTTGGCGGCCGGGAAATAGGGGGGTTTGAGCCGGGGCTCGCCGCGTAGACCCTCGAGCGAGTTGATCAGGGCGGTCTCCTCGCCACATATGTATGCGCCGCCTCCGAGATGAACCGTCAACTCGAGGTCGTAGTCCGACCCAAAGATCCCTTTGCCCAGAAAGCCCCTCTCGTAGGCGGCGTCGACTGCCTGCTGGACTCTGCGAGCGGGTTTGGGGTACTCACCCCTGATGTAGACGAAGGCGTGGTGGACCTCGTTGGCGATGGCGGTGATGATGATCCCCTCGACCATCTGGTGGGGGTCCCGCTCCAGCAGCTGGCGGTCCTTGAACGTGCCCGGCTCTGACTCGTCACCGTTGATCACGAGATAGGACGGACGTGCCGGGGCCAGAAAGCTCCACTTCAGACCGGCCGAGAAGGCGGCTCCACCACGGCCGAGCAGACCCGAGCTCTTGACCTCCTCCACCAGCTCGTCCCGGGTCATCCCCAGGGCCCGCTGCGCCTGTGCGTACCCGCCCGTGGCCTCGTACCTGTCGATCGTGTGTGAGTCGGTCGGGTTCTCGGTCATTCGCTTCGTGACGAGGAGGGGTGAGCTCACGACTCAGCCTCGTTCTTCACTGTGCCCAGCGGCTGGAAGGCCGGATACGGTCCTACGGCGCCACCCTCTTCGACGATCGCCCAATCGAAGCTGCGGGGCCCACCGAAGAGCTGTTGCATCTCGTCGGTATTGACCACTTCCGGTTTGGCTTTCTTCAGCCACCTGACGAGCTCTCTGGCCCTGTCGGGGGTGACTCCCTCGATCAGCTCGTAGTTGACCTGCACCGCGGGAGCCCCCCCGCACGCCCCTATGCACTCGACGTGTTCGACCGAGAGCAATCGCTCGGGGTCGGTCTCACCATGGGGTACTCCGGATTCGTCCTCCACCGCATGGAGGACATCGTCACCGCCGAGGAGCATGCAGGAGATCGAGGTGCAACAGGACACCAGGTACTTCCCGGTGGGTTCGCGTTTGTACATCGTGTAGAAGCTGGCCACGGATTGCACTTGGGCCGGCGTGATTCCGCACCAGTAGGCCACCTCCTCCATGCCTTCGTTTGTCAGATGCCCTTCCTCGGCCATCGCCAGATAGAGAAGAGGCATTACCGCAGACCGTTTCTCCGGATAACGGGAGATGATCTGGCGGGCACGCTCCTGAGTGGCCTCTGACCAGTGACTCACAGAGGCCGAGATTAGGGAAAATCGACTTTGCTAGTGAAACCGGGAACAAGCGCCGGGGCCAAGCCGGCCACGTCTCTCCCCCGGTAGACAGAGCACTGCAATGACGACAATGAACAGACGACAGCTGAATCGGGCGACCCTGGCCCGCCAACACCTGCTGGTACGTCACGGTGGGAAGGTGGACGCGGAGGTCGCGCATCTCGTCGGGATGCAGGCGCAGAACCCACTGGACCCCTACTACGCCCTGCACAGTCGTCTCGATCGATTCGAGCCGGGTGATCTGGCGAGCAAGGTGGAGTCTCGGGAGATGGTTCGCGGCGGTTTCATGCGAGGGACCATCCACCTCTTCTCTGCCGACGACTTCTTCCGCGTCCATCCGGTCACCGCCGATGTGATGCGCCGGGTCTTCAGTTCGACGCAGTTCGCCAAGGACTGTGCCGGTCTCGACATCGAAGAGCTGTTGGCGCGAGGCAGGGCGCTGCTCGGGAAGCAGCCGATGACCCGGGCCGCACTCGCCGAAGTCCTCGCCGGCGATTATCCGGATCGTGTCACGGGATCGCTGGCACAGGCGGTCACCTATCTATCACCTGTGGTGCAGGTGCCCCCACGGGCCGTTTGGGGCAAGACCGGACCGGCGGCGTGGGCTCATGCGCCGACCTATCTGGACCGACCCTATGAAATGGGTCAGCCGGTCAGAGAGCTGGTGATGCGCTACCTGGGAGCGTTCGGGCCTGCAGCCGTTAAAGACATGAGGGTTTGGTCGGGGCTCGCTGGACTACGAGAAGTGTTCGAGACGCTCCGACCTGACCTGGTGACGTTCCGAGACGAATCGGGTGCCGAGCTCTTCGATCTGCCCGACGCGCCACGACCGGATCCGGAGACCCCGGCACCTCCCCGATTGCTCCCCGAATACGACAACGTGCTTCTCGGTCATTCAGACAGATCCCGGTTCTTCGCCGAGGGTGGCCCGACTCCCCCGGGCTGGGTGGGCAATCTGCTCGTGGACGGGGTGTATGGGGGTCACTGGAAACAGGGCGATCAGACGCTGACCGTAACGCTGACGTCTTCGGGGTTGTCGCAGGCCGAGGAGGTCGAATCCGAAGCCACCCGTATGGCGAAGATGATCTGGCCGGGAGCCGACGCGACCGTGGAGATCGTGGGTCTTTGAAGATCCGAGAACGACTTCATCGTTCTCGAACCAGATGTCATCTGTCGACGTCGCCCATCACCGGATCCATCGAGGCGATGGTGGCGACTGTGTCGGCGACGAGGCTGTCGGCCATTGCCACCGGGAGCGCCTGCAGGTTGTAGAACGACGGGGCACGGGTGTGCATCCGATAGGGCCGGGCTTCACCATCTGACACCAGATAACAGCCCAGCTCACCCCGTGGTGACTCGACCGCCACGTATGTCTCGCCCGCCGGGACCTTGAATCCCTCTGTGAACAGCTTGAAGTGATGGATCAGTGCTTCCATCGACTCATCGATGCGGGCCCGGGGTGGTGGGGTGATCTTGCGGTCCACAACGCGGTAGTCGCCCTTGGGCATCGTGTCCATCACCTGCTCCACGATCTTGAGCGACTCGTGTACCTCGTCGACACGGAGCCGATACCGGTCATACACATCACCGTTCTCACCCACCGGCACCTCGAAATCGTATTGCTCGATGCCCGAGTACGGGAACGCCTTGCGGATATCCCAGGGCACGCCGGCCGCTCGCAGGGCCGGACCCGTGATCGAGAGGGCGATGGCCTCCTCGGCTGTGATGACACCGACCCCTTGGGTCCGTGCCACCCAGATGGGGTTCTCACGGAGCAGATCGTCGTACTGGGCGAGACGGGTGGGGAGATCGCTGAGGATTGCAGCCACATCGTCTTTCCAACCAGGGGCGAGGTCGGCCGCGGTTCCTCCGGGACGGATGAAGTTGTGGTTCATCCGAAGACCTGTGTTCTTCTCGAAGAACGCCAGGATCGACTCTCGCTCCCGGAACCCATACATCATCATCGAGATCGCACCTATGTCCATCCCGTTGGTGGCGAGGGCCACGAGATGAGACGAGATCCGGTTGAGTTCGGTCATCAAGACCCGAATCGCTGCGGCCCGCGGCGGCACCTCGACATCGAGGAGACGCTCCACCGCCAGCGAGTAGGCGAGCTCGCAGTGCAGAGGAGCCAGGTAGTCCATGCGGGTGACGTTGGTGGAGCCCTGGGAGAAGGTGAGCTGCTCGGCTGTCTTCTCCATGCCGGTGTGCAGGTAGCCGATTATCGGCTTGGTCCGCCGGATCACCTCACCCTCCAGTTCGAGCTGGAGACGGAGCACTCCGTGGGTAGACGGATGCTGCGGCCCCATGTTGACCACCATCCGTTCGTCTTCCTCTACCTCGTCGTCGAAGACGTAGTCGTCGGTGATCACCCTGCCGAACTGGTCGGCGAGCCGGTAGACGGACTCGTCCTCACCGAACTCCTGAGAGCCCTCGTCAGTGGGTTGAAATTGAGACTCCTCAGTCCCGGCGACCCAGATATCCATGATCTCGGTCGGAGTCTCTTCCTCTTTGATCAGGGTCTTCTCGTCGGTCACTTCACTTCACCTGGTGAGATGCCTTGAATTGGACCGGGACCGAGCCGACACCGAAGTCCTTGCGGAGCGGGTGCCCCTCCCAGTCGTCCGGCATGAGGATCCGGGTCAGGTCGGGATGGTCGTCGAAGACGATGCCGAACATGTCGTACACCTCGCGCTCTGCGAAGCCTGCGCCAGGCCAGAGTGGGGTGAGTGAGCTGATCCTGGGGTCTTCGCGGCCCAAGGCAGCGATCATGCGGAGCCGGAGACGGTGACTCATCGACAACAGGTTGGCCACTACCTCGTAACGTTCGGAGCGAGAACGAAGAAAGTCGACCGCTGTGACGTCGACACAGACCTCGAAGCCTGCCTCTTTGGCAGCGCCGGCGAAGTCGAACCAATCCTCCACGTGCAACCGTGCCACGTCCTGTTCGTGTGAGACCTCCCAGGTCACGGTCTCGAACTTCCCGGCGAGGTCTTCGAGGATTTGGTTCATGAGACGTGCTGGATCTCGCGTTTGATCTCGCCTGACATGATCTTGTCGTGGAGGCTGAGAATCCCGTGCATGAGGCTCTGCGGACCGGGGGGACATCCGGGCACGTAGATGTCCACCGGGACCACCTGATCGACCCCTTGCACGAGGGCGTAGTTGTTGAACATGCCGCCGGTGCTGGCACAGGCACCCATGGAGATGACCCACTTCGGGTCGGGCATCTGGTCGTAGACCTGACGGAGTACCGGCGCCATCTTCTGACTGACCCGACCGGCGACAATCATCAGGTCGGCCTGACGGGGAGACGCCCGAAACACCTCCATGCCGAATCGAGCCAGGTCGAAGTGGGCGGTCCCGGCCGCCATCATCTCGATGGCACAACATGCCAGTCCGAACGTGGCAGGAAACATCGAACGGGTACGGGCCCAGTTGGCGGCCCTCTCGACCGTGGTCATCAGGAGGTTGCCCGGTGCAGTGGTGGCCATGGCTAGGCGGCCTCCCCGACCCCTGACGTGATGGCCTCCTCGGCAGGGATGTAGCGGGCCCGTCGATGGACGTTCCAGTCGAGTGCTCCCCGCTTCCAGACATACATCAGAGTCTCGATGACGAAGAAGGTGAAGATGAGAATCGCAGCGACTCCGTACCAGCCCAACTGGTCCCAGATCGTCGCCCAGGCGAAGAGAAAGATGATCTCCACGTCGAAGATGACGAAGAGCATCGCCACCAGGTAGAACTTCACCGGAAACCGCTGCGAAGGCTCGACTTCGGGGATGATCCCGCACTCGTAGGGCTCAAGCTTCTCAGGAGTCGGGCGATCGGGTCTGAAGATCCGGGACGCCAGCAAGGACACGGCCACGAAGCCCGCCGCCAGTATGAACATGACGAGGATCGGCGCGTAGTCGGCGAGTGTCACGATTCTGAGATTAGGGCGACATTTCGGGGTGAGGTAATCAGGGCGCGCCCGGGTGTCGTAACGTCGCGTGATGAGCCAAGTCTTCGACATCGACGTGATCAGGGCGAGATTCCCGGCACTGGCCAGAACCGAGAACGGTGTCCCGGCGGCATATCTAGACGGCCCCGGCGGAACCCAGACGCCTCAGTCCGTCATCGATGCGATGTCAGCCGCGCTCAGCAAAGGGATCAGCAACCTGGGAGGCGACTTCGAGGCGTCCCGGGCCGCAGGCGAGATCACGGCCGGGGCCCGGGCGGCGATGGGCCGCATGTTCGGGGCGGACCCGAGTTCGATCTCTTTCGGCCAGAACATGACGAGCATCACCTTCGCGATGAGTCGTGCCCTGGCCCGAACCTGGGACTCGGGCGACTCGGTGGTGCTCACCAGTCTCGATCACGACGCCAATTTCACACCCTGGGACATGGCGGCGGACGACGCCGGTGTGCATGTCAGGGTGGCCGATTTCGACGTCGAGACCGGAGTCCTCGCACCGGAGGCCGTCATCGAGAAGATCGATCGATCGACAAGACTCGTGGCGGTCTGTCTCGCCTCGAACGCCCTGGGCACGGTGGTCGATGTCGCAACGATCGCGAGTGCCGCCCATGAGGTGGGAGCAGTGCTCTACGTCGATGCCGTTCATGGCGCCCCACATCTCAGGATCGACGTCGACACCCTCGGCTGTGACCTGTTGGCGGCTTCGGCGTACAAGTTCTTTGGTCCGCACACTGGAGCCTTGTACGGGCGTCCGGAGCTCATGTCGGAGTTGGAGGCGTACAAAGTGAGGCCGGCCCCATCCGATCCCCCCGAGAAATGGGAGACCGGAACCCAGAGCTTCGAGTCCCTGGCCGGTGTGGCCGCGGCGGTTGCCTATCTGGAGGAGGTCGGGCACGAGGAGATCGCGGCCCATGAGACGGTCCTGGGTCAGCGTTTTCTCGACGGGATCGAGGGGATGGGTCATGTCCGTTTGCACGGTCCACCGGGAATGGGCCCGGGTCGTGCTGCCACTTTCGCGGTGGCGGTGGAGGGGACACACCCGGATGAAGTGGCTGCACGGATGACAGCAGCGGGTGTCTACGTGTGGTCGGGTCACTACTACGCGGTGAACGTCATGGACCGGCTCGGGGTCCTCGAATCAGGCGGTCTCGTCCGGATCGGCTTCGTCCACTACAACACCATCGACGAGGTCGACAGGGCGCTCGCGGTCCTCGACAGTCTGCGTTGAGTCAGGCCCCGAACGCGGTCGCCAGACCGGCGATGTCCGCGACCGTCATCTGGGGCGGCTCTGACGGCAGACTCCACGACGCGCCCGGACGTTTGACGAAGGCCGCCTGCGCACCGGCTGACATCGCCCCGGCGCAGTCCCAGTCGTGGGCAGCCACGAGCATCAACTCGCCGATCGGGACTCCCAGGACCTCGGCGGCGTGGTGGTACGGAGCCCGGTCCGGTTTGAAACGTCTCACTTCGTCGACGGAGATGACCGCCTCGAGGAACCTGTCGAGACCGGAGTTCTCCACCTGCGCCGACGCCACCTCCCCGCTGCCATTGGTCAACGCCGCCATCCGGGTTCCCCAACCTGCAAGCCGCTGCATCCCGGGGAGCACATCGGGATGAGGCACCAGATTGCTCATCGGGGCTAGAACGGTGCGGGCATCTTGGGCGCCGAGCTCGATTCCTCTTCTTGCTGCCACACCGACCAGGGCTTCGACCGCGATGACGCCAAATGGGCGGTAATCGTCGAGAGCATTGGCCAGCAGCGACCCATGAAGAAGTCTGGCGAACCACTCGCCGAGCGGCGGATCGGGTCCAAAGATCGGTACGAACCGCTCGGCGATCGGATCGAGGCTGAGGAGTGTCTCGTTGACGTCGAACACGATCACCTGCGGCGCCATTCGACGATCGTACGCAGGGCTACTTGGTGGGAAGCGCCCTGACTATTCCGGCGAGGGCGTCATAGGTCCGTTCGCCCATGTGTTTGTCGTTCTCGTCGAGGAGATTGGCCATCACCTTCAGCGTCCACTCCATCAGCGGTCGGTTCCGAAGCCCGGTGTGGGCCAGGGTGCGCATCACCGACGGATAGCCGATGAGCTTCACGAAGATTCGGGCCATCTTGTAATAGAGCCCGTACTCGTCCTGGAGTCGTTGCGGGTAACGCCGGAGAAGACCGGGATCGTCGGCACCGATCGACTGACCGATGTATTCGGCCGCGATCCGACCGGTCTCATAGGCGTAGGAGATGCCCTCCCCGTTCCACGGGTTGATGGCCCCGGCGGCATCCCCGATAGTCAGCCAGTTGAGCCCGACCAGCGGGCTCTTCGAGTAGGACATTGTGAGCTTGCCTCCCATCGGCTTGCTCAGACGACTCTCCTCGGTCAGGCCCCAATACTCGGGAGCAGTGGCCACGTAGTCATTCATCATGTGAGTGGTATTGACGTCCTTCCAATGACGGAAAGTCGAGAGAAGCCCCACACCGACATTGACGGTCCCGTCGCCCAGAGGGAACACCCATCCGTAACCCGGCATCGTGTTCCCGTTCGAATCACGCAGGTCGAGCTGGCTCTCCAGAAAAGGATCCTCTGAGTGTGGTGAGGAGTAGTAGCCGCGTGCGGCCATCCCCAGCGGGTAGTCCCTGCGTCGTTGAGTCCCCAACTCCCGTCCGAAGCGATTCATCGACCCGTCCGCGATGACCGTGACATCGGGTGTGACGTTCTCCTCCCCCGCTCCGTTGGACAGGGTCACCGAGGTGAGCATCCCTTTCTCGATGACTGGCTCAGCCGTGGTCTTCTCCCGCACCCGTACCCCTTCTTTCTCGGCGAGCCGGGCCACCTGCTGGTCGAGGTCGCGACGCCGGATCACGCCACCCCAGTTGGGAAACCGGGTGTGTTCCGGCCAGGGCATCTCGATCATCAGGTCGTCCCCGGCATAAGAGCGCAGACCGGTGATCCGGTGGAACTCGGGGACGTCGAAGTCGAACCCCATCTCCTGAAGTTGAAGGATCGCTCGTGGGGTGAGGCCGTCGCCGCACGTCTTGTCGCGGGGGTACTCCTTCTTCTCGACGAGGGTGACGTCGAGACCGGACCGGGCCATCCAGAAGGCCGCTGCAGAGCCGGCGGGGCCACCTCCGACTACTAGGACACTGGGCGAGGACATGCGACTGATCGTAAAGGGTCGAGTGGGGAACCATGAAGCCCGCCGGTATCGTCTCCATCGCATGAGCGGGCTGTCACGTGCCACTGTCTCCCGGTTGCCGCGCTATCTGCGGCTGCTCGACGACCTCCGCGAGTCTCAGAGCACGGTCAGCTCCGGAGAGCTCGCCGACGCCGCCGGCGTGAATCCGGCGAACGTGAGAAGGGACCTGTCAGATCTCGGCTTCCCCGGAACCCGCGGTGTGGGCTATTCCGTCGCCGACCTCCGCTCCCGGATCAAGAAGGAGCTCGGCATCGACGGGCGCCGGAGGGTCGCAATCATCGGTGCGGGGAATCTGGGCACCGCTCTGGCGCGATACAGCGGCCTCAGCCAGCGTGGGTTCGACGTGGTCGCCATCTACGACGTCGACAAGAGCCGTATCGGCCAGGAGGTCGGTGAGATCGTGGTCAAAGAAGCTGCGGCGATAAGCGTTGACTGCAGACGGGGCGACTTCGACATGGCGATCCTCGCCGTACCTGCGGGTGCTGCTCAGCAGGTCGCCGACCAACTGGTGAAGGCTGGGGTTTCCTCGATCCTCAACTTCGCTCCCATCCGGGTCCTGGTGCCCGAGGAAGTCCCCGTCCGCCAAGTCGACCTGTCTACCGAACTCCAGATCCTCAGCTACTACGGCTGACGGTCCGCCTCTTTCGTTCTGTGCGGGTTTGCCCCGACAGTGTCGGGGCAAACCCGCACAGAACGGTTTCGACCCTCAGCCGCCGGCTTCCTTCGTCTCCTCGTATTGGTTGAGGGCGACGAGGAATACGAGGAAGAGGACCAGGGCGACCAGGAGGTAGGTGATCGGGATGATGCGGATCTCGAAGGCGTTGAGACCTTCGATGTTGTCGGGTTTGGGGCCACGCGGGGCGTAGATCACAAACAGCATCGAAGTGATGGTCAGCCAGCCGAACACTGCGGCACCGGTCACCAGAAACCCGAGACGTTTGCCCAGGTTCGTGAAGTTGAACAGATAGATCGAGCCGTAGAACAGCAGAACCGAAGCCAGGAAGAGAAGGATCCCGGTGACGAACACGTTCGCAGACAACAGCGATCTGAAGAGCTCACGGAAGAACATCTCTCAACCTCCCTCGTCCGAGACGCCGGCCTCCGGTGGAGGCGTTGGCGGGTCTTGCATGCCTGTGAGATTGCCGCTGCGGAGATAGAGCGCCAGCAGCTCGATGTCTGCTTGGTCGAGGATCGGCCCGAAGGCCGGCATCCGACCTGACCCGAACCCGTTGAGCCCGTAGGGCGTCTCCGCCTCCGAGCCATTTCTGAGGAATTCGACCAGAAGATCTGTCTCTTCTTCATTCTCCGGCACATCACCGAATTGGACTAGAGGACGCCCGTCCCACAGCGCCGGACCGAACCCACCAGATCCAGCCTCGAGGGTGTACGGGACCCCGGCACTGAACCCGGCGGTATGACAACGGGCGCAATTGGCGTTGAACAGGGCCACAGCGCGCTCCGCCTCGTCGTCGGAGACGCCCATCGCCTCGGCTACACCTGGGATGTCGACGACCCACTCCTCTAGATCCTGGGCGTTTTCGAGGAATTCGAGACCTCCCTCCTGCTGTGTCTGGATGCGATCCCTGTTGTCCACCGTGACAGCGATGTTGATCGCCACCGATTCGAAACCACCAACGAAGTTGTTCGCAGTCGTCAGGTCGGGAACGCCGGCCACGGTCTCCGGATTCGTCGGGTCGAGTGTCGTCGGGATGATCAAAGGGGGAACAGTCAGCCCTGCAGCTTCGGTGAACAACCCGGTGATGGCTGCCTCGGCTGCGTCGGAGATCCCGTCCCCATCGGTATCCGGGGTCGCTTCGGTTATCTCGTCGGCTTCGAGGGCGGCCTCGACACCGGCAATCGAGTTGGCCAGGATCGGATCACGGTCCACCGCATCCTCCAGCGTCTCCAGCCCCTCCTCCACCAGCTCGGCGTCGGCTGTCTCCGGGTCGAGCACAACCGGCTCGATGGCCCGGAAGTACTCGATCGCCTCGACGGACATCGCGGTCAACTCGGTCTCTGCGGAATCAGAGACACCGTCTGCGTCTGTGTCGATCCCCTGGCCGGCGTTGTTGAGGATCTCGACAGCCTCTTCCGCCAGAGGTTCGATGAATGCACGATCTTCCTCCGCCTGCTCGATCTCAGCAACGACCTGTTGCTGCTCGATGATCGCCGCCTCGACCGTGGCCTCGGCATTCGCCAGCCGTGCGATCTGGGCTGGAATGGCTGGGACGATCTTGTCGATGGCCTGTTGCTGTGAGATCTGGATGCTGGCCAGATAGGCGACCACGTCTTCTACCTGTTTCTCGTTCATCGGTCCGCCACCGGCGACGCCCCAAGCCGGCATGGGTGTGTTTCCACGTCCGTAGGTGACCCAGTAGTTGACTTCGTCTTCGCTATAGCGATAGAAGATGTCGTCCAGAGACGGCGCGGCCCAAGAGACCAGGATCCCGGAGCGCTTCTCGACATAAGGCGCCGAACCACCTACACCGAGTGGCCCGTGACAGCCGAAACACGCGAACTCTTCGACGATGTGCTCACCACGCTCTATCTGTGCTTCGGAGAACTCCTCGACAAACCCCTCCTGCCGGTTGCCCTCACCGAGGAAGTAGAGAGGCAGTGAGATGGCGAGGAAGGCGGAGAACGCGATCGCAGCCTTCTGACCACCCTCGAGCCGTTTGGTCTCGAGTTGCTGATCGTCGATGCCAGGTTTGAGGTTCGGTGGAACTTCCTCGGCACCCCCCCTGTTCCGGAAGGCGGACACCAACATCAAACCCAGCCAGATGATGCCCGCCACGACGGCGAGGACGATCACGACCTCGGTGGTCATCTCCGCTGCCCCGTCATCAGATACAACTCGGGCCCTGTGGGTATTGGACCGTCAGGGTGGGTGCTCGTGGTGTCTCGATGATCGTTCCGGTGCGAATCACGAACTGGTCGCCGTTGCGGATCTCGACCACGAACCTGTCCAGGTTGCGGGGCGCCGGACCCGCGAAATACTCACCCACCGAGTCGTACTTCGACCCGTGGCAGGGGCACTCGAACCCGATCGAGGTCGCACACCAAGGGACCCTGCAGCCGAGATGGACGCAACGCTGGAACAGGGCCATCAGCCCACCGGCCTCGACGCCACGGCCCTCGAACTGAGCGGAGAGTGTGTCCGGAGCCGGCACGATATAGGCACGAGCCTCGGGAACGAATACCGGGACCACGGTCCCATCGGGGTTAACGGTTTGCGCCGTGAGGTCCTCCACGGTCCCGGCGGTGACGTCGGAGCCGAACCCACCGGTCAGCTTGGGCCAGAAGAAAGCCAGCGAATAGAGGCCGAACATCCCGAGGAACGACCCGAAGGTGACCGTGATCGCCCGGTTGAAGAACTGCCGACGGGTGACGCCCGACTCCTCGGGTGTGACCTCGACCACCCGCTGGGTCTCCACGAGAGTGACCCCTGCGGGAACATGCTCTTCCTCGATATCGGCTTCGTGCTCTACAGACGTCTCCTCGAAGACAGGTTCGGGGTCGGGAGCTGCCACAGGCATATCCACTCTCACCCCTGCCATCGACCTGTCAGCACGTCTGGTCTCCTCAGAGACCCCGGCTGTGGGGTCAGGTCGCTCGGAGCGTGATCGGCGGAAGGCGATCGAGAAGGCACCCAAAGCACCCAGGATTGCGAAGAGCCCGACGCCGACCAGGATCCAGTTGGTGAAGGTCATTCGAAGTGCACCCAGTCCTTGAGGTCATCGAAATAGACCCCATCCCGCCAGGGATAAGACCAGTTGAAGCCCTGACCCCGGAAGAGAACCCCGATGATCGTCAGGGTCGCCGCCCCGGCCAGGAATAGCGAATAGAGGAGAATTGCGAACTTGCGGTCGATTGGCCGCGTCGACGGGTTCTTGTCGACATAAGGGACCATCATGAAGCCGATCAGGCCGACGATGGTGGGCACGGTCACGCCCGCGATCTGGGGATCGAAGTAGCTGAGCAGCTCCTGGAGCCCCAGGAAGTACCACGGAGCCTTCGACGGGTTGGGCGTCGCGTTGAAGTTGGCCGGCTCAAGCAAAGGCGAATGGATGATGACCGCCATGATCACCAGTAGACCGGTGATGGCGAGCAGAGCGCCGAACTCCATGAGCATCAGATGGGGCCAGGTGTTGACCTTGTCGGTGGGCTCGGCCTTGACGTTCTGGATGGCCCGAGCCTTGACCACTGTGAGAAGACGCTGGGTGCGCACCCCCTCGGGGAGACCGGCCGGTGGCACGGAGGGTCGTGCCGAGACCACCGAGGCGACCTTGCCGTTACCCGAGCCGTTCCCGGCGGCACCATTCCCCGACGGGGGTTCGGGTTCGTCAGCCATTTCCTCGGTCGTCTCGGTTTCGGTGTCCTCGAGGGCGACTTCGGTCTCCTGTTCAGTCGCCTCGGCGACGGCCACCGCCCCTGTCTCGGCCGCCATGGCTGCCGGTGACTCCTCAGGTGATGCGGCAGTCGCCTCGCCAACCGCATCGGCTTCTGCGTCAGGAGAGGCAACGGCCTCGCCAACTGCATCTCCTTCTGCGTCAGGAGAGGCAACGGCCTCGGGTGTGGCTTCCTTGGGTTCTTCGGGAGCAACGTCCTGATCCATGTCAGCCTCGACTTGGGGAGTCTCGGCCCCTACGTCGTCAGGTGGCGGTACTTCCTCGACCGGATCGGGCTCCGGTTCTTCTCGAGCGGTAGCCGCCTCCGCCGGATCTTCCTCGCGTGCGATCTCGGGCTCCTTCTGCGGTACCTCGACTGGAGGGCCTTCCCCCTTCATCTCGGCCAGGACCTGCTCGACCGGCACACCCAAGGCCTTCGCCTTGGCCTCGGCCGACCGTCTCAGCAGGTCTTCGGGTATATCAACCATCTCTATCTCCTACAGAGGCCCTGAGATACCGCCGTCTTTGCGGACTCGCCAGAAGTGGACGGCCATGAACAAAACGATGATGAACGGGAAAGCGAGAACATGGAGGACGTAGAAACGCAACAGGGTCGCCGCACTCACCTCGACGCCGGCCAGTAGCGCGAACTTCACCTGCTCCCCGACCACCGGGACGAACCCGGCCATGTTGGTGCCCACGGTGACCGCCCAGAGCGCCAGCTGGTCCCAGGGCAGCAGATATCCGGAGAAGGAGAGGAGAAGTGTTAGAAGGAGAAGGATCACTCCAACCACCCAGTTGAACTCGCGGGGAGGCTTGTAGGCGCCGTGGTAGAAGACCCGGCTCATGTGGAGGAATACGGACAGGACCATGAGATGAGCACCCCACCTGTGCAGGTTTCTCACCATCGAACCGAACGCGACGTTGGTGGAAAGAGCCTCGATATCGGAGTACGCCAGTTCTGCCGTCGGCGTGTAATAGAACATGAGGAAGATCCCGGTGATGGTCAGCAGGATGAAGAGGAAGAAGCTGAGACCACCGAGACACAGCGTGTAGGACAACTTGACCCCGTGTCTCTTCACCTTCACCGGGTGGAGGTGATAGAGCACGTTGTTCATCACGACGTAGGACCGGTTTCTCGGGCTGTCCGAGTAACCCTGTTTGAAGGGGGAACCCGGCCGCATGATCGACTCGGCGACCTGGGAGTTCCAGAGCTTGTCTGTCCCTTCCTTGATGCGGTCTTTGAGACCTACTTTGCCGTTGCCGTTAGCCACTAGGTCTCCTACCACCGCATCCCGTAGGAATAGCCATTCTTGAAGTCGCGCTGGCCGGTGTCGAAGTCCCACGGGCGACGATCGAGACCAAGCTCGACTGCCTGATCGGCGAGTGAGCCCTCGAACTTGCCAAGCGAGATGACGCCCGTCGGGCAGCGGTCGATGCAGAGGGCGCAGCGGGTGCACTCGTCCTCGTCGACCACGAAGAAGCCGAGGTTCTGGGTGTCCTCAGCGGGGTGATCGACGTTGACTCCCTCGGTGATCGCGTCGAGGGATAGATAGTGAATGCACTTCCACGGACAGATGTCGACACACCCCTCGCAGAGGATGCACTCACTCTGATCGATATGGAGGAACTGCTTGGGGCGGAGCTTGTCCGTGAAGTAGTCCCCTTCGACGAGGGCAAGTTGATAGTCGTCCCTGATCGGTGGGGTCTCGTCGACGACGCCCTTTGGCATCTCAACCCCCCTTCACCAGTGGACGGCCATACGGCGACGTCTTCTCGACGGGAGCCGCGCTCGGCGGCCGACCCGCCTTGATTTTCTGAAGCTGGAGAGCAAGAACGGCGGCGAAGCCAAGCATCACGAGGTGATAGCCCATCGAGATCGAATCCTTGATCACCGAGTAGCTGATCTCCACGGTATTGCCCAGGACAAGTAGCGGCGGAATCGTCACAGCGACTCGCTGCCCGGACCAGTCGAGATCGGTCTGTGCGTAGTTGAGCCACTCGGAGGGAACCATCCCGAAAAAGAAGACGAGGGCGAGCCAAGTGATCATGCCGGCGACCGTGGCCCGGGCCCAGGTCATCTTCTGATTGAGGATCCAGAGGAAGCAGGCGCCAATGAGGATCATGGTGGTGGCGCCCAAGACGACCAGATATCCAAGACCTTTCCAGATGGTGCCGCGCGGCCACCAATTCAGAAAGTCGACGACCACCTCGGTTTCGACCCCATTCACGAGTTCGGTCTTGGGGATAGACGACCAATGGATCCATATGACCCCGAGGATCAGACCGAGGATGCCTATGACGAGGAGACCGCCGCCGATCGACCTGCGGCGGGTGTCACTCAGTTCACCAAGTCGGTACATCTTCTCTTTCCGTCCAGACGAGTTGGAAAGGCTTGTGGATCAGTTTCTACCACAGGTGGCGGGTCGTTACAGAACCGATCGGACCCCAAACCGGTCTTTGTCGACGGCTTGTCGGGGCGCGACCGCGAAATCGCGACCGACGTGATGAGTCGACCGCGGGCCGGCTACGACGATGCTGTCATCGAACCCCCTTCTAGTTATGCTCCCGCCGTCTCGACTTGCGCGAGGAAGACGCTTGGCTGACACCCAAACTGCAAACATCCGAGCCTTGATGGGCGGTGGCTCCGGTGAAGACCGGCTCGCCGCCACCCACTTCGTCATCGGAGCGTTGTTTCTCCTGGTAGGTGGGGCCTTGCAACTGCTCTCTCTGATGTCGATTCGCTTCGCCGACCTGTTCCCGATCTCATATGGCCGTCTCGAGCCGACAGCCAACCTGACCCTGATGATCGGGTTCGCTGCGATCTCCTTGACCGGTGGTGTCTATTACGTGCTGCCCCGGCTCACCGGTGCCCACCTCAGGCGACGTCCCCTCGCCAGCATCGGCCTGCTCGGCATGACGGGCCTGACGGCTCTCGGTGTCGTGGCGGTGATGCTGGGGTTCGGAGACGGCAGCGAACCGTTCGGTCTTCCCTGGTGGATCGACCTGCCACTTGCACTGGTGCTCTTGGTGCCGCTTCTGGTGACACTCGACACGGTCCGGCATCGCACCGAGAAGTGGAGCTTCGTCACCCTTTGGTTCGTGATGGGTGGTGTTGCCTGGCTCCCACTGCTCTATCTGGCGCATCTCGCCGGCGAACTGCCTTGGGCGTCCTCGGTGACCATCGCCTACTCCGAGGTCTTCTTCTCCGCCGGGTTCGTGACCATGTACCTGATCACGGTGGGGTCGGGTCTCGTCTATTACAGCGTGGTCAAAGAACTGGACGTGGCTCTGGCCAGCCGTCAGCTCGCGGTAGTCGGATTCTGGTCGCTGGGGTTTGCCGGCGTGTGGTGGGGGACGGCCCAGCTCCTGTTCGGGCCGGGCCCGACATGGATCGCAGGCGTCTCGGCCGCGCTCGGTCTGGCGTTTCCGATAGGTGCTCTCGCCAATGCGGCGAACGTGTCGGTGACCCTAGAAGGTTCCTGGTCGAAGATGGGAGAGGAACCGGCTGTCCTATCCGGGGTTCTCGGACTCTATCTGGCTGTCGGTGTGGCGCTGGTGGCCTCGCTTGCCGGCTTCCCGTCGGTCGGCGCCTACACATCTGTCACACCCTTCTGGGAGGCGGTCGAATACGTCGCTCTCAGCGGGGTTGGAACCCTCCTCATCGCAGGTGTGTCTTTTGCGGCGTTGCCCCGGCTCGTTGGCAGACGGTTGGAGGACGCAGTCAAGGCGCGAAGGTTCCAACGCCTCACCATCACGGGGTCGGTCGGAGTCCTCGTCTCCCTCGGCGCGGCCGGGATCATGTCCGGCTACTCGTGGATTGCAGGCTCCAACAGCGGGGCCTACATCGATGCCGGCGAAGGATGGGGGGCGGGTCTGGGTGGCAGCTACGAAGCGCTTCTCCTCATCGCAGTCATCTTCGGAGGCATCCTCCTCCTGGGTCTCGGTGGATACTCGGCCATCATCCTGGGGACCCTGGCCCGGGGTAAGGCGATCCCCCAGGAAGTCCTCATCGATCGAGCTTCAGAGGTCGAGGAAGTCTCGAGCGATGGCTGACGTCTCCGCCGCTGCAGCCGCAATGGGTTTGCCCGAGGCCCTCGTCGAGCGTTCCGTGCAGGCCCGCGCCGCCGCATCGGGAGCCAGCGTCGATGACCTTCTCGCGACGTGGGCGGGTGGGGAGGCGGCACCCGCTCCCGCGGCCGCGCCGGAGACCGAGCCGGCAGATGAACCTGCCGCGCCCGACCCGGCGGCTGAACAGGAAATCGCAACAGAGGAGCCGGAAGCCCCAGTGTCGGCGCCGACGCCCGAAATCGTCATCGAAGTCCCGGCCGGCGCTCCAGCCGCGACGACGGCGCCTGCCGGGCCCCGCAAGCCGCCTGTGCTAGTCGGCGCCACGGACAACCCGATGACCGTGTTCTGGGGTGTGGTTGGCCTCTTCTTCATAGTGGTGATGGTCGGCTTGGTCGGCCCGTCGATCCCCATCGATGCCGCCGGCGCCCGGAGCTCGGACATTCCCTACACCGAGGCCGCACTCGAGGGCCGGACCCTCTACGAGAACCTCGGCTGTGTTGGCTGTCATACCCAGATGGTGAGACCGGTTGTGGCAGATGTCGGTCTGGGCCCGGTGAGTCTCGATGACACCAACCAGGTGCTTGGCACGACGCGCTACGGACCCGACCTCGCCGACGTCGGCTTCCGTGTCACAGCCAGCCAGATCGAGGCGATCATCTCTGGTTTGGGATCCCATCCCGCACAGAGCTTGAGTGAAGACGACATGGCTTCCCTGGTCTCCTACTTGGTCGAGTCCAACACCTCACCTGTGGAGGAAGAGGTCGAAGGAGAGTCCCCCGAAAACACGTCTGGCGAGGACGCGGAAGAGGTGGACTCGTGAGCCTGAGTGGGGCAGCGGCAGCCCTCGGTCTGCCCGAGGCGTTGGTTCAGCGGTCCGCCGAGGCGAGAGCCGCCGAGACGGGACAGAGTGTCGACGACATTCTCGCCGCCTGGGCCGGTGGAGAGGCGGCGGCCGCCGCACCAGCGCCCGGTGGCGGCGAAGACGAGGCAGCTGCTGACGAGGCTGCAGCTCCTGCGGAGACCCCTGACACCGAGGAGCCCCCAGCCGAGGTCGAAGCCCAACCTGCTCCGGTCATAGATGCACCGCGACCCGCGGCCGCGGTGACCGCAGCTGCTCCGACGAGGGCGCCGGTTCCTGCCGAGGTCACCGCGGCGGAAGCGGCTCACCTCCCCGAGGTGATCACCGTCCCCACCGCCGGGCTCCGGGAGCGCACCAACTTCTCGATCCCCCGCTGGCTCACCGGGCTGCTCATCATCGTCCCGTTGTTCGCCCTGTTCGCCCTGGGCGGTTCGTCGACCGGGGCATGTGGCGAGGCCACAGAGTTGAGAACCGACGTCATCACCGGTGAAATCGTCAACTGTGACGGGTCCGAGTTCACCGGTGGAGGTGCCGGTGGTGGGGCCACCGACTTCATCGCACTGGGTGGCGACATCTACGGCGGGACCGGAGTGAGCGGAGTCAACTGTGCGAGCTGTCACGGGGCCAACGGCGAGGGCGGTGTAGGTCCGGCGCTGGGCGGCGTGCTCACCACATTCGGCGCGTGCTCCGACCACATCGAGTGGGTGACGCTCGGCTCCGGCGGATTTCCCGACGGATACGGTGACACCAACAAGCCGACGGCGGGGGGAATGCCCGCATTTGGTGGATCCTTGTCCGACGAGCAGATCGCTGCCGTTTCAGCCTTCGAGCGGGTTCGTTTTGGTGGTCAGCCTCAGGAAGAGGCGCTCGCCGACTGCGGTCTCGTCGAAGGGGAAGGGGGCGCTGAAAGCGAAGATGGTGGCGCCGGCGAAGGTGATGACACGACCGGGACCAGTATCCCCACCGAAGGGGGCGAGACTACAGAGACCACGGCCCCTGCTGGTGATGGCGCCTAAAACGGCCGTCATACGTTGAGCGCTCTCTGGATCTGATCGCGCAACGATCGTTTGTCGTCGATTATGCCCTCGGCGATCACCCGGTCGTGAGTGGCTAGGACCACCGGCACCCTCAAACCCCAGAGCTTCACCAACTCGTCGTCGGTGTCGATGTCGACCTCATTCACCTGGAGCCCGATCTCGGTGGTTATCTCGTTGAGAACAGCCCTCGCGTCGTCACAGAGATGACAGTTTTTTCGGGTCAGAAATTTCACTGATAAAACCCTCAAGGTCTCACTCTCCGTGGTCGATTGGTACGGTGCATGCAGGAAGGACTGGTTTCTCCCCTCGCACCTAGGGCACGTTCCCAAGGTGTGAACGGATAGCCTCCCAGCCCGCCCCACGGTGGAGAACCATCCTTCATGTAGCCGAGGCCCCCGATATTCGGGGGCCTCGGCATTTCAGGCCCAAGGCTCGTGAAAGCCGGTGCCGGGGCATACGATCCCGAAATGCGACCGGCTACGGCGATCGTCATACTCATTCTCCTGGCGATCATCGCCATCGCCGGCGTCATCCAACTGTGGCTGATCTATGCGCCGCCAAGCTGACCGAGACCCCTTCTCCGAGATTTAGTGTCTCGTCGGCCCGCCCATCCCGCACTGCGAGCGCCATCAGACCGACCGAGTCCACATGGAGCAGGCTCTCGCCCTCAGCGACGTCACCGTACGATCTGACCCAGGGCACGTTGTGGAGTGTTGCACCAATCTTCACCGTGACTGTCTGACCTTGACTCACACCGATCCCTGCCAGATCTTCGGGCCCGATGTTGGTCTGGGCGTTCCCGAAGTGGTCGACCCACCAGATCTCACCAGAGACCACCGATTCGGAGACCTCGGCGAGTGGGAGGAGCAGCGGGATCACTTCGTCGTCGTCCAGTACTGGACCAAGATCTTCGAGTGAAGCATCGCGGGCAGCGAGGAGGGCGGCAGCGGGACCAAAGACGTCCCTTCCGTGGAAGGTCTCACCAGGTGAGGGGATCATCGCCTCCGGATTCTCGATCGACACGATCTTCGAGGCCCCACCCACCATTGCCACCGCCGGAGAGAGGAGACCGTTGTCGGGCCCTACGAACACTCCCCACCGCGTCTCGGCTGCGATCGCCCGGCGGTTCGTCCCCACCCCCGGATCCACCACGGCGAGACACACACCCTCCGGCAAATACTGAATGGCCCGGGTCAAGGCAAGAGCAGCGCTCTTCACAATGCCACGTGGGAACTGGTGCCCTATGTCGATCACCCTGGAGTCGGGGGCGAGCTTGGCCAACACGCCGTGAACCACGCCTACGAACTCGTCCTCATCCCCGAAGTCGGACAAGAAGCTGATGGGCAGGGACATAGTGTCCGACGCTAGACGAGGGCTCCTTCGAATTCCGAACCAGGCGGGACCACCTATATTGCGCGTAATGGCCGACCCCCAGCACGAAGCCCTGGCCGGGAGGGCCGCGACCCCGGGCGTCACCATGCTCATAGGTGGGCTCGACACCGGGAAGACCACGATGGCGCTCGACGCAGTGCGGATCGCGCTGGCTGCGGGTCACACCCCGGTGCTGGTGGACGCCGACGTCGGGATCTCGACAGTTGGCCCTCCCGCATGCGTCGGTATGAAGGTCTTCGAGTCCCCAACCGATCTCGACTCGGTCGACGAACCGGATGCGCTCCACTTCGTGGGGGCCGTCACCTCTTCACGGCTGGTCCTGCAGCAGGTGGTCGCGACCGCCGTGATGGTCGAGCGTGCCCGCAATCGGGGCGACGTGATAATCGTCGACACCACTGCGGTTGCTTCCGGCGTCTCGGGTGAGACCCTCAAGTACCACAAGGCTGAGTTGTGTCGCCCTGACCGGGTCATCGCGCTTCAGCGCGGCGAGGAGATGGAACCGGTGGTTGGAATGCTCCGTCGTTTCCTCGATCTCGAGGTGATCACCGCCCCGACCGACCCGGGTCTCAACGCTCTGGGACCCGATGAGAGAGCGCACAGACGGGTCGAGGCGTTCGCCAAGGCACTGCAACCACCCCTGGAGCGGTGGAAGGTGCGACCTACCGTGTTCGCCCCGACGCTTCCGGTCGGGCTCAACCTCGGTCGTCTCGACAGCGTTCTGGTCGGTGTTCAGGACTCCGCCGGTGGGTGCCTCGGTCTCGGGATCCTCCAGGTCGAAGAGGACACGTTGAGAGTCATGACAAATGTCGGGGAAGGAATGACCGGGCTTCGTCTCGGCTCAATCCGACTCGATCCGGAGACCTACGAAGGCAGCGTGATAAGTCTCCGCGAGTTGATGTTCGGAGTTTGAAACTCCGATCTAACCCATACATGCAGGCCCAAATGGGTCTGACGAAACCTCAAGGGTGGGTGCAGCGGGGCCGATATCCCAAGCATGCTGGGGAAGAGCAAATGGCTGTCGTCGGCTTTGGTGGTTGCACTGGCGACCATCGGCATATCCGTGGCCGCCGGGGCCGACTCGGGATCGGAGCAGGGGTTTCTCTCCGCGATCAATTCGACCAGGTCGAGTGCAGGCCTCGGATCGCTCAAAATGGACGGTGGGCTCCAGTCGCACGCCCGCCGTCACACCGCCGACATGATCGCCGCCGGTGAGATCTTCCACTCGACGAGTGCGGAGTTGAAAGCAGCTGCCGGAAGCGGTTGGTCAAAGCTCGGCGAGAACGTCGGCCGCGGCGGGACCGTAGACAGTCTCCACAAGGCATTCATGGACTCTTCGGGTCACAGGAAGAACATCCTCGGGGATTACAACTACGTGGGGATCGGTACCGACAGCAAAGACGGTGTCCTCTACGTGACGGTCGTCTTCATGAAGAAGGGCGAAACGAGTTCCGCCCCGGCCACCACTACCGCACCGAAGGGCTCGAGCGGAACCCAGGCACCTGCCAAGACCACGACGACACAAGCGACTACGACCACGACGACGATCCCTCCCACCACGACTACGACCCTGATCGTCGGTCCGGACAAGCCGGTGACTCCGGGAGTGTCGTGTTATTCGGCGACCCGCGATGGGTGGATCTGCCAGGACTGAGTGTCGGTTGCAGGGGTAGGTCGAGACCTTTCGGTTCCGTGAGTCATGCACTCGTTTCTCCCCGGGACGCCCTGCTCGAGACCCATGCCCCCCAGACTCGCTGCCAAAAGCAAGACGCCCCAGTGACCTTCCGGAGCCTCCTCCGCACTTCCCCGAACGGACGCTTCTCCGGCTTGCCTCTGGGGCGTTTGCCTGGTGGCGAATGTACGCCCGGTTCCCGCTGAAGGCAACGACCCCGTCTTCGCCTCGGATGAACGTTATTCGACGTCAACTATCACCAATAACCACGAGTAGGATGGTTTCCAACAGAAATCGGGCTTATCCACAGGGTTTGTCCACATGGGTGTGTTCACAAGTTTCTAACCCGAATTTTCGCGACTCGGGAAGCCGGCCCGGATCATCGGCCGGAAGGCCAACTCGATCGTCTCGTAGACCTCGCCCAGCACCCGATCGAGTTCCTCCAGTGTCACACGATCGGCTACGAGCCTGCCTCTGAGAACCACAGCGCCTTCCACGTCCAACGCAAAGAAGCAGCGCCATGACCGGGCGTTGCGGACCAACGCCTGCCGATGGACTTCCGCGGGTGCGGAGGGAGCCGGCATCACATAAGCCTCGAAACGCAGACTCCTCTCGCCGATGTCGAACCAGACGGTTGTCGCGTCCCTGGTCTCCTGTTTCATCCTCACCGCAAAGCGACCTTCCACCTCTTCGGCGTACTCGACACTCGAGTCAGGATCCTGAAGCCAAAGCTCGATGCGCTCCTCGAGGACAGCTCTCATGTCAGTGCCAGCTCGAATCGGGGCTCGATCCGACCAACCTCCCCTCCCCCACCAAGCACCGGAGGGTTGATGACCGGTCCGACCGTCTCGACTCCGGTGACTGAGAACACATCCAGACGTCTCAACGTTTCTGCAGCAGCGAGATAGCTGACGGCGCCCACCCCGTCCCAGGTCTTGGCGGCGAGTCCCAGTCGTCCGGCAACCGCCACTCCGACACAGCCGGCGGCCCCGCCTTTGGCGACAGCGTTGGCTGCGATGGCAATGGTCGTGTCTCCTTCACCATTGGCGGCGATCAGCGCCGGGTACCGATGCATGGCGGAGAAGACTTCCCCCAGCTCGGGAGAAACGGCGAGACGGGCATACATGGTGGCCATGGCCCGAGCCGTGGTACGCAGGACGGGGGCACCGCAACCGTCGACCCCGACCGGCTCCACCCGGAACTCCCCGAACTCGGAGACTGTCTCGATGACCAAACGCTGCAGGGGATGGTCTGGGCTCAGATAGCTCGCCGTGGGCCAACCACGGGCAACACAGGCCCGCAGAAACCCGGCGTGTTTCCCGGAACAGTTGTGCCATATCCGACGTGGCACGGTGGCGCCATCGTTCTGAACCAGCCGGGCTGCCGCCGGGCCGGCGGGCCAGTCAGCGGGACATCCCAGGGCCGACTCCTCGAGGCCCGCCTTTTCCAGCATCGATCCCACCAGTGCGACGTGAACGGGGAACCCACGATGGGAGGAACACGCAATCGCCAGCTCGAGGGTGGACAGGTCGGCTCCCGATTGCTGAGACACGAACGCCTGGAACGGTTTGGCAGACGACCTGATGAAGAATGGCCTGTCGAAATCACCGTGGTGTGCAATCAGGGTTCCGGCGCTGTCGACGACTGCGACTGTCCCCCGGTGTGCGGTCTCCTCGAGACCTGACCTGACCGAGACAGCCAGCACCGTCAGCCGCTGATCGACGCCTCGTCCTGTTGGCTGCGATAGCGGGACACCATCTCGTCCTGGAGTCTGTCGATGACCTCGTGAAGTCGTCGACGTTGTGCCGAGAGTTGGGTCTCCACCTCGCGCAGCCGATCTATCGCCTCGCTCAATTGCTCTTCTGTCAACTCGGGCAACGACGTGAGGACCCCGTCGTCCATGATCTTGTCGATGAGCCGGCGACCGGTGACGGACGGGATCGGTGGCATCGTCTCGATGTGACGAAGAGTGGGCTCCGACCCGAGGATCATCCCGTTGGCCAGGATCTCCGGAAGGGCCTCGATGATGGTTCGCGTCTCCTGACCCGAGCGACGACGCAGTTCGAAATCGAGGAGGTCCATCCGGCCGTGGAGGAGACGGCGGTAATAGGAGATCTGGGCCTCGACGTCCTCTGCGGTGTCACGTCGCCGCCTCACCTCGCTGAGATCGAGGTCGGTGAGACCTTCGAGGTACTCGGGCTCGAGGACGGTGTCGATCCGTCGGCGGTTGTCGCTCACGTCGCCCACGTTAATAACAGGCGGCGCGGACCGTGGGATAAGGGTTGACCGGCGATCCTCCGTTGGGCCTGATCTCGAAGTGAACGTGGGGGCTGGCGGACGCGGCGTTTCCTGTGCTCCCGTTGTAGCCGATCACTTCCCCCTGGGAAACGCTCTTGGTCCCGGAGAACGCCCAGCGATCGAGATGGGCGTAGTAATAGCGATGTCCCGACGACGACGTCAGATGCACAGACCTGCCGCCGAGACTGTTGCTGCTGGCGCGAGCCGTTCCTGCCTGCACGGCATACACCGGTTCACCACGGGCGGCGAACATGTCGACACCCTTGTGTCGTCTACCCCCCGACCGGGGGAAGCCCCACGAGTCGATGAATGAGGTCCGGCCCGGCGTCATCGGGCAAATGAAAGAACCAACCTGGACCGAGCCGCGGGCTCGCTGCGCCGCCCTGGCGCGCGCTTCGGCTTGTTCCCTGTCGTACTGGGCGGTCAACTCTTTGCACCTGCCGCTGAGTTTCTCGTACGCCGACTGCTCTGCGTTCATCGCATCTTCCTGGCGGGCCAGGATCTCCAATGCCTTGGCCTCGGCGGATTTCAACTCATCGTGCACGATGTCGAGATCGCCCTGGTAACGGTTCAGCTCGCCTTTGGCGGCGATCAGGTCGTTTATCGACTCCTGCCCACCGAGCGTCGCCGAGTTGAGGAACTCCGAGGTGGTCATCACCTGGTCGACCGAGGAGGCAGAGAGGATGATCCCGGGGTTGTTGAAGCCACCCATCATGTACATCTGCACCGCCTGCTCCTCGAGCTGTGCTTGTACCGATGCGAGATCATCGACGTAGGAGTCGACGGACTCCTGAATCCTGATCTGCTTCCTCTCCAGGAACTCGACGTCGTTGAGGGCGGCCTCGTAGTCATAGGCGGCGTCCTCGAACGCAGCCTGGGCGGCCCGGTAGGCGGCGAGTTGCTCGCGCGAGTCCTCACAGGCCGCTTCGACCTGTGTTTTGGTGACCGCGCCGGAGGGCATCGGGAAGAGGGATCCGGCCAGGGCAGCGATGGTTATGACGAGAAGGACGCGCCAATGCGTCTTCTTGACGACAGCCATGGATCCGAAATGGTACCCGGGGTGGTGGCGTTCCTGTAGTCAGAGGTCTCGGTATCGACCCGATTCCAGACCAGCCGCGTTTGTTCTCGAAGACGCGGGCAGGGTGCATTGGATTGCGGTAGGGGGCGCGATGAGCACCAGTCCCGCGATGGCGAGTGTCGTGTGACGGTGTTCGCAGGACCTGGCAGCGGCGAAAGCCGGGCCTCGCCGTGGGCGAGCGATCGCCTAGAGGACCAGTCTGATCAATGGGAAGTAGAGAGCTGCGGCGAGCACGACGCCGTCAACAGAAGAAAGCAGACCGGGCGGCCGTTCGGTGAGAACAACCCGTCCGGTGCGGATCATAGAGGAAAGCCCTTGACCGGCGACCAGGGCCACCGCTATCCCGAGCCCGACCAACAGGTAGCCCACCACATCGAGTTCCCATACGACGGCGGCGATCACTGAGGCGAGGACGGCGCCGATAGCGGTTGTCGAGAACCTGTCGAGAAAAGGGACCGAGGGGAAGCGGGCCACCAATGCGCCAAGACCAACCCCTGCGATGGTTGCCACGAGGAATACGTCGACAGCGCTCTCGTCGGGGGTGAAGGAGGAGCGGGAGAGCGTCATCGACGCTGTGGCCAACGACGAGATGAGAGCCACGAGGAGCGTCGGAGCGAATACCTCGACCTGTCGGTAGGGCTCAAAGGCCACAGCCCAACCGAGAACGACGGCCACCGCTATGGGCACCGCGAGCCCGTATCCGGTCGGTCCCAGGATGTGGGCGGTGAGTGTGGAGGCAGCGGTAGCGGTTATCACCGCAAGCGGAGCGAACAGCCTCCCCCGAGAGGTGAAGGCTGCATTGAGATCGAGAGCCCAGACCGAGGCGATGGCCACGAGAGCCGCGGTCCAAAGGGGCTGCCCCTGGAAGTTGGCGAGAACCGCCACAGCGGCCACCAGCAAGGGCAGAAACGCCCCGAAGTCCGTAGCCGCCAATGTCGCAGACTGGCTGCCCCCTGACACCGGCGGCAGGATGACCAACTCGTCGGTATCTCCAATCGGCTGATCGAGACCTGCCTCCTCTCCATTGACCCAGATCCGGGAAACAGACACACCCTGTTCGAAGCTCGCCCCGAACTTGCCGTTCACGACATCCAGGGCTTCTCCAACCGTGCTAGCAGGCACGTCGAGACGGGAAGTCCCGGCGATCTCGCGCAGGTTGGCGAACAGACGAAGCTTGGCCATGAGGTCAAGGGTAAATCGTTCAGTGCCCGACGCGTGGGTAGATGCCTACTCTCGGACATATGGAAGGACAGGTCGTCGTGGCCGTCGACATCCCTCTGGCTGGCGACGAGCGACACAAGAACTGGGCGAAAGTCGTCGACAACGTCGACACTTCGAAGTCGTCAGGATGGGCATTCGACGGCGAGTTCATCGCCGCTGGCGGGATTCAGGACGTGACCGCCGGCTCGGTTGTGCTCGTGTATGGGGAGAAGGGTTCGAGGTTGAGCCCGCAGAGCACGGCCCGTGTGTACACGGTGAATCCCGACGCCACCCTCACCCTCGAGGCCGAGGCGAGAGGTCAGGCATGGGCGCGGACACTTCGCGATCCCATCGAGCGTCTGTTGGGGACCGAGCGCAGGCTCATAGACCTGACCCAACTCCCGGACGAGGTGCTGGTGGAGGAGTTGACGGCCAGGGGATGGAAGGTGGAGAGGCCATGAAGGCGATAGTCATCCACGAGACAGGCCCGCCCGATGTGCTGAGCCACGAGGACGTAACCGAGCCCTCACCGGGGGATGGACAGATCCTCGTCGATGTCGAAGCCGCCGGTCTCAACTTCATCGACACCTATCACCGTTCCGGTCTGTATCCCATGGACTTGCCATTGATACCGGGTCTCGAAGGGGCCGGGACGGTCGTCACCGTCGGGACTGGTGTGACCGGATTCGCAGTCGGCGACAGGGTGGCTTGGAGCAACGCCCTGGGGAGTTACTCCGAGCGACACGTCGTTGCGGAGTCGTCAGCGGTCCCCATCCCCGACGGAGTGGACACCAAGATCGCTGCGGCGGTCATCCTTCAGGGTCTGACTGCTCACTACCTGGTGATGGACACATACCCGCTGCAGAGCGGGGACACCTGTCTCATCCACGCAGGTGCGGGAGGGGTTGGCCTCCTGCTCACCCAGATCGCGGCGATGCGAGGCGCCCGGGTCGTGACCACGGTGGGCACCGAAGAGAAGGCGGGGCTCAGTCGCGCCGCCGGTGCAGATGAAGTCGTCGTCTACACCGGACACGACTTCAGGGATGCAGTCGCGGAACTGATAGGGGAGCATTCGATAGACGTCGTCTACGACGGTGTCGGTCAGGCGACCTTCGACCAGAGCATCGACCTGCTCCGGCCCAGGGGCATGATGGTCACATACGGCAACTCGTCAGGCCCGGTACCTCCAATCTCACCCCTCACTCTCACCCAGAAGGGCTCACTATTCCTGACCAGGCCGACGATGGCACACTATCTGCGAACCAGGGACGAGCTGCTGGGAAGAGCGGAAGACCTGTTCGGATGGATATCGGAGGGCCGCATCGACGTCAGGATCGGTGCTGAGTACCCTCTGACCGAAGCGGCTGACGCGCATAGAGCTCTGGAAGCGCGCCAGACAACGGGAAAAGTCCTGATCCTGCCCTGATCAGGCCGGAGGGACGAGGTTGGCGACCGTCTCCACTATCGCTCCAGGATCCTCCAGGTGAACCTGGAATGAAGACGACTCGACGACGATCAGGTCGGTCATCTCCTCGTTCACTCGATCGACGTTCTCCCGGGAAACCGGGCCCTGCGTGCTCCAGACAAAGGCCGCCGGCACGTCTATCTCGGCGAAGTTGGCCGGAGCCGCACCCGCTGGAGGCGTTCTGCGGAATGCCCATATCGAGTCTGTCGTGTCTTCGAGCTCGAGGATCGGTCCCCGCGCGGCGAGCTGCTCGTCGCTCGGACACCAGCCACCCTGATCGCAATACGGGCTCCACGAGTCGACAGCAAACCTCCCGCCCGTCTCCCATGTATAGGTAGCCGCTCTGCCCACCCACGGAAGCTCCTGAAGACCCACCTCGAGCGACTCGCGACCCCAGAAGTCGACATCGACCATGACCAGACCAGCGAGCAGATCCGGATCAGTGTGGGCGAGCTCGGCAGCTACCTCGCCACCAAACCCCACACCCACCACAACGACTGGGGTGTCGAATCGGCTCTCGAGCAGACCCGCTATCAAATCACCGGTCCCGGCCACCGTGTGCACGGCACCCGGGTCGGGCAGTCGGTCCGAGTAGCCGAAGCCAGGCAGGTCAACCAACACGCCCCTGTACCCGGCACTGTTGAGCGCCGCAGAGAGCTCGCTGAGGATCAGCCCACCCGTCACGTCGACGTCGTGCAGGACGACCACGGGCACCGACCCGGACTGAGAATCCACGATGTTCATCCTCACGCCTTCGACCACTGTCGGGTCGGCGAGCTCGACAGCCTCGATCCGACGGTCCTCGGTGAGGTCGATCCGCTGGTTCGTGACCGCGGTGTAGATGATTGTTCCGACGGCCAGGGCCAGGACGACCAGAATGACGATCCGTCCGACAGCGCGGCTTGGAGATTCGTTCTTGGGTGGGGCCTGCAAGCTCATCTGATGATCACCACGTGCACGTGTCTGGGCCCGTGCACCCCGAGATTGAGGCGTTGCTCGATATCGCCGGTGCGACTGGGCCCCGTAACGATTACCAGATTCGAAGTGATAAGCGCACGATCCGGCTCCTCGTGGGCCCAATGAGCGAGGGTGCGACGGATTCGATCAGCCGCGAGAAGAACCACATGAACCTCGGGAGCGAGACTGGCCATCCGGGGACGGCCCCGACCATGGATGAGGACGACACTCCCGCTCTCCGCCAGGGCAGCGTCGGCTCCGGTCACTCCCACAGCCACGTCGAGATAGGACAGGTTGTGTTCGATCCTGGATTCGGCGGGCACTTCGTGCGCCAGTCTCTCGCCACCTGCCGACTGCAACGCAGCAGAGACCCCGGGCACGGGGAGGTCGTCCCATGCGAGGAAGCCGGCTGCACCGTGACCTGCTGCGATTCCGACCACCGCCCGGGGCACACCGTGACGGCTCATCGGTCCATGAACCACGGTGTTTATCGCCTGGGCGCGGTTGCGGAAGAGCGTGACCAGGTCGGCAGCCGGCAGCTCCGGCAATGCTGGGAGAACTCTGGGTGCCTCCGGGAGTGTGCTGTTCATCGTCGCCGCCGAGACACGTCCCAAGAATGCGTCACGTCTCACGGTTCTCCCTCCACCAGTCGGCGAACGTCTCCTTGGCCGGACGCCGGAGGTGGCGGTGATCGGTCCAGCCTCGACCGGGTCCGGGAAGACGTTTGATCCAACCCTTCGTAGCCAGCGGCCCGGTCAATCGATATGCCCATCGCTTGGCGCGGGACCATCGACTCGGGTCGGTCGTGATCCCTGCGTAGCTACGCATCCCTCTCTCCAGCCAGCCGGGGAGCCTTCCTTGTTGCGCCGCCTGCTCTCGAAGGGTCAGCAGCATCTTTGGGATCTGGATTCGCACCGGGCAGACCTCCTCGCAGGCGCCACACAGAGTCGAGGCATAGGGAAGCTCCCACCATGGTTCCATGCCGTGGAGACCGGGCGTCACTATCGACCCGACCGGACCTGAGTAGACCGTGCCGTAGGCGTGACCGCCCGTCGTACGAAAGACGGGACATGCGTTGAGACAGGCGCCGCATCGGATGCACGCCAGGATCTCAGCGGTCTCTCCTCCGAGAATGTCTGAGCGTCCGTTGTCGATGACGATGACGTGGAGTTCCTCAGGGCCATCGGGATCTCCTTCGCGTCGTGGTCCGGTCAGCACATTGGTGTAGACGCTGAGGTGCTGGCCGGTGGCCGATCGAGCCAGCGTCTCGAGGATCACGGCTGCGTCCTCCCACCGGGACACGATTCGCTCCATACCCATCAGTGCGATGTGGAGCCTGGGTGCGCTTGTAGTGAAACGCCCGTTCCCCTCGTTGGTCACCAGGATCAGAGAGCCCGACTCGGCAACTGCCATGTTCACACCGGATATCCCGGCATCTGCCCGCAGGAAGACTTCCCTGAGATGGACTCGGGCGATCCGGTTGAGCTCGAACGGATCGTCTGTATAGGGCACGCCCAGCTTCTCGGCGAAGAGACGCCCCACATCTTTGGCCGTCATGTGCAACACAGGGGCGATGATGTGCGACGGCGTGTCTCCGGCCAGCTGCACGATGAACTCCCCGAGGTCGGTCTCCACGATGGTGTGCCCGCTCTCCTCGAGATGGTGATTGAGCTCGATCTCCTCGGAAACCATCGACTTCGACTTGACCACCAGCTGAGCCTTGGCGGCGCCCAGGATGTCGGCTGCGATGCGGTTGGCCTCTTCGGCGTCCGCAGCCCAATGAACGTGGCCCCCCGCCTCTTCGACCCGATCTGCGAACCGTCCGAGGAGCCGGTCGAGGTTCTCGAGCGCATGGAGCCGAATCGCCCGGGCGCGGTCGCGCAGCTCGTCTCCGACTCCGAATTCGGCGAAAGCCGTCTCCCTGCGCACGAGGAAGTTGCGGATACCGGCCTCGACTGCCTCCGCCTCGTGAGACCCGATCAGAGCTTCGGCACGTGAGAGGAACGTGACAGGCTGACTCATACGCCGCCGTCGAGCAGTTCGGCGATGTGTCGGACCGCGATGCTCGAGCCACGCCTACGCAGACCGCCCTCCATGTGGAGGAGGCATGAGACGTCGCCACCTACGAGAGTGTCTGCACCCGACGCCTCGACGCTGTCGAGTTTCGTCTCCATGATGGCGGCCGACACCGCAGGCATCTCCACTGCGAACAGACCACCGAATCCACAGCACTCACGGTCACCTCGGAGAGACGCTCGCGAGGTGTCATTGAGCAGCTCCTCGGCCTGGTGATCGAGCCCGAGTTGGCGGAGACCGTGACACGAGTAGTGGTAGGCGACGGTGCACCCACCACAGTCGGCTTTCACCTCGGCCCCGAGATCGTCGACGAGGAACTGGGTCAATTCCCGGACCCGGGGCGCCACGCGGGTCACCTGTGCCTCCCGGCTCGTACCTGAGAACAGATCTGCGTAGTGATGAGTGATCATCGCCACACATGATCCCGACGGGACGACTACCGGTCCTTGGGTCTCGTCGAGTACGTCGAGCGTGTGCGACGCCATTGTCCGTGCTTCGTCGACCAGCCCCACGTTGAAGGCCGGCTGGCCGCAACATCCCTGCCCGGTGGGGAAATCGACGTCGCATCCGACCCTCTCGAGCACCCTGAGGGTTGCCCGTCCGACCTCGGGGGCGAGGGAGTCGACCAGACAGGTGACGAAGAGCTGGACCCGTGGTCGCTCCATGCCGCGAGGTTACGCCCGACGCTGCTCCACGCCGGGCAATGCGTCGAGGTACCTCTCGACCATCTGGACGTATTCCTTTGTGTCGTCTCGGAAACCCTCTCCGAGTTCACGGTGCCGGCCGCGCAACGCCATGACCGCGAACTTGGCTCCCCGGAAGTAGAACGGCAGACCTGAAGCCGGCACTGCGTTCGGGCCCGCCTCGACCGGGCCCACGATGGGTGGTGATTGCGTGGTCGGCGCAAGCCCGAGGTCATCGATGACCGCGAGCAGTTCGTCCTCGTTGGGTCGATCTGCGTAGTCACGCCCGGTAACCGTGAAGACGACCTCGGCAGCCGGAGAGACCACAACGGTCCCGGGACGGGAGATTCGACGAGGGTCGTCCTCGTCAGCAAACCCCAGAGGTGTGATCGCCCTGTCACGTTCTGGATCTGAGAGGAGCGGAAACGGGAGAGCTAGCTTCTCGACTACCGCATTGTTCTGCGACACCGCGTCGGCGCTCAAACCGAACAGACGGGCGCCGCGGGACAGAAACTCCGAGTGTCGGAGTGCCAATACGGCCAACTGGCCGTGACAATACGTTCAGAAGTCGCCGCGATGGAATGTGATCACAGCAGCGGCATCGAGATGGTCGGTCAACCTCCATGTTGCCCCAAGATTGTCGAGGGCCTCGAAATCGATCGCCACGTCGTCTCCTTTCGAAAGCGAGGTTCAACGCCCTTATTAGCGTGCCGAGCCGATGTTCATTCCGATCAGCGGCCAGAACCTCTCACGTCGGCTCACTCAACTGGTAGTTGGACTGGTCTTGTTCGGTGTCGGGATCGGCATGATGCTGCAGTCCGATTGGGGCCTCCCACCCTGGGACGTGCTCCATCAGGGACTCGCCGAGCAATTCGGTCTCAGCGTCGGTGTGTGGTCGATTCTGATCTCGTTCGTTGTCCTCCTCGCCTGGATCCCCCTCCACGAGCGGTATGGGATCGGAACCGTGCTCAACGCCCTGATCATCGGTGTCGTGATCGATCTTGCAGCTCTGATGTTCCCGGCTCCCGTGAGTCTCTTCTGGCGAATCGTCATGAACCTCGGTGGCATCGTCCTGATCGGGCTCGCCTCCGGTATGTACATCGGAGCGAATCTCGGCCCAGGGCCCCGAGACGGTCTGATGACGGCCATCGCGAGACGCGGGCCCTCTATCCGGAAGACCCGTTGGGGAATCGAGATCGTCGTCTTGATCATCGGCATCCTCCTCGGCGGCACTTTCGGACCGGGCACGGTCGCCTTCGCACTCTTGATAGGACCGATCGTTCAATGGTTCCTTCCCAGGTGGTCGATCGACACCGGGAGACCCGAGGACGCCTGGGACCATCCGGCCAGGTGAAGCGAACGTCACGGTTGAGGTCTTCTTGAGACACAGATGAAGACTTCCTGACGAGACTTCTCCAAGAGTTGGCCCCACAGAAAGGAGCCATCTCATGATCAACAGAATGATCGCCACATTCACCGCAGTGACAGCCGCCCTCTTGGTAGTGGGCGTTGCCTGGGCCAGCGGCGACGACAACACCTCGACTTCGGTGACAAGTGCCGGGTCGTCCACGAGTACGTCGGCCGACACGGCAACATCGCTCACATCCGGAAACTCGTCTTCCTCGACACCGACAACCTTCGGCGACACGACCTCGTCCAGCGATGTGACCGTGACGACCTCTAGCGACTCGACATCGACTTCGCTCGATTCGGGTTCGACCACCTCGACCAGTCTGGGTGCCACAACCTCGACGTCGTCGGGCTCGTCTACATCGACCAGCCTCGACGACAGCGACGATCAAGGGCCGCCGGACGGTCAGTCGACCTACTCGATCCCGGGCCTGGGCAACGTCACGATCGCGGTCAGGTCAGGGTCGCTGGTCCTTGTGAATGTCACGGCACCAGGCTGGAGCGTCGAGATCGAGAAGGAGGAGGCCGACCGAATCGAGATCGAATTCCAGAACGGCAACGCCGAGGCCGAGTTCGAGGCAAGGATCGATGACGGCCGTGTCGACGTGAAGACCGAGGTCGACTCCGACTGAGCTCAGCCGAGCCAGACTGTGACGACCGCCCCTCCCCCGGGGCGGTCGTCGACTTCAACCCTTCCCCCGAGCCCGCCCACTGTTTTTCGCACTATGTCGAGACCGAGGCCACTCGACCCCGAACCACTGGCCCCGCGCTCAGCGGGTATCTCACTCGAGAAACCGGGTCCGCCATCCGAGACGCGGAGGAAGGGACTGTCTCCATCACCGGTCACCACCGCAAAGCCTGTTCCAGCGGGCGTATGGCTGAATACGTTGTCGACGAGGATGTCGACTACCGCGGCCAGCTCCTCGGCCCCGAGGGGCACCTCAAATTCGGGGTCGGCTGCGACGTCGATCGTCACCGATCTCTCTTGCTCCTCAGCGAGGAGGGCCCAGAAAGCTGCTCGCCCCGCCACCACCTCATTCAGGCGACATCGGCCAGGTTGCCGCGCCCCGGGAGATCTGGCCAGCTCGATGACCTGAGTCATTGTGTGCTCCATCCTGTCGACTTGCGCCACCATTGACGACCGCTCGTCGGGATCAGCCAGAGCCTCCGCCTGAAGACGAAGCGTGGTGAGAGGTGTCCGAAGACGATGCGAGAGATCGGCCACGCCCTCTCTCTCCTCTGCGAGGAGCTCGGTGAGCCGTCCGGCGAGGTGGTTGAAGGCCTCACCCATCTCCTTGATCTCATCTGGGTCCTCGGGTTCGACCCTCACCGCGAGTTCACCGTCGGCGAGACGACGAGCCGACATTGCCAGATCCTCCACGGGCCGCGTCAGGCTCCGCCCCATGCGATCAGCCACAAGCACCGCAGCACCGACGAGTACTACACCGAGGAGACCGAGAAGCAGCCATGCTGTGACCACACCCTCGCTGAGCGCGGCTTCCGACACGAACGTGTCGACAACGACGACTTCGTCGGAGCGGACGACCGGAATCGCTATTTCCCACCCGCCAGTGACATCAGCCGACACCGTGGAACCGGTCTCTGCGGCCGGGAGCACCAGAGAGCCCTGCGTGGGCGAAGGCTCCCCGACTATCTCGTTACCGGAGAGGACGACGATGGTGCCGTCCGGCAGATCCCCGATTGTTGAAGCTATCGCCTCAGGATCCTGCTCTACCGAAACAGCCAGCGCGACCAGCGCGGCGACGGAACTCGCGTCTTGTTCCGCAGACACCTTGGCGCTGTCCGCTGCCTGGCGTCGCACGAGGAGCGCCAGAGGAACCAACAAAGAGACCACCACCAACAGAGTGGTCGCCAGACTCAATACAACTAGACGTCTTCTCATCCAACCGGGCCGACCAGCTTGACGCCAACTCCGTGCACCGTGTGCAGGTAGCGGGGCTCTGCCGCGGTTTCGCCGAGTTTCTTGCGCAACCAGGACAGGTGGACATCGATCGTGTGATCAGATCCCCCGTAGGGCTCTCGCCAGACCTCGGCGAGAAGCTCTCGTTTGGTCAGAACCTCGCCGACTCGTTCCATGAGCAAGGCGAGCAGGTCGAACTCCTTCGGGCTGAGATCGAGGGGCTCCCCGTCCAGCGTGGCGGTGCGGGCAGCGAGGTCGACCCGCAGCCCTGAGACAATGAGGAGTTCGCTGCTCGTTGCGGACGAACGACGCCGCAGTACCGCCCGCACCCTCGCCTCCAGTTGGCTGACCGAGAACGGCTTTACCAGGTAGTCGTCGGCGCCGGCGTCGAGTGTTGCCACCACCACCTCATCAGCTCCACGAGCGGTTATGACGATCACCGGGACCTGGCTGACCGCCCTGACCATGCGGAGCAACTCGGTGCCGTCTATATCTGGGAGCCCCAGATCCATGAGAACGAGGTCGGGCCGCCCCTTCACCACCATCTCAAGCCCCTCGAGCGCACGGTCGGCGCTCACAACGTCATTGCCTTGCTCCGCCAACGCCTCGGCGACGAGACGACGGATCTCGACGTCGTCTTCGATCAGAACGATCCGGGGCACGTTGCAAGGTTATCGGCGGACCGGATCCAGGCGAGATGGCTTGATAGAACCTTGAGATCTGGTTGAGTGACCAAGCCGACCGATGCTGGGACAATCAACACGTGGACACATGGAAGCTCATTGTCGCCTGGGTTGCGGCGGTGCTGATCACCACCGCCATCACATGGCAAATAGTGAGTGTCGCCGACTCTCAGGTGAGCGCACGACCCGTCGAGGTCGTCGCCATCACATCGACATCGACGACCGGACCGCCGCCGAGTTCACTTGCCACAACGACCACAACAGTCCCGACATCGAGCACATCGAGCACAGACCCTTCCGGCACGACGACAGCGACTCCGGCGAGTGGCGCAACCGATGACGGTCAATGGACCGTCCGCATTGTCTCGTCTGCCGGAGGAACTGTCGTGATCAGACACCGGCCTGGGGAAGTCGAACTGCAAGCTGCGACCCCAGCTCCCGGATTCGACGTGGAGATCGATGACGCCGGACCGCAGCGGGTCCGTGTTGAGTTCGAGAGCGAAGACTCAGATGTGCGTGTCGAAGCAGAGTGGCGCAACGGTGTCTTGGAAGTGTCGATCACCGGGGACTGAGCGCGAAAACGTTCCTTGGGATCCATTGGCAGCGAACCATTGCTCGGGCCTATCTTCGGTGTCACTTCCCCCGGTGACTGTCACCGGTCTCCATCGACCCCTTCCTGAGTCTGTTCCCACGCGTGGGAAACATCGTTCAGACCTGAGGAAAATTGGTGGTTGACTGATGACACGTATGTAATTACAGTATTGAAGTCCATACCAGATCTTGTGGACACTTCCCCGCAGACCACAACATCTAGTGGTTGGAGTTGACAAAACGGGTTTCTGACGACATCTCCCCCACCAGGGTCGCCGGTGTCGTGATCGAGTCCGTTCGAGTGCCCTCAGGGGGTATCTCGAGCCAGTGCGACACAGGAACCAGTACGACACAGGAACCAGTGCGACACAACATGTCACACGGCTGCGAGAGAGAGTGCGAGGAGGCACACAGGATGAGCAAAGGCCTGCGGATCACCCGTCGTTTCACCGAGGCAGGTATCGACCCCTATTCCCTGTTCGAGTGGTCGCGTCGAGATTCGAGGATCACCAACCCCGACGGATCCATCGTGTTCGAGATGACGGACGCCGAGATCCCGGCCGGTTGGAGCCAGGTCGCTTCCGACATCATGGTGTCCAAGTACTTCCGCAAGGCAGGCGTCCCCCAGGTCGATGAGAGTGGGAACCAGGTGACCGGACCGGAGCGGTCTGCGAAGCAGGTTTTCGACCGACTCGCCGGAACCTGGCGTCATTGGGGCGAGAAGGAGGGGTACTTCGCCTCGACCGGGGACGCCGAAGCCTTCGAGGACGACCTCCGCTACATGCTGGCCAATCAGATGGCAGCCCCCAACTCACCACAGTGGTTCAACACCGGTCTCCATCGGGCCTACGGGCTCACAGGGCCGGCACAGGGGTTCTGGTTCGTGGATGGTGCCGATGGCGAGATGAAGGCGTCACCCGACTCGTACAGCAGGCCCGCTCCCCACGCATGCTTCATCCTCAGCGTCGGGGACGACCTGGTCAACCCGGGTGGGATCATGGATCTCTGGGTGCGGGAGGCGCGTATCTTCAAGTTCGGTTCCGGCGCCGGATCCAACTTCAGCTCGATCCGGGCCGAGAACGAGCAACTTTCTGGTGGTGGTAAGTCGTCCGGCGTCATGTCGTTCCTCAAGATCGGCGACCGGGCAGCGGGCGCCATCAAGTCCGGGGGAACCACCCGGCGGGCAGCCAAGATGGTCATCCTCGACGTCGATCATCCCGACATAGAGACCTTCATCGACTGGAAGAAGGTCGAAGAGGAGAAGGCGAAGATCCTCATCCAGCACGGCGGATACGCCGCCGACTTCAACGGGGAGGCTTACGCCACGGTCTCGGGTCAGAACTCGAACAATTCGGTCCGAATCAGTAACGACTTCATCACCGCAGTCGAGAACGACGACGATTGGGAGTTGATCGACCGCACCACAGGCGAGGTCCGCAAGAAGTTGAAGGCGCGGGAGATGTGGAAGCGCATCGCCGCGGCCGCATGGGCCTGCGCCGACCCCGGTCTGCAGTTCGACACCACGATCAACGAATGGCACACCAGCCCGGCAGGCGGACGGATCCGAGCATCCAACCCATGCTCGGAGTACATGTTCCTCGACGACACCGCGTGCAATCTGGCCTCGATCAACCTGGTCAAGTTCTACGACGACGTCACCGGTGAGTTCGACGTCGAGGGCTACAAGCACGCGATCCGGCTGTGGACGATCGTGCTCGAGATCTCGGTCGCAATGGCCCACTTCCCGTCCAAGGAAATCGCCCAGGGCTCATACGACTACCGGACACTGGGTCTCGGCTACGCCAACCTCGGCTCGCTGCTGATGCGTCAGGGCATCGCCTACGACTCGGTGGAGGGTCGGGCGATCGCAGGTGGGCTCACTGCCATCCTCACCGGGTTCTCATATGCCACGTCGGCCGAGATCGCCGATGTCATTGGTCCCTTCCCTCGATTCGCGGAGAACCGCGAGGCGATGTTGCGGGTCATCCGGAATCATCGTGTCGCCGCTTACGACGGTGCCGACTACGACGAGATCACGTCAAAGGTGATGGGCATCGACCCCGATGTCTGCCCGCCCGACCTGTTGGAGGCGGCACGCGAGACGTGGGATCTCGCCGTCGAGTACGGGGAGGCGCACGGTTACCGCAACGCCCAGGCCACCGTGCTCGCTCCGACCGGGACCATCGGCCTGCTCATGGACTGCGACACCACAGGCGTCGAACCCGACTTCGCACTGGTGAAGTTCAAGAAGCTCGCCGGTGGCGGCTACTTCAAGATCGTCAACCAGTCGGTGGCGCCGGCCCTCACCCGTCTCGGCTACGGGCGGGACGAGATCGGCGAGATAGTCACCTACATCGTCGGCACCAGCTCGATCGAGGGCGCACCACACATCAACACCGACACCCTGCTCGAGAAGGGCTTCACCGAGGAGGACGTCCTCAAGCTCCAGGCAACCTTGCCTGGCGTGTTCGAGCTCAAACACGCCTTCAACGTCTTCACCTTCGGTGAGGAAAGCTTGCAGCGTCTCGGGTTCACCGTCGACGACTACACGAGTTGGGACTTCGATCTGCTTCGCGATCTCGGGTTCACCAAGAAGCAGATCAACGAGGCCAACGATCACATCTGTGGCCGGCAGACCATCGAAGGCGCTCCCCATATCAAAGACGAGCACCTCGCCGTGTTCGACACCGCCAACAAGAACGGGAAGTACGGGGAGCGGTTCATCCATCACAACGGTCACATCCTGATGATGGCCGCGGCCCAACCGTTCATCTCCGGAGCGATCTCGAAGACGATCAACATGCCGCACGAGGTGACCGTCGAGGAGATCGAGGATGCCTACAAGCTCTCCTGGGAGCTTGGTCTGAAGGCGATGGCCCTCTACCGCGACGGGTCGAAGGCGGCTCAGCCTCTCAACTCGACGACCGACGAAGGCGACTCGAGCGACGACGAGGACGAGGCGATCACTGCGGCACTGGACACCGAGAAGCTGATCCACTGGGGCAACCTGCCCAGCGGTATCTCACCGACCCAGGCCTACGCCCAGGGAATGAAGCCGCCCAGGTTCTTGCTCCCGGCGAGGCGTAGCGGTTTCAACCAGGAGGCGCGAATCGGAGGTCACAAGGTCTTCCTCCGCACCGGCGAGTACGAGGACGGGACATTGGGCGAGATCTTCATCGACCTGGCGAAAGAGGGCGCGACCCTCAAGGGAATCCTCTCCTGCTTCGCGATCGCGGTCTCCAAGGGGCTCCAGTACGGGGTGCCGTTGGAGGAGTACGTCGACACCTTCACCTTCCAGACCTTCGAACCGAGGGGCATGGTCGAGGGCCACGACAACATCAAGATGGCCAACTCGATAGTGGACTACGTGTTCCGCGCCCTCGGTGTGGAATACCTGAAGCGTGACGATCTGGCTCAGGTTCCGCCTGACCGTGAAGGTGACATCTCATCGCCACCGAAGGGTCTGGCGATCGACGCTGGCATCCAACTCGATCTGACCGATGCCGCCGCCGACGCCGACGTCGAAGCTGTCCAATCTGCAGTGGCGTTTCTCGATGGCCCGGACCAGACGGTCAAGGCACCACATCGGGAGAAAGTGGCGGTCGCCACCGTGGTTGGTGAGGGTTCCGTGGCCAACGCTGCTCTGTCCGAGAACATGGGTGACGCCCCGGCCTGCTCCAACTGCGGCCACATGACGATCCGCAACGGCAGCTGCTACGTCTGTCTGACTTGCGGGGACACGACAGGTTGTAGCTAGGGGGAGGCGAAAGCGGGCGCGCTCGTGATGACCTGTTGGTGGAGCTAGACCGTATCGGGCTGCATAGCTATGTGATCGGGGGTCCACCCCTACGGTCTTCGGTGTCGTGTTGCGCTGGCGAGGGGTCGTATCCGCAGATCCTGGATGCTCAGTAGCCCGAGATGGACCTGGGTGTGGTGGTAGCGGCAGAGGAGACAGAGGTTGTCGATGATGGTCTCTCCTCCTTCCGCCCAGGCGACGATGTGGTGGACGTCTGCCCATTTCGCTGATCTGGTGCATCCTGGGGCGACACAGTGACGGTCCCGGGCGATGACGGCACGTCGCAGGCTCGAGGGGATGACTCTGGTTTTGCGGCCGACGTCCAAGACCTCCGAGCCGGGTCCGAAGACGATCCGGGAGATGGAGGCGTCGCAGGCGAGTTGGCTGAGCGCGGACGGGTCGAGAACGAACCCCTCGGCGGTCTCGTGGAGCCCACCTTGCAGGCCACCTAGACCGGGGAAGTCGACGTGAACGTTGATGTGGGGGCGTTCGCCACCCACGACCGGAGTTTCCGAACCTTCGAGATACCCACGGGCCAGGTCACCTAGGGCATCGGCGCGTCGTTGGATGGTGGTCCGGTCGTCGTGTTCTGCCGGTGGTGGCATAAGAGTGTCCACCGCGGTCAGCAATATTTCGCCTTCGAGTGTGGGGAGGGCGAATCTGCCTTCGACCATCCCGTTGTGTCTCCGGGTCACATCGAAATGGCGTCGTGCCAATTGTTCCTCGGCGTCCAATCGGACTCCGGGTAGGTCGACATCATTCCGCCAGTAGTCGAGAACCCTGCGTGTTTCGTCGAAACCATCGCCCACGAGCTCCAAGAGGACGTGCTCCGCTTCCGGGTACTTGTCCGGGGTCCGCTCGGCGGCCCGGAACATCAACTCCGCTTCGTCACTGGAGATCTGACGGTGTCTCCATGCAGCGAATGTCGCCGCGTGTTTCCACGCTGCACGAGCGTTCTTCACATAACGATGAGCACGCCCACCCGCCATCCCAAATCGATGCTTCAAGTACGCGACCGTCGAGGGATAACCCATCACGTCGTGATCCTCAGCACGGTCAGCAACGGCCAACGTCTCGGTCCACTCCACATCGAGTTGATGCCGGGCCGCTTCGAGAAGCATCAGATGTTCGTCACGCTCGTCTACCGAAACAGAGGAGGGATCATCCAATCGGGGAATGATTATCGGCATCCGCTGAGCGACGGCGGGTTCCCTTCCCATATCCGAAACGTACAAGTGAGGTGGGACAAGAAATCGGTCAGCCCGTCTTCTCGGCGAACCTTGCCTCGCGACGTCTCGCAGCGAGATGTTCCACGATCAGCCCCGCCTCCCGACCCACGGCGAGCAGGGTGTCGGAAAGGGCTGAGTGCTGGAATCTGATCGCAACGAAGTAGAGCCCGGGCACGGCGTCCACTACACCGCGTCGATGAACCACCCCTCCGTCGTCGTCGAAGATGGGTAGATCCACCCAGCCCAATCCGGGGCCGTAGCCGGTGCACCACACCACGTTTGCGACCTCGAGGATGGTCCCGTCGTCGAGGCGGGGCAGACCATCGGTCACACCAACGACCCGCCCAACTCGCTCCACACCTGCGGCCTCCAGGTCTTTCGGCTTCACTCGCATCAAGGGTGCTGCCTTGTCGTAGACCTTCTCCTTGAAGCGGCGGCCCATAGGAGTGCTCATGCTGAGCAGACGGTTGATGATCAACGGACCCACGATGGGCATCAAGAGCCGACCCGACAGCTTCTCGGGACGGAATGGCTGGACTCCACCGGGCTCCCCGGATAAGTAGACACGGCGATCCCGAACCAGCTCGTTGGCGATCTCCGCCCCGGAGTTGCCCAGACCAACGACGAGTGCAGCGCCTTTGGCGAGCTGAGCCGGGCTCTCATAGTCCCGGGCATGGATCGAGAAGATCCGGTCATCGAGTCCAGCTGCCAGCTCGGGGATGTTCGGCTCCTGGTACGACGACATGGCGATGACCACATTGTCTGCGAAATATGTGCCGGCGGCTGTCTCTGCCACGAAGCGCCCGTCCTGCTGGCTCAGCCGTTCGACCCTCGTCCCGTGCTGGATCGGCAGGTCGAAGTGCGAGGCGTATGACTCCAGGTAGTCGGCGAGCTGGTCCTTGGTGGGGAACCCCCAATCAGGCCCACTGATCTCGAGACCGGGGAGGCTGTTGAATCGATTGGGAGTGAAGAGCCGAAGGGAATCCCACCGCTGTCGCCAGACGTCGCCTGTCCGCTTGCCGTCGTCCACTATCAGGAACGGAATGCCTGCCTCCTTCAGATGGAATCCGACCGCCAAACCTGCCTGTCCACCACCGATCACCAACGTGTCGATCTGTCCTCGGTCTGTCATATTCGCTCCTCCTTTGGGTTGAGATCGCCCGTTCATGACTTCGGATCTGGACCACGGCAGATAGCAGACAGCCGGGGATGAATCCGAACTGACCGGTCACCACTGCGTAGACGATCCAGGGGATCTGCACGGCACCACCGAGCAGCCAGCCCCAGCTGTGTCCCTGGCCTGCTGCCCACAGAGCCGCCACCCGGAGACCTGTGAGCAGCCAGGGCCAGGCCCCAGGTGCCGACAATGCCGACTCTCTCCAGACCGCCGAGATGACAAGAGCCGCTGACAGAGCGACTGCAACGGTCGCCGCTGTGCCATACCGGAGGTACTCGATCCCCATACCTTCAACGTAGGGGCGCGATGCCCGTCTGTTAATCGGGAGAACTCCCCATGGGACCCGGGATCACCGGGACCAGGCCATTTTCGGTCGCGTAGAGCGTCGCCCCGGCGCGGGACGACACTCCGATCTTCCGGTAGGTGTTCTGGATGTGACGGTCAACTGTCTTCGGCGAGATCTCGAGATGCCGGGCCATCTGCTTGGTCTGAAAACCGCGAGCTACCAGACCGAGGATCTCGACTTCCCGATCGGTGAGGCCCGCCGGTCGGGCGATTTCAGGCCGTTCCTGGCCGGCCGCCGTGACCACTGCTTCGACCATTGCCGGGTCGAGCACCCCCTGACGGGCCTTCTCGATCACTATTGCAGCGGCCTGCTCGGGGCTCATCGCCTCGCGGTACGGCCGGGTCTCGGTCTTGGAATGAAAGGCATCGGCTGCCGCGAGCAAACGGGCCGCAGGCGTCAGGGAAGAAGCGTCGAGACCACGGTGATAGCCGGAGCCATCGAGCCTCTCGTGGTGGGCGCAGGCTACGACAGCCACGTCGCGAAGTGCCTCGACCCGGGAAAGGACCCGCTCGGTGTGATAGGGGTGGAGTCTCACCTGCTCCCGCTCGTCGGCCGTCAGAGCACCGGACTTGCCCCACACGTCGGTGGGAATTGCGCTACGTCCCACATCGTGAACCATTGCGGCCCTGATCATCACCTGGGCGTCGAGACCGGCCTCGCCCGCTGCTGCCGCTGCGAGCGATGCAACTCCGCTGCTGTGCCCGGTGAGGTATGGCGAGACCATGTCGGTGAACAGGCCGATCGCACTCAAAGCTCGATCGATTCCCGGCCCGTCCAGCATCAGCCAAGGTCGGGGCTCAGCCGCTATCACGTCGAACCAGATGTTTCCAGGATGCTCAGGTGCCCGCAGGATCTCGTCGGAATGTCTCAGAAAGGCCGCCACGACCTCAGGGTCGAATGCCTTGCCCGACCGTCGTCCGATCACGTCGACGACGTACTCGTCGTCGCCGATGAGTCTCTGATAGGCGGCATCGCGTCCGACATGGACGATCCGAATCGGCAACGGGACGTCGGTGCCGGATGCCCGTTCCAGCACACTCGCACCGTCCCACCGTTCCGTCAACAACGGGAAGAGTCCCGTTATCGACGCAGGCAGCCCGAGACGTTCGGCGAGCATCCCCGCCACCTCACAGAGGGCGGCGAAGTGACCCGTGACAAAGCGGGAGGCGGCAGGGAGACCCGTGACCACCTCCCAAGCACGTCGAGGCAGGGAGGAGTCGGGCGAGGGAAGCGATTTGGCGACCCCGACGAGACTTTCGAAGCTCGATCCGAACTGGCGGTGGGTGTGGTGAGTCGTCATGCTCCCGCCGAACAACTCGGCTCGCTCCTGTCCGTCCACCGTGCAGCCGGCGTACATGAGGAGGGAGGCGAAATAGGTGCTGACAGCTGTATCGTGGTCGACGTCGAGCGCCTCACACAGACGCATCGTCGTCAGGGTGGCGTGGAGGCCGTGCTCGAAGGGGAACCTCATGCCGAGATCGGTGGCGAGACACATCGCCGCGATCACCTCGGCAGTTCTCATCTGGTCGGCTGGAGCGGACACGTTCCTCCCCCGACCGTAGCGGCGAGGAGTGCTCCCAAGCGTGTGCTTCATCGGACCCTGCCGCTAGGACACTCCCGCCCAGTCGAGGACCCGCATGGCTCGCAGAGTGTTCCAGCGGCTGGGATGGCCCTCGCGACCGTCGATCGAGAAGTGGGTCGCCCCCTGATGACGGTTCTCGAGAAGCCACCGGCCTTCTGGATCCCTCTTGACGGCAAGGAGATCGAGGGCTTCGCTCATCCGCTCGTCGTATATGTCGGCAACCCGGAAGTAGTCGAGACCACGCAAGATGTCGTAATACCACCGCACCGGGAAAGAGATCATGGTGAAGCGGGGATCGATCACGGTCCCGGACGATCTCCTTCGCAACAGCCCCCGCTCTAACAGATACTCCTCACCGGCCGCCCTGGCTTGGACCACCTCGGTACTGCGGTGCCCGCTGTCCTCGGCGGCGAGCAGACCCTCGACGACACAGATGGTGGTGTTGAAGGAGGAGACGGTCGACCCGACTTCGAAGTCACAGTTCCAGCCGCCGTCTCCGAGCTGCCCGTCGAGCAATGTGTCGATGACAGTGTCGACAGTCGCTCCGAAGTAGGCGCCATTGGACAGAACGACCCCGTTTATGCAGGGCTCGACCTCACCCTCGAAGTAGGGCTCCTCGAAGCCCCATTCGACGTTTTCCCGGACCAGCGCAATCGCCTGCACCGCCTGTGGGCTCTCGGGGTCGAGACCGAAGTCGCGGAGCATTTGTAACGAGAAGTGGGTTGCGGTCCACGCGTCATAGAACGGCTTGTCGTCGTCGACCCACCCGGGCCGATAGGTCCCCCCGTCCCAATAGCCGTCGTCACCCTGGAGGGCAAGGAGTTGGGCTCCCCAACCCTCGGTGGCGACACGGGCTCGCTCGGCGATCACATCTTGTTTGGGGCTTCCGATCAGATCACCCATCACCTGCCAGCGCAGCGCCGGATCGGAATCCATCAACCATTCGACAACCGACATCAATGACCCTTCTCTCGAGAGGTTGGGGTTTGGTCACGGCCCATGATCGGGTAATAGGAAGCCGGACATCGAAAGGAGAGGCTATGCCACGTTCCGGGATCATCTGGACGATCGTGGGCATCTTGCTCATCATCGCCCTGCTCATCTACATCCTCTAATTGCAAATAATCTGTGACCGCCCGCCTTTCCGGGCGGTCACAGCGCGTAGCGGCCTGCCAGGCGTCGGACCTCGTAACCATGCCGAAGTGACGTCCAATCGGTTTAGCCCACTCACACATGGGGGAAGGTTCGGCACAGTGTCGGAGACCCAAACGATCACCGTCCAAATCGTCACCGACAACGCTCGGCGCCTCATAGCCTTCGTCGAGGACGTCTTCGGTGGGGAGACGACCGGGATCTATGAAGACGGGGACCATGTCATTCACTCCCAGGTTGTGGTGGGGAACAGCAACCTCTTCATCTCCGACTCAAGCGACGAGTTCGGACCGTTTCCGGCGATGCTCAACGTGTATGTGGACGACGTTGATGCAGTTCACGCCAAGGCGCTGGAGAAAGGTGCGACCAATCTGCGCCACCCTGAAGACCAGTTCTACGGCGAACGCACTGGCGGCGTGCTCGACAATCACGGCAATCAGTGGTGGATCGCCACCCGGATCGAGGAAGTATCCGAAGACGAGATGCGGCGACGCATGACGGAGATAGGTGGTTGAGCGAACCGCTGTTCCATCTCGCCGAACCAAAAGATTGGATCGCGGCAACCGACGAGTACACCCCGGCGAGTCTGGACGCCGAGGGATTCATCCACTGCTCGACGGAAGAACAGCTCTCACGCACCGCGCGTGAGTTGTACACCGATTGCAACCATCTGATTCTCCTCACCATCGACCCGGGGCCGATTTCAGACCACATCATCTACGAAGATCTCTACGACACCGGCGAACAGTTCCCCCACATATACGGACCCATTCCGACTAGTGCGGTGCAGACGACAGGCCCATACCTCAATCACCTCGAGGAGGGCTTGTGGCTCGAGAACACCCGAAGCAACCGCGATTGGATGGACCGCATCCTCCATCCCGATTTCGTCGAGGTGGGAATGTCGGGACACACCTACACACGTGAAGCGGTGATGTCAGCCAACATCGACGTCTTGTACGCCGAGGTACCGCTCGACGGCTATCGAATGGACCTGGTGGATGAGGACGTCGCACTGGTGAGATATGTGAGTCGGGTCCGTGTCGAAGACATGGCTCGTGTCGCTGAGCGTGCTTCGCTCTGGATCAACACCAACGAAGGATGGCGTCTCCGCTTCCACCAAGGGACTCCGGTCCAGCACGTTTGAGACCCGGGGCCATGGGGAGCCCGTCCTTCGATCCGGTCGATCCGCGCATCACCGCCCGGCTCCCCGATGGGTGTGTGGGGCGCGATGGCGACCCATTTCTCGGACGTTGTCATGTCTCCGGGCTCAAGATGGATGGGGCGGGGACTCCAGGTGCCCGAACTCGTGAGCATGGAACTCACGCTAACGAGAGGGGAGGGATTGCTCCCTCCCCTCTCAGCCCCGGACTCCGCCTCTGTCAGATCGCACCGCGCAACACGTCTTGCGCGAAGTAGATGAGGAACGAGATCGAGATCACCCACATCAGCGGGTGAACCTCTCCAGCCTTGCCTTTTACCACCTTGATGAAGGTGTACATGACGAATCCGGCCCCGATCCCGACCGTGATGCTGAACGTCAGGGGCATCAGAACGATGGCGAGCAGGGCGGGGAACCCCTCGTCGAGATCTTCGAAGTCGATGCCTTTGATCAAGCCGGCCATGAGGAACCCGACCAGGATCAGCGTTGGCGCAGTGGCTTGCGGGGGAACGATCCCCGCCAACGGTGAAAGGAAGATCGCGATCAGGAACAGGACTCCGACCACGACCGAGGTGAGACCGGTCCGTCCTCCTTCGGCAACACCGGCGGAACTCTCGATGTAGGACGTGTTCGAGCTGATCCCGGCCGCGCCGCCAGCGGCGGCACCGATCGAATCGACGAAAAGCAGCTTGCCGATCCCTTCGACCCTGCCCTGTTCATCCACGAGGTCTGCCTGTTCTGCTACTGCCGTGGCGGTGCCCATGGTGTCGAAGAAGTCGGTCAGCATGAAGCTGAAGATCGTCAACAACGCCGCTACCACTCCGAGCTGGTCGAAGACGTTGCCCAGGTCGAACGCCCCGAGTGTGTCGAAGCTGGGCGTCACCGAGAAGTTCTCAGGCACCGACGCCACGTCCCAGAGCAACGCGATCAGCGTCGTTGCCAGGATGCTGATGATCAACGACCCCGGGACTTTTCTCGCGTAGAGAAGCACGGTCAGTCCCAGACCGATCAAAGTCACCCAGGCACCAGGAGTGTTTGGAAACACGAACCCGACGGGTGCGGCGGGAGCCCCGGTCCCGGCGATCAATCCGCCGTTGACGAACCCGATGAACAGGATGAACAGACCGATACCTACACCGATTGCCCGCTTCAGGGCCATCGGGACGGCATGCATGATCGCCTCCCTGAGCCCGACCAGGACGAGCGCGGTCACGATCAGCCCTTCCAGGACGATGACACCCATCGCCCCCTCCGGTGTCAAGCCATCTCCGAGTACGAGGCCGAAAGCCACAGCAGCGTTGATGCCGAGACCAGCCGCCATCGCAATCGGGACGTTGGCGACCACGCCCATGAGGATCGTGAGCAAACCAGCTACCAAGGCGGTGGCCGCGGCGACGGCTCCACCATCGAAGCCGAGTGGCTCGGCGATGATGCTCGGATTCACGAAGATGATGTAGGCCATCACCAAGAAGGTGGTAAGGCCGGCTCTCACCTCGGTCCCGACCGAAGTACCTCTCTCGCTCAGCTTGAAGTACGAGTCGAACCCGGACGGGCCCCCACCGGACGGTGGAGCCGGGGTCCGCTCCTTCGTGTCAGTCATCTCTCCTCCTGTCCGCGACTCACGCGGTCGCGAAGCGGCCCGAACCTAGACTGATCAGGTCCGCCCGCGTCGGAGAAACCGAGTGTTTCTCGCCGGATACGATCCGTCCATGGACAGAGCAGTCGTCCGCGAAGTCTCAGCCACGTTCGACAGAGCTGTCATATCGGACAGGGGTCGGCCACCCGACGTGGCCCTGGCGAGAGAACAGCACGCCGCATACCGGGGGCACCTGGAACGGGCCGGCTACGAGGTGACCACCATCCCGGCCGACGATCGATATCCCGACTGCGTGTTCGTCGAGGACACTGCTGTGGTGATCGGGGGGACCGCACTGTTGACACGCCCGGGCACAGACTCCCGGGTTGGTGAAGTC
>DASTBQ010000196.1:0-21053 GCA_035711995.1 Acidimicrobiia bacterium | reverse complement strand
CCTGACGCCAAACCGTCTCCGACTGTGGCTCGACGCCGGCGACCCCGTCGAAGACTGCAACGGCGCCATCGAGGATGCGAAGGGACCGCTCCACCTCGACCGTGAAGTCGACGTGGCCCGGCGTGTCGATGATGTTGATCAGGTGGTCGTGCCAAAGACAGGTGGTGGCGGCGGAGGTGATAGTGATGCCGCGCTCTTGCTCCTGCTCCATCCAGTCCATCGTGGCGGCGCCTTCGTGGACCTCGCCGATCTTGTAGTTACGGCCGGTGTAGTAGAGGATGCGCTCGGTCAAGGTCGTCTTGCCCGCGTCGATATGCGCCATGATCCCGATGTTCCGGGTTCGGCTCAGCGGCACCTCGCGTAGGTGATGCAGCGCGTTGTCGTTGCTCATTTCTCTTCTAATACTCCAGCTCATTATTCAGTTCAGAACGCGGCTCCCTCGTGGAGCCGCCCTCATCGTCCCGACGGTTCGGACCCGAGCTTTTAGGGTCGCCTTGCGGAACGCTGCCTGCTCACTTCGTGCGCAGGTTGCAGTTCGCTGTGCAAACTGCCTTGGTTGTGAATCTTCCTACCAGCGGTAGTGGGCGAATGCCTTGTTGGACTCCGCCATTTTGTGGACATCTTCTTTGCGCTTCACCGCGGCGCCGGTGTTGTTGGACGCGTCGAGGATCTCGTTGGCCAAACGCAGCGACATGGTGGGCTCGCGCCGCTGACGGGCGTAGTTGATCAACCAGCGAATGGCCAGCGAGTTCTGCCTGCGCTGCGGGACTTCAACAGGAACCTGATAGGAACTACCACCGACGCGCCGGGAGCGAACTTCCACCGAGGGCCGGATGTTGTCGACGGCCCTCTTGAGGACAACCGTCGGGTCCTGACTCGTGCGCTGTTCGATCGTCTCCAATGCGTCGTAGACGATGGAGCGGGCCAGGTCCTTCTTACCCTTGAGAAGGATCTTGTTGATGACCTGGCTGACCAGAACGCTTCGGAACACCGGATCTGGCTCGGCAGAACGCTTCTGAGCGGGAGCGCGGCGCATCAGGAGCCCTTCTTCGATCCGTAGCGAGACCGAGCCTGCTTGCGGGCGCTGACACCGGCGGCGTCTAGCGTGCCCCGGATGACCTTGTAGCGAACACCGGGAAGGTCGCGCACACGACCACCACGGACCAGCACCATGCTGTGCTCCTGGAGATTGTGACCTTCACCGGGGATGTAGGCGGTCACTTCGATCCCGGAAGAGAGCCGGACGCGACACACCTTGCGAAGCGCCGAATTGGGCTTCTTCGGGGTGATGGTGTAGACACGGGTGCACACCCCGCGCCGTTGCGGTGCGCCGGCGAGGGCTGCGGTCTTGGCCTTCTTCTTCTTTGGCTTCCTGCCCTCGCGGACAAGCTGCTCGATCGTCGGCATTGTGCTCCTCTTTGCGAGAAAGCGGCTCACCCACATTCCTAGGCATGGGCAAACGCCGTTTCTGCTTGTGAAACCTTGCGTAACGGACCGGGAGGGTCCGTCTGTCCTCGGGCGCCCGCGACGACGGGGCTGAGGACCAGCACAGATTCTACGCGTGTGTCGTCGCGCGTACCAAATTCAGCCGTTACGACCTGCCAACCATGTCAGCTACCAGGTCTCGGGTTGAACGCCGAAGTGTCGACACAGCTTCCTTTCAAGGTCCACAAGGTCCGATGCCGGTTCCGCCACCACTGTTTCCACGGCAAGTGGTGGTGGTCGCTTCGACAGTGGTCGTTGTTGACGCCGGTTCGGAGGAAGTGGTGGTGGCGACCGTGGTAGTGGTGCCGGGTCCCCCTCCAGATGTCGGTGTCACCGCAGGGGACGTCGTCGGTGTGGTCGACGGCGGCGCCGGGATCGAGGGCATGGTCGGCGCAACGACAGGTGGAGGTGGCGGGAGGCGTGGAATCTCTGTCAACGGGATGGTCGCACCGGTAGTGCCCGGTGGGTCGGACGGACCCAAGAGGGTCCCCGGGAACTCGGCAGCGAATGGCGGTGCGGGTGCAGTCGTCACCTCAGCGACGCCGGAAACCTCTTGAACGATCGTCGTGGTATCACCGTCTGGAGACGAATCAGATGCAACTTCGAGACTCAAGACATCGACAGCGGCTGCCGGCGCCCTTCCTGCCAACCAGTTGACTCCGAAGTAGGTGCCGCCGACCAGGACAGCGACCATCCCGGCGAGAACGGTGCCAGAGATGAGTCTCCCCAGCAGCACGCTGTCCCTCAGCCACGACGACGTAGACGGTGCGGCGGTTTCTGCGATGTGGCGGGCGACCTGATTCGCCAGGTCACTCGGACTGAGACTGTCTCTCCCCAGGGACTCGGGCAAGATGCAGGATCCTTTCCTCCTGGCCCGGTCCCAACCGCAAATTAGTGGTCAAAGGCCCATGTAGTCAACGATCTCGCCCCGGGTGACTGGACAGGGACCGCAAGTCGGTCCCTGTCCGGATCCCTCCCTGGATCCGACGAGTCTGTGCGGTGCCGGGACCCCGATGTGCCCACCGACATCGGGATGGCGCACCGGTCGGTCTCGTCAGGACTTCCGTAGGCGACGATATCGAGTCCTGGAGCGCTCGCCTTCCATCCGGGTAGGTCGCTGGACCCGTAATAGAAACGGGGCCGCCGAAGCGACCCCGTGACTCTCGTACGTGAGGGCCCTACTCTTCCTCGTCGGAGGAGGAGTTGCCGCCCAGGGAGGCCAACCACTCTGCAGGGTCTTCGGGGAGACCATCGTCACCAGAACTCGACCCGTTGCCGTCGCCGAGGATGCCCAGGCTTGCCACAGTGGTGGCGCCGGGTAGGGACGGCTGCAGCGCCTGGTACTGGTCGGCACCCGTGCCGGCCGGGATCAGCTTCCCGATGATGACATTCTCTTTGAGACCTCTCATGAAGTCGGAGCGGTTCTGAATCGCCGCATCTGTGAGCACCTTCGTGGTCTCCTGGAACGAGGCGGCGGACAGCCACGACTCGGTGGCCAGCGAGGCCTTGGTGATGCCCATCAGTTCGGGACGACCCTCGGCCGGCTTCTTGCCTTCGCTGACCAGTTCCCGATTTGTGTCGCGGAAAGTCTGGTCGTCGATGAGAGCCGCCGGCAGGAAGTCCGAATCATTGGGAGAAACCACTCTCACTCGACGCAGCATCTGACGAACGATCATCTCGATGTGCTTGTCGTGGATCTCCACACCCTGTGAGCGATACACCTCCTGCACCTGGTCGACCAGATACTGCTGAGTGGCGCGCACGCCCCTGATGACCAGCACCTCCTTCGGATCCAAGGGACCCTCGGTGAGCTGAGTTCCGGCCTCCACCTCTGCAGTCTCCTGGAATCGGAGCTTGGCAAACCTCGAGATCGGGTAGACGACTTCGTCGTCGCCCTTTGTGACCACGATTCGGCGGCCTTCCTCGTCGTCGATGACCCGTGCAGTTCCGGCGATCTCGCTGAGAACCGCCTTTCCCTTGGGAGTCCGGGCCTCGAACAACTCGACGACTCTGGGGAGGCCATGCGTGATGTCCTCGCCGGCGACGCCTCCGGTATGGAAGGTCCTCATGGTGAGCTGGGTTCCCGGCTCACCGATGGACTGAGCAGCCATGATGCCCACCGCTTCGGCCGCCTCGACGATACGTCCGGTGGCAAGTGACAGGCCGTAGCACGTCTGGCAGACACCGCCACGGGTGTCACAAGTGAGCGGGGACCGGACCCTCACGGACTCGACATTGGCGTCCTCGACGGCGTGAAGCTCTTTGGTGCCGATGATCGTCCCCTCTCGGAGCTTCTCATCGTCCTCAGTGGCAACGAGGGCATGGCCACCCTTGTCGGTCTCCTCCTTGAGATCCTCGGCGAGCGCCCTCCCATAGATGCGAGAACGTAGGTTGCGGATCTTGGTCCCACGGTCATCGACCACCCGGATGACGATGCCGCGGTCGGTACCACAGTCGTCCTCGGTGACGATCATCTCCTGAGAGACGTCGACCAGACGACGTGTGAGATAACCGGAGTCGGCTGTTCTCAGAGCGGTGTCGGCGAGACCCTTACGGGCACCGTGTGTCGAGATGAAGTACTCGAGTACCGACAGACCTTCTCGGAAGTTCGAGATGATCGGTCGGGGGATGATGTCACCCTTGGGATTGGCCACCAGACCACGCATACCGGCGATCTGACGGACCTGCATCATATTCCCACGGGCCCCGGAGCCGACCATCATGTCGAGCGAGTTGAACTGCTCGTTCTTCAAGCCGGCTTTCATGGCATCCGTCACCTTCTCGGTTGCCTCGGTCCAGATCTCGATCAGCTCCTGACGACGCTCGTCGTCGGTCACGACACCCTTGGCAAAGAGGTTCTGCACCTTCTCGGCTCGCTCCTCGTACTCGGCGAGGATCTCGGCCTTGTCACCGGGGGTTCTGACGTCGTCGAGGGCGATCGTGAGCCCGGCCCGTGTGGCAAACTTGAACCCGAGTTCCTTGATGCCGTCGAGTGTGGTCGCCACCGCCGAACGGGGGTACCGCTCGATGATCGTCTCGACCAGAAGCTTGATGTCGCTCTTGATCACCACCGAGTTGATGTAGGGGAAGTCCTCCGGGAGGACGGTGTTCAACGTCGCTCGACCCAAGGTGGTCTCAGTGAGGCCCTTGGGGTCCACAGGCTCGTCGTTGGTGAGACCCTTCAGAGTCTGCTTGAGATCGAGATGCAGCTCTGGGGAACCTGCGACATCTCCGAGCCGCAGCTTGATCGGAGCGTGGAGCGACAACTCGCCGATCTCGTAGGCCATGGTTGCCTCATCGATGTCGACGTAAGTCCTTCCGGCGCCCTTGGCGTCCTCGACGAGCTCGGACAGGTAGTAGATGCCGATGACCATGTCCTGGGACGGAGTCACGATGGGACGACCCGAAGCCGGGGACAACACGTTGTTCGAGGACAACATGAGAACCCGGGCCTCGGCCTGTGCCTCCGCGGATAGCGGGAGGTGGACTGCCATCTGATCACCGTCGAAGTCGGCGTTGAACGCCTCGCAGACGAGTGGGTGGATCTGGATCGCCTTACCCTCGACCAGCACCGGCTCGAAAGCCTGGATACCGAGACGGTGCAGCGTCGGCGCACGGTTGAGAAGCACGGGGTGCTCCTGGATGACGTCGCTGAGGACGTCCCACACCTGGGGGCGCTGACGCTCAACCATCCGCTTCGCCGCCTTGATGTTCTGGGCGAGGTCGAGATCGACCAGCCGCTTCATCACGAAGGGCTTGAACAGCTCGAGAGCCATGATCTTGGGCAGACCACACTGATGCAGCTTGAGCTGCGGCCCGACCACGATCACCGAACGCCCCGAGTAGTCGACACGCTTGCCCAGCAGGTTCTGACGGAACCTGCCCTGCTTGCCCTTGAGCATGTCGGAGAGCGACTTGAGGGCACGGTTGCCTGGTCCGGTCACCGCACGACCACGTCGACCGTTGTCGAAGAGGGCGTCGACGGCCTCCTGGAGCATCCGCTTCTCGTTGTTGACGATGATCTCGGGAGCACCGAGGTCGAGCAGTCTCTTCAGACGGTTGTTGCGGTTGATCACCCGGCGATAGAGGTCGTTCAGGTCGGAGGTGGCGAAGCGGCCACCGTCGAGCTGCACCATCGGGCGCAGGTCCGGCGGGATCACAGGAACGGTCTCCAAGATCATGTCCTCGGGACGGTTCTGGCCTTCCCAGAAGGGCTTGACCACCTTCATCCGCTGCGTGGCGCGCTGACGCCGCTGCTGTGACGACCCGCCGAGGTTGTCCTCGAGACGCTCCATCTCTGCGTCGAGGTCGAGCGAGCCCAGCAGAGTCTTCACTGCCTCCGCACCCATGCCGCCCTCGAAGTAGTCGGCGTACCTGAAGTAGATCTCACGCCAGAGCTGCTCGGACTCGATCAGCTGCTTCGGCCCCATGGTGCGGAAAGTGCTGAAGGCCTCTTCGATCAGCTCGATCTCACGATTGGTGCGTTCTTGGCGCTCCTTGATCTCCTTCTCGACTTCCTTGCGGCGGGCGTTGATCTCTTGGGTCTTGGCGCCACCCTCTTCCATACGCTCGAGCTCGTCCTCGAGGGCCTCGAGACGGACCTCGTGCCACTCGCTGAACTCGTTCTTCACGACTTCGATCTCGTCGCCCATGGCGGCTTCGAGTTCGGGGAGGTCCTTCTGGCGGCTCTCGTCGTTCACGGACGTGACGATGTAGCTGGCGAAGTAGATCACCTTCTCCAGCTCCTTCGGCGACATGTCGAGCAGGTAGCCGAGACGGCTGGGAACGCCCTTGAAAAACCAAATGTGGGTGACCGGAGCGGCTAGCTCGATGTGGCCCATGCGCTCACGGCGCACCTTGGATCGGGTCACCTCGACACCACAGCGCTCACAGATGATCCCCTTGTAGCGGATCCGCTTGTACTTGCCGCAGTAGCACTCCCAGTCCCTCTGGGGACCGAAGATGCGCTCGTCGAAGAGACCCTCCTTCTCGGGACGAAGGGTGCGGTAGTTGATTGTCTCCGGCTTCTTCACCTCTCCGTACGACCAGGCGCGGACCTGGTCACTGGAGGCGAGGCCGATTCTCAGTTCATCAAAGATCTGCTGAGCCATATTCTTATCGGCGGACTTTGGCCGAGAGTTCCCTCTCGTCCGCCATCATCTCCTTCCGGGGATCAACCTCACGGGGGCGGGCCAAGGTGGATCCGACGGCCAAACAGCCGCCGGTCCGCCGAGACTGCCGCCCCGTGTTCAAATTCGTTGGTTCGACTACAAAGGACAACGGACCGCTATTCCGAGTCAGGTCTTTCGGGACGGCTCAGGTCGATGCCAAGCGTCTCCACCGACCGGTAGGTGTCCTCCTCGAGCTCGCGGAGCTCGACTTCCTCACCGGCGGAGAGCATCTCGACGTTGAGACCGAGGCTCTGCATCTCCTTGACCAGCACCCGGAACGACTCCGGGATGCCCGGCTCGGGGATGTTGTCGCCCTTGACAATGGCCTCGTAGACCTTGACACGGCCCTGGACATCGTCGGACTTGATGGTCAGCAGCTCCTGGAGTGCGTAGGCGGCGCCATAGGCCTCGAGGGCCCAGACCTCCATCTCACCGAAGCGCTGGCCACCGAACTGGGCCTTGCCGCCGAGCGGCTGCTGGGTGATCATCGAGTAGGGGCCGGTCGAACGAGCGTGGATCTTCTCGTCAACGAGGTGGACCAACTTCAGCATGTAGATGTAGCCCACCGTCACGTCGGTGTCGAAGGGCTCACCGGTCCTACCGTCGTAGAGGGTCGCCTTCCCATCCTCACCCACGAGACGCTCACCGTCACGATTGGGGTGGGCGGAGGAGATCACCTGCATGATCTCGTCCTCACGGGCGCCATCGAAGACCGGAGTGGCCGTCCTGGTCCATGGCTTGGTCCCGACAGCGGCCGGAGAGGCTCCGGTGAACGGCTCCCAACCCTGTGCCGCAGCCCAGCCGAGATGTGTCTCGAGGACCTGACCGAGGTTCATCCGGGAGGGGACACCTAGCGGGGAGAGGATGATGTCGACAGGGGTGCCGTCGGCGAGGAAAGGCATCTCCTCTTCGGGCAGCACCTTGGAGATCACGCCCTTGTTGCCGTGACGACCGGCCAGCTTGTCACCTTCGGAGATCTTGCGTTGGGTGGCGACGTAGATGCGAACCAGTTCGTTGACCCCAGGGCTGAGGTCATATCCGTCCTCACGCTTGAACACTTTCACCGCGATCACCTTGCCGGTCTCGCCATGCGGAACCTTGAGGGACGTGTCACGGACCTCGCGGGCCTTCTCACCGAAGATCGCCCGGAGCAATCGCTCCTCGGGAGTCAACTCGGTCTCCCCCTTCGGGGTGACTTTGCCCACCAGGTAGTCGCCTGGGCCGACTTCGGCTCCGACTCTGATGATCCCCTCGTCGTCGAGGTTGGCAAGAACCTCCTCGGGTACGTTGGGAATGTCCCGGGTGATCTCCTCGGCTCCGAGCTTGGTGTCACGGGCGTCGATCTCGTGCTCCTCGATGTGGATCGAGGTCAAGACGTCGTCCTTGACGAGGCGCTCGGAGATGATGATGGCGTCCTCGTAGTTGTGACCCTGCCAGGGCATGAACGCCACGAGCAGGTTCCGCCCCAGGGCGAGTTCCCCCGCCTCGGTGGACGGACCATCTGCCAGAACGTCCCCGACCTTCACCTTGTCGCCCTCGGAGACGACCGGCTTCTGGTTCATGCAGGTGCCCTGATTCGACCGCTTGAACTTGTCGAGCGGGAAGGAGTGCTTCTTGTTGGTCTCCTTCTCCTTGACCACGATCTCGTCACCTGTGACCTCGACCACTTCACCCTCGACGGGTGAGACGACCATGTCTCCGGAGTCCTGGGCGGCCCGGCCCTCGACACCTGTACCTACCAGCGGAGACTCGGCGGTGAGGAGCGGGACTGCCTGACGTTGCATGTTCGAGCCCATCAGGGCGCGGTTTGCGTCGTCATGCTCGAGGAACGGGATCAAAGAAGTCGATACCGAGACGATCTGCTTCGGTGAGACGTCCATGTAGTCGACGCTCTTCGGCTCGACGTATTCCACCTCTCCACCCGCCCGACGCACGAGGACACGCTTGTTCTGGAACGAGCCGTCCTCCTTGAGAGGGGCGTTCGCCTGTGCAATGACGTAACGCTCTTCCTCGGTGGCGGTCAGATAGTCGACCTTGGAGCTGACGACGCCGTTCTCGACTTTGCGGTACGGGGTCTCGATGAAACCGAAGTCGTTGACCCTTGCGTAACAGGCCAGCGATCCGATCAGCCCGATATTCGGGCCCTCCGGCGTCTCGATGGGGCACATACGACCGTAGTGAGAGGGATGGACGTCCCTGACTTCGAAGCCGGCGCGCTCACGACTGAGACCGCCAGGCCCGAGGGCGTTGAGACGACGACGATGGGTCAAGCCGGCCAGCGGGTTTGGCTGGTCCATGAACTGGCTCAGCTGGCTCGTGCCGAAGAACTCTTTGATCGCGGCGGTGACGGGCCTGATGTTGATCAGGCTCTGCGGTGTGATCGCATCGGGGTCCTGGGTGGTCATCCTCTCCCGGACTACCCGCTCGAGACGAGTGAGGCCTACCCGGACCTGGTTCTGGACCAGCTCGCCGACCGTGCGGATCCGGCGGTTGCCGAAGTGGTCGATGTCGTCGGTTGAGATCCCGATGTCGTTGCCCTTGTGCGTCTTCATGGTGGCCTGGCCGGCGTGGAGGGCAACCAGGTATCGAATGGCGTCGACGATGTCCTCGTCGCGCAGCATTTGGAGACCCTCCGCTCGGTAGTCCTTGGGGGAGTCCTCACCGAACTTCTGGGCGATCTTGTATCGACCAACCCGAGTCAGGTCGTAGCGCTTGGTGTTGCGGAAGAGGGTCTGGATCAGACCACGTGCCGACTCCACAGTCGTGGGCTCACCGGGTCGGAGCTTGCGATAGAGATCGAGAAGCGCCTCCTCTTTGTCAGCGTTGGTGTCCTTCTCGATTGTGTTCTTGATCGACTCGGCGTGACCGAACATCTCGAGGATCTCCTCGTCGGTCTCTGCGATCCCGAGTGCCTTGAGGAACGCCGTCACGTATTGGCGCCGTTTGCGGTCGACACGGACACCGATCGTGTCCTTCTTGTCGGTATCGAACTCGAGCCAGGCACCGCGGCCGGGAATGATCTTCCCGGAGTAGATCAGCTTGTCCGACGTCTTGTCCTTCGTGACGTCGTAGTAGATGCCCGGCGACCGGACGAGCTGGGAGACGATTACCCGCTCGGTGCCGTTGATGACGAACACGCCCTTCTCGGTCATGATCGGGAAGTCGCCGAGGAACACCTGCTGCTCCTTGATCTCACCGGTGCCTCGGTTCATGAACCGAGCGGTTACGAACAGCGGTTGTGCGTAGTTGGCGTCACGCTCCTGAGCCTCTTCGAGGGTCATCTGCGGTTCGCCAAAGCGATGGTCGGTCAGTTCCAGGGCGAGTGAGCCCGTGAAGTCCTCGATGGGACTGATCTCTTCGAAGATCTCACGGAGACCCTCGTCGAGAAACCATTGGAAAGACTCGTGCTGGACAGCCAGCAGGTTGGGAAGCGGCAGAACTTCGGGGATCTTCCCGAAGGAAAACCGCTCAGCCACGCGCGAAGTCAAGGGGTGCCTCCTTGAGGTGGTGAATGGTCGGGGAGTAACGCAAGAAAGGACATGCTAACACACGCGAAAGCATGTCCCCAATCGGAGCAATCGGTTGTAGAACCATCCCGTTGACCATTCGGGCACCTCACGGTGACCTTGTTCAACGAGTCGGTTCGGAGCCCTGAGGCTCGTCGCTCACTCTATCGCACAGTCGCGAACACCGTCAACCATATCTGACCGCAAAGTGTCCAGAGACCTATCCGGTATGAAACGCAGGGATTGCGCAGGAGTCTCCGTACGATGTTCTCCGCATGGCCAGACACCGTGAGGATTCGAACGGTTGGCTGTGGGTCCTCCCATCTCTGCTGATCCCACTGCTGATAGCCGCCTTTGCCTGGACCACACACGTGGCCAGCGAAGGTGACGAGATCGCGCCCAACGTCAGGTTCGCAGGCATCGACGTGTCAGGGCTCAGCACTGACGATGCCGCCGCTGAGGTGGAAGCGAGACGGAACGAATTCCTGGCCACTCCGGTCATCATCGATCTCGGCGAGCGCGAAGTGGTGATGAGTGCGGAGGAGGCGGGCTACGTCTACCTCTTCCAGGACACGCTCGCCGACGTCGTCGCCGCCCGCCACGGCAACGGCATCTGGTCCGAGTTCAAGTTGTGGGTCGCTACCCCGTTCGAACCGATCACGATCAGAGATCACTTCGCACTCGACGTGACCAAAGCCACCGAACGACTGATCCAGGAGGACTTCGTTCTCGAGGATCCAATCGAGCCCGAGCTGACCAACAGCGACGCTTCTTACATGTATGTGATCCCGGGAACAAACGGGACCGGCATCGATGTGGCCTCTGTCGTCGACGACCTCGCCGACGCGGAGATCGCCGGTGGCCCGGTTGCCATCGAAGCCACCCTCGTGGACGTGCCACCAACCGTCAGTGACGAGGCCGCACGGGAAGCTGCATTGGGTCTGAACGAGATGACCCGGCCTGGCTTCCTCGCCGTTGTGGGTGATCACACCGCACAGCTCTCTGCGGGGAAGATGCGCAACCTTCTCCGATCGGCGGTTGAGAACGGTGAGATTTCCGTCTCGTTGGACATCGAGGGTCTCCATGACGAGATCGAGGCGGCGTTTCCCGAGCCGATTGGGCAGTTCGTGCCACCGGTTCTATCTGTGGTCGACGGGACGGTCGAGGTGGAGACGGTCGGTCAGCCCGCTCCCGTCTGTTGTGCCGCTGAGTCGGTGGAGACCGCCGCCGACCAGTACCTCGCAGGCGGGCGTACGTTCTACACCCTGGAACCACGACCCAATGACGACCCAACAGCCGTCGCCTGGGCGGATGGCTCCCTGATCACCGAACCCGTCGCCGAGTTCACGACTAACCACCCCTGCTGTGAGAGCCGCGTCACGAACATCCAGACGATGGCCGACTTCCTCAGGGGAAAATATCTGATACCCGGCGAGACACTGTCGATCAACGACTACGTCGGCCCCCGCACCCGCGAGAAAGGCTACGTCTCCGCCGGCGCCATCCGTAGTGGCTACATGACCGAGGAGTTGGGTGGTGGGGTGTCCCAGTTCATCACGACACTGTTCAATGCCGCGTTCTTCGGGGGGCTCGACCTCGACGAGTACCAGAGCCACTCGATCTACTTCTCCAGATACCCCTACGGTCGTGAGGCCACCCTGTCGATGCCGGGCCCCGACCTGGTGATCACGAACTCAACAGATCACCCGGTGCTGATCTGGCCGACCTACACCGACACGTCGATCACGGTGACGCTCTACTCGACGAAGAACGTGGAAGTGACCGAGTTGGGGCAACGCATCTCATCACGCGACCAGTGCACACACTCCGAGATAGACCGGCAGCGCACTTTCTCCGATGGCCGGGTGGAGATAGACACCATCTTCGCCAACTATCGACCCGGCGACGGGCTCGACTGCAGCGGCAACCCGATTCCGCAACAGGACTGATCAACCCGCGATCACTGCATCGATGGTGACCCGGCCGATCCTCTCCATCACGGGGTTGTCGGCGGAGTTGGCCAGATAGGCGAGGCCCAGATGGATCGCCCATCCGCGGGCACGAAGACGCAGCGACTCGTCTTCGCCGTACACCGACCAGAAGTGATCCTGAGCCGAAGCGAGGAGGCTCCAGACGATGGCGAGGTCGGTTGCAGGATCGCCGGCCGTGATGTCACCGAAGTCGATGATCCCGGAGACAGCGCCACCTTCTACGAGCACGTTGAGCGGATGTAGGTCACCGTGTATCCACACGGGTCGACCAGGGTGCTGGGAAGCGGTCAGCGCCACCTCCCACTGACGGGTGACCACATCCCTCTCCTGACGGTCTAGGAGGGGAAGACGTTCTCGGAGGGCTTCGTCCCTTGCTGCCAGTGGTGTCCCTCGGTAGGGGTTGACCGGATGGTCGGGAGGAGCCGGCCTGTGCAGTGCCGCGAGGAACGACGCCAGCAATGGGGCACACACAGAGAGGTCGACGTGATCTGCCAGGGCGGCCGGTGTGCCTTGGAGAAAAGGAACAATCAACCATGGCCAGGGGTAGCCCTCCCCTGGTCTACCCAGATGCTCTGGCACGGGGACCGGTAAGGGAAGGGACGGGGCCAGGATCGGGAGCCAACGAAATTCGTGCTCGATGAGAGATACCGCCATCTCACGACGGGGCAGACGAGCGATCAAATGGGGACCCAAACGGAACGACGCATTGTCCCACCCGTTGGAGAGGAGGGTCACGGGGTTGGTGGCGAGGTCCGGAAACTGCTTTGCCACGAGTGCCCTCACCAGACCGACGTCGATCTCGACCTCCGCCGCCGGCATGTCGGAAGGCTTCATCAACCCCGGATCAGACCCGCCGATTCCACCACCGGGTCGTCACCGAATCCGAGAGTGTTGGCCACGACCAGGACCACGACGGTGAGCGCGACTGCCACGATCAGACCGAGTAGCCAGGCTGGGATCTTCTTGCTGTGCCTCGCCATCGTGGACCGAACTCTAGGACCACCTCGATCAGATTTCGGCGGGGCCCTCTCCTGTGAAGATCGCCCACACCGCGAAATCGGGGGTGAAGTCCTGGAACTGGTGGCTGACGCCAGCCGAAACGAATATGAGGTCGCCGGGGCCGAAGGGTTGGCGCTCATCGCCAATCGCCACGAAACCTGAACCGTTCATCACCACATAGAACTCGTCCTGGTCATGGCTGTCCTGGTCATCGCTCTCGTGAGGCGCGTAGATGCCGGCGCTGAGATGTTCGTGACGAAAGACCTCGGCATATCGCTCGTCACTGGCCAGCGACTCCAGCGCCTTCTTGAATGGGATCACTTGTTGGGCCATGGGGCGAGGCTACCCCGGACGCGACGAGAGCCACGACCGCATGTTTCGCTCGCTGCGGTCGAGGCTCTCGGTTGGGCTGATTCTCGGCCGTCAGGCGCCGATGGCCTCAGGGGTGGAGTTCACCACGATCTTTCGAGCCTTGGCGGTTTCTGCGATCGGGATGACCAACGTGAGGACACCGTGGTCGTATCCAGCCTCGATTGCATCGGTGTCGAGGCTTTCTCCGAGGAAGAACTGACGGGAGAACGACCCGGTGAGACGCTCGTTGAGGAGCACCTGGTCCTCTCCGTCGATGTCCCAGTTGCGTTGGCCGCTGACGGTGAGGGTGTTCTTCTCCACCGTCACATCGATCGAGTCGGGGTCGACACCGGGCAGATCGATGTGGAGATAGAACCTCTCACCTTTGCGGTAGGCGTCCGCCGACATGAAACTCGATCGCTGGGTACCACCCCAACCGGTCTGACGGGAGATTCGTTCGAAATCCGAGAACGGGTCGAATCGCATGAGCATCCTTTTTCCTCCTGTGTGGCTTTCTTGTCGCCTTGTGAGACGAGCACTTGGATTCTCCCTGCAGTATCGCGAATAAAACTTGATATGTCAAGCATCAGATTTCATGATCTCGGCTCCCGAGACAGGAGACACAGCGAGATCGTGACAACAGACCTATCCTGCTGCGCCGTGACCAAGCAGAGGCCGAGTCCGAAGACCATCGGGTGGCGGGAGTGGGTCTCCCTGCCCGAGTTGGGTGTCAAGGAGATCAAGGCGAAGGTCGACACCGGAGCTGACAATTCCTCACTCCATGCCTTCGATCTGGAGCGGTACGTTGAAGATGGGCGACAAATGGTCAGATTTCAGATCCATCCTCACCAGAGAAAACGACGGCCTTCTCTGGCCTGCGTTGCCGAGGTCGTCGGTGAGCGTATGGTGAAGAACCCCGGCGGTCGCGCCGAGAGACGACCGGTCATCCGCACCAGACTCGTGGTGGCCGGCAAAGAGATCGAGGCACTGATAAATCTGACGACGAGAGACGAGATGACCTTCAGGATGCTGCTGGGCAGACGAACGCTGCGCGGCAACTTCGTCGTGGATCCGGGGCACAGCTACATGGGTGGACGTCCGACGCGGCGGGAGGACGCGTGAAGCTCGCAATCCTTTCCCGGGGCGCGTCGTTGTACTCCACGGCACGTTTGAAACAGGCGGCCATGGTCCGCGGACACGAGGTGGCGATCGTGGACTATCTCCGTTGCTACATGGATATCACCGCCCGCAAACCCAAGGTCCTCTATCGGGGCGAGGAGGTCCATCCCCACGCCATCATCCCGAGGATCGGCGCGTCTTACACCTTCTACGGGACAGCCGTGGTCCGTCAATTCGAGATGGCGGACGTGTTCACGCTCAACAGCTCCGACGGGATCAGTCGATCGCGGGACAAGCTGCGATCGATGCAGATCCTCTCCCGCTCCGGTGTCGGACTGCCCACAACGAGCTTCGCCCACTCCATTCAGGACATCGACGGCCTTCTCGACGTGGTGGGTGGAACCCCGGTCGTGGTCAAGCTTCTCGAGGGCACTCAGGGACTGGGTGTTGTGCTCGCCGAGACGAAGAAAGCGGCCGAGTCGGTGATCGGGGCGTTCCGGCAACTCGACGCCAACATCCTGGTGCAGCAGTTCATCAAGGAAGCCGGCGGCGCCGACATCAGGGCATTCGTTGTCGGCGGGAAAGTCGTTGCGGCGATGCGCCGCCAAGGTGCACAGGGCGACTTCCGCTCCAACCTCCATCGCGGCGGTCAAGCCGAGGTGATAAAGCTCACCCCATCGGAGAGGTCGACCGCGGTTCGGGCCGCCAAGAGCATGGGGCTCTCCGTCGCCGGCGTCGACCTGCTCCAGTCTGACGAAGGACCCATGGTCCTCGAGGTCAACTCCTCGCCAGGTCTGGAGGGGATCGAAGCGGCCAGCGGTGTGGACATCGCCGACCAGATAATCGAGTACATCGAAGACAACGTTGGTACCTGAGAAGGTAAATGATCCGATCACGGTCGGTGATGTGACGGTGCGACCGGGGAGGAAGGTCCAGATCGAGCTTCCCTTCGCCAGGGTGGTGACCGGGGCGACCGAGTCGCTCCCGGTCAAGGTCATAAACGGCAGATCGGCCGGGCCAAACGTATGGCTGTCGGCGGCGATCCACGGTGACGAGCTCAACGGGATACAGATAATCCGCAGGGTCATCAAGGAATTGGACGCCAAGAACCTGAGAGGCGCAGTGATAGCCGTTCCCATCGTCAATCCCCTTGGCTTCATCATCCAGTCCCGTTACCTGCCCGATCGGAGGGACCTCAACCGATCCTTTCCGGGATCGGCCCGGGGATCGACGGCAGCGCGTCTCGCCCACCTCTTCATGGAACAGGTCGTCGACCAATGCACAGTCGGATTCGACCTGCACACGGCCACCAACCACCGGATAAATCATCCCCAGATCCGGGCGAATCTCGACGACGCAACAACCCTCCGCCTGGCTCGGGCCTTCGCCGCCCCCTTTTCGATTCACGCCAAGCTCCGTGACGGTTCGCTGCGCCAGGCAGCGGCGGAGAGAGGGAAGACCGTCCTGCTCTACGAAGGGGGCCAGGCGAACCGTTTCGACGACGAAGCTGTGGATCGCGGTGTGTTGGGCATCATGCGGACGCTGCGGTCGATGGGGATGATCGATGTCCGACTTCCACGGGTGACACCGACGACGCTCATCCGCCGGACGAGATGGATGAGGGCACGTCGGGGTGGCATCGCCGACATCGAGGTGAAGCTGGGTGACTACGTCAGCAAAGGTGAGACGGTGGCCTCCATCTCCGACGCCTTCGGGAGCAGACCGACGCAGGTGAGATCCACCGAGAGCGGATGGGTGCTCGCCCGATCATTGCGACCACTCGTCAACTCAGGCGACTCCCTGGTCCACGTGGCCACAGAGACTGGCCCGGACCGCGACGAACCGGCGGAGAGGAAACGCAAGACGAACGAGAGCTAACTCGCCCGCTTGACGTCTTCCAGCCAGCGTCGGCGCAGCTTTCTCCGTTCCTTGGCGGTGTGACCGCCCCAGATACCTTCTGTCTGATTCGTCACGATCGCCCAACTCAGACATTCGTCGGCAACGGGGCAGGTCGAGCAGATGGCTTTCGCCTTCACGATCCCGCCCAGATCTTCTTTGTCAGGAAAGAAGCTGACCTCGTCCTGGACTTCCAGACAGGCGGCCGCTTCCCTCCACGGTGTAACTGTCAAGTCAATCACTTGTCGCCCCAATGATCCTCGGGCACAGGTAAACGCAGGATCAAGGATTTTCGTTCCCGCCCCGGTCTAGCCCGTCGCTCCTCCATTTGCGTGTGGTTCGTTACGAAGCACACAGGCGGATTGGTTCAGCGCGAGTAGGGAACGGGCACCGCACCAGGACCGAGACGGCCCAACTCGGCCCGGGCCACCGACCGTTTATGGACCTCGTCGGGCCCGTCTGCAATACGCAGCCATCTGCCCATCGAGTAGAGCTGGGCGAGGGGCCAGTCCTCTGTGAAGCCGGCGGCACCGAAGAGTTGCATGGCGTCGTCTGCGACTGAGGTGAGAAGGTTGGGTGCCGCCACCTTTATCGCGGCGATCTCGGTGTGGGCACCCTTGGCGCCGACGTTGTCGATGAGCCAGGCGGTCTTGAGCACGAGCAGCCTGACCTGTTCGATCTGGATTCGTGCGTTGGCAATCCACTCCCTAACCACCCCCTGTTCGGAGAGAGGTTTCCCGAAAGCCGACCTGGCCTGGGAACGCTGCACCATGAGATCGACACATCGCTCTGCGGCGCCGATGGCACGCATGCAGTGGTGGATGCGCCCCGGGCCGAGACGGGCCTGGGCGATTGCGAAACCGCCTCCCTCCTCGCCGAGAAGATTGTCTGTGGGGATCCGAACGCCGTCGAAGTGGATCTGGGGATGACCGCCCCGGTCCTGGTACCCGAAGACCGTCGGTTCTCGCTCGATCTCGACGCCAGGTGCGTCGATCGGGACTATGACCATGGACTGCATGCGGTGACGGTCGGCGTCGGGGTTGGTGACCCCCATCACTATCGAGAACTTGCATCGAGACGAGGCCGCTCCGGAACTGAACCACTTGCGACCATTGATCACGTACTCGTCGCCCTGACGTTCGATGCGTGTCTTGATGTTGGTGGCGTCCGAGCTGGCCACGTCGGGCTCGGTCATCGAGAAACACGACCTGATCTCCCCTTGGAGCAGGGGATGAAGCCAGACGTCCTTCTGCTCGGGAGTGCCGAACATGTGGAGGATCTCCATGTTCCCGGTGTCAGGGGCCGAGCAGTTGATCGACTCGGGGGCCAGATGCGGGCTGCGACCTGTGATCTCGGCGAGTGGGGCATACTCGAGCACCGACAGCCCGGCACCCTCGTCAGGGTCGGGGAGGAAGAGGTTCCACAGACCTCTCCCTCGCGCCTCCTTCTTCAGATCTTCGATGACACCCGGGTGGTGATGGGGGTCACCCGCCTCGGCCATCTGCCTCTCGTAGACCTCCTCGGCGGGATACACGTGCGAGTCCATGAACTCGAGCAACCGGCCCCGGTGATCCTCAACTCTCGGGCTGTAGGCGAAATCCATTTCGACCGGACGCTAGTGGGATGGAGGGTCGACGTCCTCGGGCTCGGGCACGATGTCCGTCTCGGGTTCCGGCTCGTCGTCGTATGACAACGTGGGTAGACCGGAAGGTGGGCGTGCGCTCGTCGTACCGAAGGAGAACTCCGAGAGCAGCAACCAGCCGGCGAGGACCGCCACGAAGATCATGCGGAATCTGATCGCGACGATGAGTGCGGCCGCAGCAGTGACTGTGAAGACGACCCTGGAGATGACCTCCCCTCGTTTTGGGGCGACCTTCTCCAGAAGCGATTGGAGGAGATGACCTCCATCGAGAGGGCGGATCGGGAGCCAGTTGAGGAGGCCCCAGAAGACGTTCACATAGACCGTCGACTCCAGGATGAACGCTACGAGCGGCTCGTAGGGGCCGAATTGGTCGGCGACCAGCCATACCAAGCCTCCGAAGAGAAGCCCGATCGCAGATCCAGCAGCAGCGATCAGGGCACGGCGGCCCGGTGTCAATTCACCCTCAGATGCCGACCACCTGGTCAGGCCCCCGAATCCGTTCAGCTCGATGGCGACAGATGACCCGTACATCCTCGCCGTGAAGGCATGACCCAACTCGTGGATGAGAATCGAGACGAAGACGACCACGATCCACGCAACGGTCTCCGCCGGGGACCCGACACCGAAGAATCCGATCAAGGCGGCGATCAGCAGGAATGAAGTCCTCACAGTCACCGGCATACCGAACAACCTGAACCTCAGCACCGCCACATCTTGGCACCGGTAGCCTGATTGACATGCACGAAGACCTGAGGGCCGCGGTCGCGGCCGACATGCCACGCCTCAAAGAGCTCCTCTCCAAACTGATACGACTGGAGTCCGTGAGTGCGGATGGCTTCGACCCCGGTGCGGTCCGCAGGTCCGGCGAAACCATCGTCACGCTGCTCGATGACCTCGGATACAAAGATGCCCAGCTTCTCGAGTCTTCGTCGGGACATCCGGCGGTCTATGCCGAGATTCCCGGGCCGGAGGGTGCTCCCACCGTCCTGCTCTATGCGCACTACGACGTGCAGCCCACCGGACCCATCGCAGAGTGGGCGACCGGCCCCTTCGAGCCGGTGGAGAGAGATGGGCGCATCTACGGTCGCGGTTCGGCCGACGACAAGGCGGGGATCGTCATGCATCTCGGTGCGATTGCTGCTCACGCCGCAAACGGAGGTCTACCGGTACGTGTCCAGCTCTTCTTCGAGGGTGAGGAGGAAGCAGGGTCAATCGGTCTCCCCGAGATCCTGGAGAGACATTCCGACCTGATTTCCCCCGACGTCATTGTCATCGGTGACGGTGGTCTGTGGCAGCGTGACACTCCGGCCATCATCACCAGCCTGCGCGGGATCGTGGCGGTAAAACTCGAGCTGAGAACCCTTCACTCCGCGGTCCACTCAGGACAGGCGGGTGGGGTTGTGCCCGACGCGCTCATGGCACTAGCCCGTCTCCTGGCCACGCTTCACGACGATGAGGGCAACGTGGCAATCGATGGTTTGGTCTCAGAGGAAGGCGAGAATTCGATCGAAGTTCCCGAGGCTTTGATCCGGAAAGAGTTCGGAGCCATCGACAGTCTGGAACTGATCGGAACCGGCTCGCTGCCTTCGCGGATCTGGACCCGTCCTGCGGTGTCGGTGCTCGCGATCGACGCTCCGGCGGTGGCCGAGGCCATCAACCAGCTGGTCCCGGTGGCCAGGGCAAAGGTCAGCATGCGAATCCCGCCGGGACAGGACACGGAGAAGGCGTTGGTGGCATTGAAGAACCATCTGGAAGCCAACGTCCCCTGGGGTGCCGAGCTCAGTTTCTACTACGAGGAGCGTGGGGACGCGACCGTGCTGGACAGCGACAACCACGCCGTCGCTGCCTGGCGAGAAGCGTTCAGCGATGCGTTCGAGAACGAGATGGTAGAGATGGGTGCCGGGGGCTCGATTCCCTTCATCGCCACCTTCAAAGAGCTCTACCCGCAAGCGCCGATCCTGGTCACCGGTGTCTCCGACCCCACCAGCGCCTATCACGCCCCGAATGAGAACGTCGGCATCGAGCAATTGGAGCGGGCCACCCTCGCCGAGGCGATCGCGTTCCGTCTCCTCGTCTCATGAAGCCGTCATCGGGCCCCGGGAAACCCCAACTGACGCCAAGCCTCATAGACGACGATGGCAGCCGAATTCGAAAGGTTGATCGAGCGGACGTCGCGGACCATCGGTAGACGGAGCCGGCGGGTGATCCATGTTGCGTTCTTCACCTCGTCGGGTAACCCCACCGATTCGGGACCGAACAGCAGTGAGTCGCCCTCACCGAACTTCTCGTCGCTGTAGAGCCGCTCCCCGTCGACGGTGAAGGCGAAGACCCGATCAGGTTTGGTAGCCGACCGCCACCCCTCCACGTTGGGGTGAACGGTGACCGTCGCCCGATCCCGGTAGTCCATACCGGCGCGACGGAGCTTGGCGTCCTCCATTTCGAACCCGAGAGGCTCGATGAGATGGAGACGGCAGCCGGTGACCGCGGCGAGTCTCATCGCGTTCCCCGTATTCGGTGGGATCTCAGGCGTGTAGAAGACGATGTCGAACATCGGCCATCAGCGGATTTCGAAGAGGCGCAGAGCCATGTCCTCTGCCTCCCGGAGACCGTCGTAGTCGACCTCGATCGCCTCGATCCCCCGGGCTTCGGCCATCACCCTGGCCTGGGGGGCGATCGACTGTGCCGCGAAGATGCCGCGAACCGGGGAGAGTCTCGGGTCGTGATTGAGTCTTTCGATGTAACGGGCCAGCTGTTCCACACCATCGATTTCTCCGCGGCGTTTGATCTCGATGGCGACGGTCCCCTGGTTGATGTCGACGCAGAGGAGATCGACCGGACCGATGTCGGTCGGGTACTCGCGGCGAATCAGGGTGAGACCCTCTTCGAGCGCTCC